>DATLVO010000095.1:0-3349 GCA_035577485.1 Verrucomicrobiia bacterium
AGAGGCTAGGTGACCTTGCCGAGGAACGTTGCCGAGAAGATGGGCGAGCCTGCGGCGTCATAGCTCGCGTTGCCGCTGGCCGTCGTCGTTCGGAGCAGGCACTCGATGTAATCGGTCGCCGACAGGACGTACGGCGTTGCAAGGACGAACCCGCACAGCGTGCCCGAGTTGTAGAAACGGGCGAAAGCGAACACCGTCGTCCCGTTGAGCCGGAACTCGACATCACCCTGGATCGGGCTGCCGACCGTATCCATGTACCCGTTGGCCTCGATGTTCCAGAGGCCCGTCGTCACGCCGGTAATCGTGGGGATCGTGATCCGGCTGTTGTTCGTCGTGTTGTCGTGCATCGTGTCCGTGTCGAAGTCCTCGGCATCGAACTGCACGGCCGTGAAGGTATTGTTGCCGACCGAGAACGAGGTTGAGGCGCGCTTGACGCGGGCACCGTGGGCCGTGACGAACGTTGCGCTCGTCGCTGCCGAACCGTCCGGGAAGCCGAACAGGTGCGCATCGGGCGTCGTGCCACCCGTGAGGAACTGGCAGAAGGCTCCTGCCACCCGTGAGGCTCCGGCGTCAGTCGCCTGTTTCGCAACCGTGTGGGTCTTGCCGTAGTTGCCCCGCGTGACGGAGGCATTGACGTTGACCAGCGCCGCGTAGCCGGCGGTCAGCACGCGCCCCGTGCCGTTGTTGGCGATCGTCTCCTGCGCGATGCCGACCATCCCTTGGAACGCGCCGGCCGTGGACGTCGTGAAGGCGTCGTTGTTCGTCGTGTCGATGATGACGACATCGCCCGCCGCCACGGAGCCGCCGGACTTGTTGGTCAGAGCCTCGACAACCTGTCGGCCATAGGTGTTGCTCGGCATCTCGGCTCCCTCAGATGGCGACGTAGATGTCGCAGGTCGTGATCCCTGCGGCGGTCATGTACACGTTGGTCGCATCGGCCGGTGCCGACTCGTAGATGAACGACACCCCGCGCGGGCTGATGATGACGACGGAGGGCGTGCCGCTGAGGCCGTGCGCGATCGAGGTCTGCGTCACCTGGATCGTCTGACTGGACAGCTTGGTCAGGCCGCCGCCCGTGTGGGTATGGGGCACCTGCGCCGACGGGACTGTGGCCGTGCCGGTCAGGAGCGCGGCCAGCGAGGCGAGGCGTTCTGCCGCAGTCGTCATGCTGCCGCCGCCACGATATCGACCGCGATGTTGTCCGTGCCAGACGCGGGAGCGGAGCCGAACGTCATCGTCGTGAGCAGAGTGCCCGAGAGCGTCACGTCCTGCCGGACCCCCGCCACGAACGCGGTGACGGCGTAGGCATCGAACGGCGCTGCCGGGAGCTCGAAGGCCGTCGTTGAACCGTCGCCGGAGAACGTCACCGCATTGATGTGCTCGTGATCCGTAGGTGTGCCCCCCGTC
This sequence comes from Verrucomicrobiia bacterium, assembly GCA_035577485.1. Classification (GTDB taxonomy): domain Bacteria; phylum Chloroflexota; class Limnocylindria; order Limnocylindrales; family CSP1-4; genus CF-46. The sequence continues at coordinate 1,408 of DATLVO010000095.1, forward strand.
ACCGCGAGCGTGCCCGAGGTGGTGATGGGTGAGCCCGAGACGGAGAACCCGGCGGGCATGGTCAGAGCAACAGAAGTCACGGTGCCGCCGATCGCCGCCGGCACGCTGATGTTCAGCCGGAAGTTGCCGCCCTTTGCGTTGATGGCTCCCGCGTCCAGCCCGCCGTAGACGCCGCCCCACAGGCCGTCCTCGAGGAAGAGCGCACCGCGCCATGCGGCGTACTCCTCCCACGTTCCGCCGGCGCCTTGCGAGAGGATCGGGTTGCCCGAGTAGCGCGTCCACGCCGCTGTCGGGTCGAGGGCGTAAGCGAGACCCTGTACCCAAGGGTGGTGATTGCCCGTCGGGTCGCCGCCTCCGGCGTACATCATCCAGTAGTAGCCGTTGGCGAAGACGATGCACGGGTCGGCGATGAGATTGTCGTCCCACTGCCCGCTTGCGCCCCAATCGAGGACCGGGTTCGCCGCGCTCTTGGTCCACGTTCCGGTCGGGGAGCTAGCCGTCGCCACGCCGATCTTCTCGGAGTCCTGGTAGGCGATGGCTGAGCTCTCGCCCATGTAGGCCATGACCCACCGCCCATCGTGGTGGATCACGTCCTGCTCCCCGACCCGTCGCGAGTCCCACGTCGCCCCCGCTCCGGGAGACAGGATCGCGGAGCCGTGATCGGTGTACGGCCCAGTGATGACCGAGGCCGTGGCCACCCCGATGCCGTTCCCGGAGTCCGTTGCGCCGCTCGTCTTCACGATCGAGTAGAACAGGTAGTAGGTCGCGCCGTCGAAGACGAGCGATGGCGCATAGATCGAGGTCGAAGCCGCCGCCCACGCTACGTCGCCGATCGTCCAGATCGTCGAGAGCGACGTCCAGGGGCCGTCCCGATCCGTGGCGGTGGCAAGCTTGATGACCGACGTCCCGGTCCACGTCATGTAGACGCAGTAGTACGTCGAGCCGACCTTGAGGACCGTCTCCGGGATCGCATCGAAGTTGAAGGTGGGATTCCCGGAGTCCTTGGTCGAGGTGATGGTGGCGAAGGGGAACAGGTCAGAGTCGTAGTCTTCGACGGTCCCGGTGCTGCCGCCCGTGGCGATCTGCGTGAAGCCCAGCGCCGTCGTGTCGATCGTTGGCAGTGTGGCGTTCGTGTTCCGCCAGATCGTTCCGCCGTTCACGGCTCCGGCGATCACGAGGATGATCGCGCCCCACGCGGCCACGCCCTCGCCCATGTCGAAGGAACGTGCGGGAGTCACGCCGACGATGTAGACGCCATTTTGACTGCCGCTCGTCTGGTCCTTGACGAGCACCCGATCGCCGGTCGCCAGTGTCAGACCGTCGAGCGTGTCGCCGTTGTTGAGCGCGGTGGCGATCGTGATGTTGGCCGTGGTCGCGCAGCGGACCGGGAGTTGCGGCGGGGCAGCCCGGTGGAACTCGGGACGATGAGCGTCAAGCCGGATCGTCATGGCCCGACCTGGTAGGTGGCAGTGACGATCTCGCCTCGCGTGTCACCCTGCGCCCCAAGCGGCGCGAAGTCCAAGGTGAAGGTGCCCGCAACAGGGTCGGTCTGCGTCAGGCCATTGAGGATCGGCACGCCATCGACCTTGACCCGGAGCGAGCCCGAGACATAGGGGTTGGCAAGGGTGAACAGGACGGTCACTCCGTCCGGGGCGGGTGTCGGAACCTCGTCGTACACCCACTGGCCGTAGATCGGCTGGAGGCTGCTGGATGACTCGCAGTAGAGCCCGACCGTCACGCCCGAGTAGACGTGGCTCGACCCGCCGATCGTCGCGGTCACCGTCGTCGTCGGGTTGTACGAGCCCGAGGCCGACGTCACGATCTGGCCGAGCTCGGTGGTGTGCGGGTGGTCTCCCCGCTGCCCGAAGTCGCCGTACTCCGTCCAGCCTGCTGCTGGAGCTCCGGTTCCCAACCACGTGTCGTTCTCGCCGGCGATGCAGCC
>DATLVO010000096.1:0-17023 GCA_035577485.1 Verrucomicrobiia bacterium
CCCGCCGGCCTCCGCCGAGCCTGGCACCGTCCAGACGAGATCGACCCGCTGGCCCGATGCGGCGACGACCCGGATCCCGGCAACGTCGGGTGGCACGCTGACGACCGGCGTCGGGCCGGGCGGAGCATCGGCGGTCGCGGCCTCGGCGATCTCCCAGGCGTCCTGGACCGCCTGCGAGCCGATGATCGCCTCGTGGACCTCGAGACCGCCGTTGATCACGTGAAGGAGGACCGTCTCGCCCGGAAGGAGATCGACCGGGTCGGGCAGGAACACCCAGTCCTTCATGACGATATTGACCTCGCGGGGGGCCGTCGACGTCCCGGGGTGGATGGGCGGCGTTGCGGGCGGCGGGCCGGCGTCGCAGCCGATGACGAGGAGCACGGCGGCGACGGCCAGACCGACTCGGCTGAGTCGACGGACGCGAAGGAGGGAACGGCTTCGGGCTGGCACGCCCACGAGTGTAGGAACCCGCTCGCCGACACCGCTCCGCGCGACGGCGGCGGCCGATTCTTGACAGGCGCGCGAAGCCAACCGCACAGTGCGGCATCGCGTCGCTCGCTCCGGGCCCGCCGCGCCCCGAGCCGTCACCGATCGCCGTTCGGATCAGACCGAGGAACCGCTTGGCGCTCCCGACCCCGACCACCGCTCCGATCGCGTCATCCGGCGCCGCTCCGCGCGCCGATGCCGTGGCCGCCGTCCGGCTCGACGGCGTCACGAAGACCTTCGGCGACAACGAGGTCGGCCGCCGGGTCGCGCGGTCGATCCCCGGCGGCGGTGGCACATTCCCGGTCGTCGCGGTCGACCACGTCGATCTCGACGTCCGCGACGGCGAGTTCTTCTCGATGCTCGGACCGTCAGGATCGGGCAAGACGACGACGCTCCGGATGATCGCCGGGTTCGAGCAGCCGACCGAGGGCCGGATCCTCCTGCATGGGGTGGACGTGACCCGGCAGGCGCCGTTCGAGCGCGACGTCAACACCGTCTTCCAGGACTACGCGCTGTTCCCGCACATGACGGTCGGCGACAACGTCGCCTACGGGCTCGTCGTCCGGAAGGTCGCCCGCCCGGAGCGCGGCCGACGCGTCGCCGACGCCCTCGCGATGGTCCGCCTCGGCGGCTACGAGGGCCGGAAGCCGGGCCAGCTCTCCGGCGGTCAGCGCCAGCGCGTCGCCCTCGCCCGGGCGCTGATCAACCGGCCGCGGGTGCTCCTCCTCGACGAGCCACTCGGCGCGCTCGACCTGAAGCTCCGCGAGGAGATGCAGATCGAGCTGAAGGCGATCCAGCAGCAGGTCGGGATCACGTTCATCTACGTGACCCACGACCAGGAGGAAGCGCTCACGATGAGCGACCGGCTGGCCGTCTTCAACCGCGGCCGGATCGAGCAAGTCGGCGCTCCGGCCGAGGTGTACGAGCGCCCCGCGACGGCGTTCGTCGCCGGCTTCGTGGGACCTCGAACCTGCTCCGGGGCGAGGTCGCACGCTCGATCCTGGGCACGGCTGGAACGTTCACGGTCCGGCCCGAGAAGATCCGCATCGCGGAGCCTTCGGATCCGGTCGCAGGCGACGAAGCCTCGGCGCTCGGGAGCATCCGGAGCGTCGTCTATCTCGGGCCCGACACCCGCTACGTCGTCGCCCTCGACGCCGGCTCCGAGCTGGTCGTCACCCAGCAGAACCTGACGACGTCGTCGACGGATGCCCTGGCCCTGAGCGGCAAGGCGGTCCGCCTGATCTGGAAACGGCAGCACATCTTTGCGATCGATCCAGCTGGAGGAGGAGAAGCGTGAGATCTCGATCCCTGTTGGCCGTGGGCGCCAGCCTCGGCCTCGTCCTGGGGGCCTGTTCGAGCGGCGCCACACCGTCGCCGTCCGCCCCGTCGGCGCCGGCGAGCGTCGCCCCGAGCGGTTCGACCGCCGCATCCGCGCCGGCCTCGGGCGGGCCGAGCTCGAATCTGCCGACCGCGATCGGCGCGGGCGAGGGCGAGCTCGACATCATCGTGTGGGCCGGCTACGCGGAAGACGGCTCGAACGTGAAGGAATACGACTGGGTCAACCCGTTCATCGCCGCGAACCCCGACTGCGGCAAGGTCAACGTCAAGCCGGCCGACACGTCCGACGCGATGGTCTCCCTGATGCAGGGCGGTGGCGGCGGCCTGTACGACGGCGTGTCGGCATCGGGCGATGCCTCGAACACGTTGATCAACCGGGGCGACGTCGCGGAGGTCAACGTCGACCTGATCCCCGACTTCAAGGACATCAGCCCGTTCCTGCAGTCGCCCGCCCACAACACCGTCAACGGCAAGCACTTCGGCGTGTCGCACGGCTGGGGCGGCAACACCCTGATGTGGCGGACCGACAAGGTCACCCCGGCCCCGACGAGCTGGGACGTCACGTTCGACCCGGCGAAGATGGAGCCCTACAAGGGCAAGGTCACCGCCTATGACGGCTCGATCTACGTCGCCGACGCGGCCCTGTACCTGAAGACCCACAAGCCGGAGCTCGGGATCACCGACCCTTACGAGCTCACGCAGGACCAGTTCAACGCGTCGATCGATCTTCTGAAAGCGCAGCACCCGTACGTCGGTAAGTACTGGTCCGCCTACACCGACGAGATCGACAACTTCACCAGCGGCGCGACCGTGGTCGGGACCACGTGGCCGTACCAGACGAACACCCTGAAGGCGGCGAAGGTCCCGGTGTCGGCGATCGTCCCGACGGAGGGGATGACCGGCTGGGCCGACACCTGGATGCTCGCCTCGAAGGCCAAGCACCCGAACTGCATGTACAAGTGGATGGCCTGGATGGTCACGCCGCACGTCCAGACCGAGGTCGCGGAGTACTTCGGCGAGGCGCCGGCCAACCCGAAGGCGTGCACCGAGCTCGACAAGACGTACGGCTCGTATGGCGTGAAGAATTTCTGCACGCTGTACAGCGTCAACGACAAGTCGTTCTACGACTCGATCAGCTTCTGGAAGACGCCCCAGGTCGATTGCGGCGACAGCCGCGGTCAGACCTGTGTCGCCTACGACCAATGGGTGACGGCGTTCCAGGCCGTCAAGGCCGGCAGCTGACCGACCGATCGGGAACGCCCGGCCATCCGGCCGGGCGTTCCTTCGCGCCGGCCGGGAACCGATGACGGCGACCACGCCTGACGTCCCAGGCTCCGCCGCCCCGGCGTCCGGGCCGCTCCCGGGCGCCGTCCGGGGCGGCGGGCGTCGACACGTCCTCGCGGAGCTCTACCGTCACCCGCGAGCCCAGATCCTCCTGCTGCTCACGCCGCCGCTCGGCTGGTTCGGGATCGTCTACATGGGCTCGCTCGCGCTGCTGCTCGTGACGGCGTTCTGGACGTTCGACAGCGCCACGGGCCGGGTCGTCCAGCACTGGACGCTCGACAACTTCGCGCAGCTGATCAACCAGCCGGCGTTCCGGACGATCGCCCTCCGGACGCTCCTCTTCGCGACCGCGGTCACCGTCGCCGACATGCTCATCGCCTTCCCGATCGCCTTCTACATGGCGCAGGTGGCGAGTCCTCGGACCCGGTCCGTGCTGTTCATGCTTTGCCTGCTGCCGCTCTGGGCGAGCTACCTGGTCCGGGTCTACGCGTGGCGGGTGATCCTCAGCCCGAACGGCCCGCTGGACTGGGCGCTCGGTCTCGTTGGACTCGGGCCGGCCGGGCTGTACCCATCGGAGCTCGGCGCGGGCATCGTGTTCACGTATCTCTGGCTGCCGTACATGATCCTGCCCCTTTACGCCGGCCTCGAGCGGGTGCCCAGATCGCTGCTCGAGGCGAGCGCCGACCTCGGGGCGCGCAGCTCGACGACCTTCCGGCGGGTGATCCTGCCGCTCGTCCTGCCCGCTCTCGCCGCCGGCTCGATCTTCACCTTCTCGCTGACGCTCGGCGACTACATCACACCCGGTCTCGTCTCGAACAACCAGTTCATCGGCAACGTGGTGTTCGAGCAGCAGGGCGTCTCGGGCAACCTGCCGCTGGCGGCCGCGTTCGCCCTCGTCCCGGTCGGGATCATGGCCATCTACCTGTTCGTCGCCCGGCGTCTCGGCGCCTTCGAGGCGCTCTGATGACCCGCTGGCTGCTGCGGGCCGCGTCGGGGGCGGTGCTCGCGTTCCTCTACCTGCCGATCGCCGTGATCGCCCTGTACGCGTTCAACGCCCAGCGGATCCAGGTCTGGCCGATCCAGCAATTCAGCACCGAGTGGTTCGGATCGGCCTGGGACAACCCGTCGGTCCGGGACGCGCTCGGCCTGTCGATCCAGGTCGGGCTGTTTTCGGCGGCGATCGCCGTCGTCCTCGGCTCGCTCGCGGCGTTCGCCGTCCACCGGTTCCGGTTCTTCGGCCGGGAGGTCTTCTCGCTGTCGCTCGTCCTGCCGATCGCCCTGCCGGGGATCGTCACCGGGCTCGCCCTGAACGCGACCGCCCGGACGGCCGGGATCAGCTTCTCGACCGCGACGATCGTCGTCGGCCACGCCACGTTCTGCATCGTCGTCGTCTACAACAACGTCGTTGCCCGACTCCGCCGCAGCTCGCGGAACATCGAGGAGGCGTCGATGGACCTCGGCGCCGACACCTGGCAGACGTTCCGCTACATCACGTTCCCCGTGATCCGGACCGCGATCGTCGCCGGCGGCCTCCTCGCCTTCGCGCTGTCCTTTGACGAGATCATCGTGACGACGTTCACCGCGGGCACGCAGGAGACGATCCCGATCTGGATCTTCAACCACCTTCGCCAGGCGAACCAGCGACCGATCGTCAACGTCGTGGCGCTCGTCCTCATCCTCCTGTCGACGATCCCGGTCTACATCGCCTCACGCCTGACCACTGGTTCGGAGACCGCCGGCCGGACCTGAGTCATGGCATCCATCGCTGACCGGCCTCGCCGGCAAGGGCCATGGCGACGAGGATCAGGACCGGCAGCATCACGCGGGCCACGGCCACGACGCGATCGAACATCCGTGCGCTCCTCCCGGCGAGATCGCCGGAGCTCGAGGCGGTCGACCCCTTCGAGGAGTGCCCGGTCCGGATCCGCCGCGATCAGTGTCGCGACGATCCCTTACCTGGCGCTTATCGGCGCTCGCGGCGGCCACGCGCGCAGCAGATGCCCGCAGCCACGAGCGCTCACATCGACGGCGTGTACTCGGGGTCGAGGAACCGCTCGGGGTCGTCGCGGAACTCGAGGTAGCAGCCGCGGCCGCAGAACCAATACGTCGTCCCGTCATGCTCGAGCTTGAGGTCGGTCGTCTCCGTGTCGACCTCCATGCCGCAGACGGGGTCGATCGCGATCGCCATCGTTGGGTCTCCTGTACTCCCAGGGAGTATAGGTCGCAACGCGGCGAGGCCCAAGCGCCGGGCAGGGTTACGATCCGTCGATGTCCGAGCCGATCGCCGACCTGCGCGCCACCCTGGTCGCCGAGCGGAACCGCCTGCGCGAGGAGCTGACCGTGGGGATCGTGGCGCCCGGGCCGATGACGTACGGGTCCCAGGCCGCGGCCGCGAGCCAGGTCTTCGAGCAGCAGCGCGACCTCGCGCTCCGGGACAAGAACCAGCTCCATCTCGAGGCCGTCGAGGCGGCACTCGCCCGGCTCGACGCAGGCACGTTCGGGACGTGCATCCGCTGCGGCCGCCCGATCGCCCCGGAACGGCTCGAGGCCCTGCCGTGGGCGGCCCACTGCATCGACTGCCAGCGGATCGTGGCCAGGGGTGGCTGATCCCGACGCGCCGGCAGCGACGGCGTCAGACGGGGTCGCGGCCCGCCCTGCCAGGCCCCTCGTCGGCATCGACGACGTCCGGGCGGCGGCCGAGACGCTCCGCGGCGTCGCGATCCGGACGCCCCTCGTGCCGTTCGGCCGGCCGGAGGCGCGCCGCTTCCTCAAGGCCGAGTCGCTCCAGCCGATCGGCGCGTTCAAGATCCGCGGCGCCTACGTCGCGGTCGCCTCGCTGAGCGACGCCGAGCGTGGTCGCGGCGTGATCACCTACTCGTCCGGCAATCACGCCCAGGGCGTCGCCCGCGCCGCGCGGCTGCTCCAAGTCCGGGCCGTCGTCGTCATGCCGTCGGATGCGCCGGCGCTGAAGAAGGCCCGGGTCGAGGCCGACGGCGCCCAGGTGGTCGTCGTCGGAACGTCGAGCGAGGAGCGCCAGCAGGTCGCCGAGGAGATCGCCGCGGCGAAGGGCCTGACGATCATCCCGCCATACGACGACGACCGGATCATCGCCGGCCAGGGCACGGTCGGGCTCGAGATCGCCGAGGACCTGCCGGACGTCGCGGCCGTGCTCGTGCCGATCGGTGGCGGCGGGCTGGCGAGCGGCGTGGCGGTCGCGGTCACGGCGCTCGCCCCCGGCGCGCGGCTGATCGGCGTCGAGCCGGAGCTGGCCGCCGACGCGCGGCAGTCGCTGCGCGAGGGCGCGATCGTCCGCTGGCCGGCCGCCGACGTGTCGCGAACGATCGCCGACGGAACGCGGACGACGGCGATCGGGATTCGCAACTTCGCCCACCTGTCGAAGCTCCTCGACGACGTCGTGACGGTGTCCGAGCTCGAGATCGCGGCCGCCGTTCGCCTGGCCGCCGAGGAGAGCCGGCTCGTCGTCGAGCCGTCGGGCGCGCTGACGGTTGCTGCGCTCGCGTTCCGGTCCGGCGAGGCGGGTCTGGCCGGCCTCGACGGCCCGATCGTCGCAGTCGTCTCCGGCGGGAACGTGGACCCGGAGCGTTACCGCGAGCTGCTGCGGTCGCCGCTGCCGGCCCGAGGCTAACCGAGCGACTCAGGAGGCGACGGCGTCAACGCCCCTCGCGCTCGTCGGCCAACCGCTCGGCAAGGCGCGTCTCTCGGATCCGGATCGCGGCCCGCTCGCGATCGACGCGCCGGTCGACCGCGGCCTCTTCCCGCTGCTCGTGGATCATCCAGCCGGCGATGATCCCGCCGATCGCGGCGAGGAACAGCAGGTCGCCGAACAGCCACATCAGCCCGCCGGCGACCTGCTGGTCCTGGAGGGCCGACGGGCCCCACGGCCGGACCAGCGTCGCGTAGTGGGCGTACAAGGGAACGGCCGAGTTCAGGATCGTCACCGCGAGGAACGTGTTCTGCGGCATCTGCAGGAACACGTACATCGCCCGGACGGGGTGGGGCATCCGCCACGGGCTCGGATCCGGCCCGATCGCGGGCCACCAGAACAGGAGCGCCGCGCCGAGATAGAGCGCGTGTTCGAGATCGTGGATCACCGGGTCCTCGAGGGATCGGTCGAAGATCGGCGAGAAATGGGTCCCCCACATCACGCCGGCGAAGACCACCCAGGCGATGACCGGGAAGGTCCCGATCCGGAGCAGCCGGGAATGGAGGATCGGCAGGATCAGCCGCCGCCGGACGTCGGGTGTCGCGACCCGGAGGAGGGTCGTGATCGGCGCCCCGAGCACGATCAGCGGCGCGGCGACAAGCGTCAGCAGGAGGTGCTGGACCATGTGGACCGAGAACAGGGTCGTGTCGTAGGTATCGATCCCCGACAGCAGGGCGATCGCGATCGCGGCCAGCCCGCCGAGGAACGCCACCGTCCGGCGGCGCGGGACGGGATTCGCCGGATGGGCGCGCGCGATCCGCCGGACCGCCCAGACCCAGCCCAGGGCCGCGGCCAGCAATGGCAGGAGGACGGCCGGCTCGACGTTCCAGCCGAACAGGAGGTTGAAGACGGTGGGCGGGTCCGCGGGAACCGGGCCGTGGGCCAGGACGGTGCCGGCGGCGGCCAGGCTCAGGGGCCCGGCGATGACGATCGAGACGAGCGCGGCCCGGCCGCGACGAGGAGACATCGCGGGCATCGTCGCACGGAGGCCGGGATCGAGCGTGTCGCCCGCGCCCACCGAGGTCGCTCCGTTATGATGGGCGCCGATCCGGCCGCGTGGTCGGACGCGGCCTGAGGCCGGCTCCGATCTCCACCTGGCGACACCCACCCCGCGGGACCGGGCGCCGTCGTTCGAGTTCGAGGACAGTCGATGTCGACCACCCCCCGCAACCGGCCCTCCGCGTACGCGATCGTCGGCTGGCTCCTGGCCGCCGCCGTGCTCGTCGGGCTGGCCGTGCTGGTGGCGCTGAATGCGAGCTCGGTCTGGAACAGCTTCTTCCCGCCGGAAGCGAAGTCCGTCCAGGGCCAGGCGATCCGGAACCTGTACGACATCGTCTTCGCGATCGCGGTCGTGATCTTCCTCATCGTCGAGGGCCTGATCGTCTGGACCGTCATCCGCTATCGGCGCAAGCCCGGCGACGACGAGCTGCCGCCCCAGACCCACGGCAACAACCTCGCCGAGGTGACCTGGACGCTGATCCCGACCGCGATCGTCATCTTCATGTTCGTGATCTCGCTGCAGACGCTCAACAGCGTCGACGCGACCTCGGCCCATCCGAATCTCAAGGTCCGGGCGGTGGCCGGCCAGTTCCAGTGGTCCTTCGACTACCTCCCCGAGACGGCGACCGCCACCGACACGACGAAGCCGCTCTTCACCGTGAACGTGCCGGTCGGTCCGGACGGTGGGCTCGTGCTGCCGGCGGGCCAGACGACCCACCTGTTCCTCCGCAGCCCCGACGTGATCCATGCCTTCTACGTCCCCCAGTTCCTCTTCAAGCGGGATGTCGTGCCGCATCTCGTCGGCGAGGCCGACAACGAGTTCGACCTGGACATCCCGGCCGGCGACGCCGGCCAGACGTATCGGGGCCAGTGCGCCGAGCTGTGCGGCATCGGCCACCGGGTCATGCTGTTCGAGGTCCACATCCTCGCGCCGGCCGACTTCGCCGCCTGGCAGCAGAAGCAGATCGCCGCGGCCAACGCCACCCCGCCCCCGGCCCCGTCCGGTGCGGCCGCCGGCCCGACCATCCCCCTCGTCGCCAAGAACGTGAAGTTCGATCAGGCGAGCCTGACGGCGCCGGCCGCCGGCTTCACGATCCATTACGACAACCAGGACGTCGGCACGCCCCACGACTTCGTGATCCTCGACAACACCGGCGCGAAGGTCTACGGCAGCCCGGTCGTCACGGGGCCGAAGACCGCCGACTTCGCCGTCCCGGCGATCCCCGCGGGAACCTACAAGTTCGAGTGCTCGATCCATCCCACGTCGATGTTCGGCACGCTCACGGTCCAGTAAGGGAGCTCCGATGGCGACCACGACGCTGACGCCCGCCGCCACCGCGTACCGGAGCGGGCTGTACGAGTGGCTGACGACGACCGATCACAAGAAGATCGGCATCCTCTACCTCGTCAACTCGTTCCTGTTCTTCTTCATCGGCGGGATCTTCGCGCTGCTGGTCCGGACGGAGCTGGCGCAGCCGGGACTGCAGATCCTCCACGACGAGCTGCTCTACAACCAGCTCTTCACGATGCACGGGACCGTGATGATCTTCCTGTTCATCATCCCGGTCCTCGTCGGCTTCGGGAACTACGTCGTCCCGCTCCAGATCGGCGCGCCGGACATGGCGTTCCCCCGGATCAACGCGCTGTCGTTCTGGATGCTGCCGTTGGGCGGCATCCTGCTGCTCCTCGGGTTCGTGACCGGTGGCACGGCCCAGGCCGGCTGGACGAGCTACGCGCCGCTGTCCGAGGACCGGATCAACGGTCTCGCCTCGAGCGGGCCCGGCCAGGACCTGTGGCTGATGGCCCTCCTGCTGATCGGGACGAGCTCGATCCTCGGCGGGATCAACTTCCTCGTCACGATCTTCAAGATGCGGGCGCCCGGCATGACGATGTTCCGGATGCCGATCCTCGTCTGGACGGTCCTCGTGACGAGCGTCCTCGTCGTCATGGCGACGCCGGTCCTGACGAGCGCCCTGATCATGCTGTTCATCGACCGCAACTACGGCGGCCACTTCTTCGACCCGTCGACCGGCGGCAACGCGATCCTGTGGCAGAACGTGTTCTGGTTCTACTCCCACCCGGCGGTCTACATCATGGTCCTGCCCGCGATGGGGATGATCAGCGAGATCCTGCCCGTCTTCAGTCGCAAGCCCCTCTTCGGCTACAAGGCGTTCGTCTTCGCCACCGCTGGCATCGGCGCACTCGGCTTCTCGGTCTGGGCCCACCACATGTTCACGACGGGCCACGTGTTCCTGCCGTTCTTCAGCCTGATGACGTTCCTGATCGCGGTCCCGACGGGCGTGAAGATGTTCAACTGGATCTTCACCCTGTTCCGCGGCAAGCTGACCTTCTCGACGCCGCTGCTGTTCGCGCTCGGCTTCCTGTCGATGTTCCTCATCGGCGGGATCAACGGCGCCTTCAGCGCCGCCGTCCCCGTCGATTTCGCCCTCCAGGACACGTACTGGGTGGTCGCCCACCTCCACTACGTCCTGTTCGGCGGCTCGGTGTTCGGGGTGATGGCCGGCCTGTACTACTGGTTCCCGAAGATGACCGGCCGGATGCTCAACGAGACCCTCGGCAAGACCCAGTTCGTGCTGATGTTCGTCGGCTTCAACATGACGTTCTTCCCGATGCACCAGCTCGGCCTGGCCGGGATGCCCCGCCGGATCGCCGACTACGCGAGCAACATGGGCTGGAACGACCTGAACCTCCTCGCCACGGTCGGCGGGTTCATGATCGCGTCGAGCATGATCCCGCTCCTCTGGAACATCTTCCTCTCGCTCCGGGCGGGCAAGCCCGCCGGCGACGATCCGTGGGAGGCGAACACGCTCGAGTGGGCGACGACGTCACCGCCGCCGCCGTACAACTTCGACCGGCTCCCCGAGATCCGCTCCGAGCGGCCGCTCTTCGACCTGCGCCACGGCCGGACGAGCCACTGATGACCGCCAGCAGCGGCGCCATCACGACCGGCGATCCCGGGCACGCCGTCAGCGAGCACAACCCGGTCGCCGGCCTGGCCCACGACAGCCGGGGCGGGATCAGCAACCCGATCCTCGGGATGATCCTGTTCATCTGCTCGGAGGTGATGTTCTTCTCGGGCCTGTTTGCGGCGTACTTCAGCGTTCGTGCGTCGACGGTGCACTGGCCGCCGGGTGTCGCGGAGGGTGTGCCGACGGCGCTCGCCGAGCGCTTCAATCTCCACGCCGAGCCGTTCTACGCCGCCGGGCTCACCGCGATCCTCGTCACCAGCTCCTTCACGTGCCAGTTCGCCGTGTGGGCGATCCGGCGCAACGACCGGACCGGCTTGATCCGCAACATCGCGGTCACGCTGATCCTCGGCATCGTGTTCCTGCTCGGCCAGGTCTACGACTACTCGACGATCGGGTTCGGCATCTCCGACACGCCGTTCGGCACGACCTTCTACACGCTCACCGGCTTCCACGGCGCCCACGTCTTCGGCGGCGCGGTCATGCTCTCGGTGATCCTGTACCGCGGCCTCGCGGGCCAGTTCAGCTCGCGTCATCACGACGCGGTCGAGGCGGTCTCGCTCTACTGGCACTTCGTCGACGTGGTCTGGATCGCCCTGTTCTCGACGCTCTACATCCTGTAGTCAGGAGGCTCGATGCACCCGCTCCAGCACCCCCGGAACGCGGCGGTCGTCGGGATCATCTTCGTGATCACCGGGATCGTGTACTGGGCCGTCCAGTCGGTCTCGCAGTTCCACGTCGACTACGCCGGGGTGACGATGCTCGCGGTCCTCGGCATCGCGATGGGCCTGATGTTCTACGTCCTCGTCGCCGGCTCGTCGAACGACTGACGGCCACGTGACGGACGCGGCGGCGAGCTGACCCATGGAGCTGCTCCAGCAGATCTGGAACGGGATCCTGGATCTCACCAAGCTCCTGGTGATCCCGGACTGGGGCTCGCTGATCGCTCTGCTGCCCGTGTTCATGGGCCTGATCGTCCTGGTCTGGATCGCCTACGTCGTCGTGCGTTTCCGCCGGATCGGCCCGCGCCGGCGGCGGCCGGGGCGCATCCAGCCACCGCCCCCGCCCGGGGTCCACATGCCCGGCCCGACCCTCGCCCCGATCTTCGCGGCAGTCGGCACCGCCCTCCTGTTCCTGGGCCTCGTCTTCAACGGGCCGATCCTCGTCCTCGGCCTGATCGCGCTCGTGCTGACCCTCCTCTACTGGGGCCGCGAGGGCCTGCGCGAGTACGACCACGTGGCGGGCGAGCACCCGCAGCTGCCGGCCGTCGTCCACCCGGGCCCGCCGCCGGGCGTGCACATGCCGGGCCCGTCGTTCCGCCCGATCCTCGCCGCGCTCGCGGTCGCAGTGCTGTTCGCCGGGCTCGTGTTCGGTGGCTGGGTCCTGGCGGTCGGGGTCGTCTTCACGATCGTCAGCCTGCTCGGCTGGCTCCGTGACGCGGGCAAGGAGTACCACCAGGTCGTCCGCGCCGACGCCACCGGCCATCTCGAGAACGAGCCGCCGCCAGACTGGCCGAGGATCGTGGTTCCCGTCTTCGCCGTCCTCCTCGTGTTCGCGATTGCCCTCACGGCCGGCTGGCTCCCGCCCCGGTCGGCCGTCGGTGGAGCCGCCCCGGGGGCGTCGGCCGCGCCGTCGGGTGGTGCCGGCGGACCGGCCGGCCTCGCCATCACCGCGCAGAACCTCAAGTTCGATGTCGCGACGCTGAAGACACCGGCCGACAAGCCGTTCACCGTGGCCTACGACAACAAGGACACGGCCCCGCACGACTTCGACATCACGGACGCGAGCGGCACGAAGGTCTTCGACGGCAAGGTCGACCAGGGTCCGGCCCAGACGACCTACAACGTCCCGGCCCTGAAAGCCGGCACGTACAAGTACTTCTGCTCCATTCATCCCGGCACGATGAACGGCGAGCTGACGGTCGGCGGCTGACGGTCGCGCCCTGCATGGTCCAGCCCGGCATGCGCCGCACGATCGTGATCCTCCTCGCCGTCGCCGCGGCCACGACCCTGGCGATCGTCGCGATCGTCGCGCTCACCCAGCCCGCGACCGATGCCGTCGCGAAGGGCCGACCCGTTCCCGACGTGGCCGGCACGACGCTCGACGGCCGGCCGTTCGATCTGGCGGCACTCCGCGGCCATCCGGTCGTGATCAACTTCTGGGGTTCGAACTGCGTCCCCTGCCGGGACGAGTTCCCGCTGCTCAAGGCAAAGCTCGCCGAGCACGCCGCCGACGGCCTCGCGGTCGTCGGGGTGCTGACCGACGACGTCCCCGACAGCGCCCGCGCCTTCGTCGCCCAGTACGGCGCGACGTGGCCGACGATCATCGACCCGGGCGCGGCGATCAAGCAGGCCTACCACGTCATCGGCCGGCCCCAGAGCTACTTCGTCGACCGCGACGGGGTCCTTCGGTCAATCCAGATCGGGGCCGTCGTGGACCGCGACTTCGAGCGCCAGTACGCCCTGATCTCGGGCGGGTCGTGACGGCCGTCGCCGACGGCACCCTCCCGGCGATCGAGGTCGACGGGCTCCGCAAGCACTACGACGGGCGGCCGGTCCTCCGCGGGGTCTCGTTCCGGGTCGGCCGCGGCGAGATCTTCGCCCTGCTCGGGCCGAACGGGGCCGGCAAGACGACCACCGTCGAGACGATCGAGGGCTATCGCCGGCCCGACGCCGGCGTGGTCCGGGTCCTCGGCGTCGACCCGGCCAGGGCCGGCCGCAACCACCGGGCCCGGGTCGGGCTGATGCTCCAGGGCGGCGGCGGGATCGACCCGCGGATGACGGCCCGCGAAGTCGTCGCGCTGCACGGCCGCTTTCATGCCGCGCCGCGCGCCACCGATGCGCTCCTGGCCGAGGTCGGCCTGGAGCCGGGCGTCGCGCGGACCCGCTACCGCCGGCTGAGCGGCGGCGAGCGGCAGCGCCTCGGTCTCGCCGTGGCCCTCGTCGGGCGACCGGACCTGGTCATCCTCGACGAGCCGACCGCCGGGATGGACGTCGAGGCGCGGGCCGCGACCAGGGGGCTGCTCGGCCGGCTCCGCGACGACGGGGTGACGATCCTCCTGACGAGCCACGACCTGACGGACGTCGAGCGACTCGCGGATCGCATCGCGATCGTCGACCGCGGCCGCATCGTCGCGCTCGGGCGGCCGCAGGAGCTCGCGACGGCCGCGTCCCCGACCCTCCACTTCCGGCTGGCGACGCCGCTCGCCGAGCCGGACCGGCGCGCCCTCGAGGCGCGGCTCGGCGAGGCGGCCTCCGGGGTGACGCTCGACGAGGACGGCGGCACCGGCCGGTTCCGCCTCGCGGGGGCGTCTCGAGGTCCCGAGCTGATCGCGATCCTTGCAACCTGGTGCGCGACCCAGGGGGCGATGATCGTCGAGCTCCGATCCGGCGGCGGGTCGCTCGAGGAGCGCTATCTCGAGCTCATCGGATCGCAGGACCCCGACGACGATCCGCCGGAAGCCGGCGCGGAGGCCGCGACCGGTCCGGGCGCGCGGAGGCATCGTCGATGAGCCGGGCGGCGTCACCGGCTAGCGCGATCGCGGCGATGACCGCGATCGAGCTTCGTCTCGTCCTCCGTCGCCCCGAGAACCTCTTCGCCACGATCGTCATCCCGACGCTCGTCCTGGTCCTGTTCTCGAGCGTCGCCGTGGTCGACGTGCCCGGCGGGCGCCCGGTCGACTTCCTCCTGCCGGGCAGCATCGCCCTCGCGATCATCGCGACGAGCCTCGTGAGCCTCGGCATCACGACGGCGTACGACCGCTCCTACGGGGTCCTGAAGCGGCTCGGCGGGTCGCCGCTCAGCCGGCCCGAGCTGATCGTCGCGCGGATCCTGACGGTTCTCGTCGTCGAGGTCGTCCAGGTCGGCCTGCTCGTCGGGACCGCGCTCCTCCTCCTGGGCTGGTCGCCGCCGAGCGGCCTCTCGCCGCAACTTCTCGCCTCGAGCCTGGTCCTCGGGACGATCGCGTTCGCCGGGCTCGGCCTCCTGCTGGCCGGGACCCTCCGAGCGGAAACGATGCTCGCGGTCGCGAACCTGCTCTTCCTCGCGTTCCTCGCTGTGGGCGGCATCGTCGTGCCGGTGGATCGGCTGCCGGCGCCGGTCGCTGCGATCGCGCACGCGCTGCCGGCGGCGGCGCTGTCGGATGTGCTGCGGACGGCGCTCGGCTCGGCCGGCGGCGACGCGACGGCGGCGCTGGCGCTACTCGCCGTCTGGGGAACCGTGACCGTCGGCCTGGCCGCGGCCACGTTCTCCTGGGAATGACGGAGCCGGACAAAGAGGAACCCCGGGCGGTCGGACCCGGGGTTCAGGTGCATGCGGTCTTGGTTGCGGGGGACGGATTCGAACCGCCGACCTTCGGGTTATGAGCCCGACGAGCTGCCGCTGCTCCACCCCGCGACCTCGAATGATAGGGCCGAACACCGGTTCGGTCAATCGGGGCGAGCCAGGTGTCCCATGGTCGGTCGGCTCGCCGGCGCTGGTGCGCCTGGCTGTGGGTGCGGTGACCCGTACGGAAGTCCGGGTCGGTCTGGTGCATTTGGATGGGTTGCGTCGACGCACCGGGCGGCGCACCTTCCCGGACATGTTCGGACGCCACCGCACCGACCTCGATCGCGACCTCGTGGCGATCGTCGATGCCTTCCACGATCGACTCGCCGGTTCGCTGGTGACGCAGCGCACCGATCCGCCGCGGGTCGATCCGCTCAACCTTCGCGGCCGCCTCGCGACGCCGGCTTCGGTCGGTCTTCGCGAGCGGCTGGCGCGCCCGCGTCTCGGGACGGCTTGACGGCCATCGGGGAACGGGCGGCGGTCAGGCCGCCCGCGCCTCGATCCTGAGCTCAGGCCGGCGAAGGAGCAGCGGACCGCCGATCGCGAACGCCGCGACCGTGAACACGGACATGACCGCCGCGAACACGAAGAACGGCGCGCGGATGTCGACCTCCGCGAGCGATCCCGCCAGCAGCGACGCGACGACGAAACCGAGCGTCCCGGACGCACCGAAGATCCCCTGGGCCGTCGACGACCGACCCGCCGGGCTGCCCGCGGCAACGATCGAGAACAGCACGGGGTTGAACATCGCAAAGCCCGTCGCTTCGACCAGGATCAGCGGCACCGCGAGGAGCGGGTCCCGGATCACGGTGTAGATGAGCGCGGCGATGACCGGGAGCACCGTTCCCGCGATCAGGTAGCCGACGATCCCGCCGCGATCGGCCCGCCGACCGAACGTCGGTGACAGGACGAGGACCGGCAGCGCGAACAGGGTGAACGTCAGCCCGACGAGGTCGAGGCCGGCACCGAGACGCGTCAGGTACAGCGACCAGATCACCTCGTACGTCCCGGCGGCAAAGTTGCCGCCGATCGTGAAGAGGATCGCCGCCGCGAGGAGCCGGTTGCCCAGCGAGCGGGGCGGCGGACCGAACCGCGACGGCCGCTCGCCGTCGGTCGCGTCCGGGCCCTGGTCTGCTGAACGCGTGGCCCGCCCGACGAGGTGGTCGGGCTCGTGGGGGAACTCGGTCAGGTCGAGCGAGGCCGTCCGGGCCCGCGCCGCGGCCGGCTCCGTGCTCCGTGGCTGCTCCCGGACCCGCAACGCGATGGCCGCCGCGGCGACGAACGAGCTGATTCCGCCGAAGACGAAGATGAAGCCCACACCGCCGAACGCCGCCGAGCCGAGGCCGCCGATCGCGGGTCCGAGGAGCAGGCCGCCCATCTGCGCCGCGCCGTAGAGACCGAAGGCCTCGCCGCGCCGGTCGGCCGGGGTCGCATCGGTGATGTAGCCCCGGGCCGCAGGGTCGTACAGCGCCGTCGCGAGCCCGGCGAGCGCGCGCAGGATGATGAACGCCAGCGGCCCGACGAAGACCAGCGGCAGGAAGAGGAAGACCCCGGCGCCGACGTTGCCCGCGATCATCAGCGGCACACGCGGGACGCGATCGGCAAGCCAGCCGAACACCGGCTCGCCGACGAGCCGCGCGGCTGGCCAGGCGGCCACGACCACGCCGAGGGTCGCGAGATCGACGCCGTGCTCCGTGAAGTAGAGGGGCATCACCGGCAGGAGCGCGCCGAAGCCGAGCCAGACGATCAGCTCGGCCGCGAGCAGGGGGAGGATCGCGGACCAGCGGCGCGTCCAGGCCGCGATCCGGGCGACCGGGTCGCCGGGGAAGATGGGCATCGGGATCGATCGTAGCCACGACGCTGGCGCGACGCCGAGCCC
>DATLVO010000097.1:0-6801 GCA_035577485.1 Verrucomicrobiia bacterium
CGATCCGGATCCCCCGCTGGACGATGCTCCCGGCGATTCCCTGGAAGTCGGCCGGGGTCGCGGCCGGCGGCGTGTTCGAGATCGTTCCGCAGCTCGCCAGGAGGATCGCGAGGGCGACGGCGACGGCACCCGCGCCGGCGAGTCGGACTGGAGAGGCCGGCGGGCCGGATCGGGTCATGCCACCCGAGCCTACACCGGTCGCGGCATCGGGCGCTTCAGCGCTCCCGGGCCCGCCGCTTCGCGTCCCGCAGCCGGGCCAGCGTGTCGCCATCACCCGGCTCCGCGGCCGGTTCCGGCACGACGGAGGCGGGCGGGAGCGGCTCGGAATGCGCCGTCGACGAGGTCGGTGCCGCCGCCGCCGAGGTTGGTGCCGGGGTTGGCGCAGCGGCCGCCTGCGGGACCGACCGCTCACCGGTCGCCGGGACCACGCCCGACCCGGCCGGATCGTCAGGGCGGAGCAGCGCCGCACGCGCGACCGAGCTGGCCGCGCGATCGCGGGCCGCGAGCATTCCGGCGACCTCGGCCGTGCGCGGCGCCACCGAGCGTCGCCACCCGCCGGCCAGCCAGCGCCGTGCGTCGGCCAGCTCGCGCCGACCGACCGAGACCCGCCGCAGGGCGATGTCGAGCGGCCACAGGAGGAGGGCGAGGATCAGGAGCATCGGCCAGAGGTCGGTCGAGGACGCGTTCGTGGTCAGGTCATGGCGCCATGGCTCCTCCGGCGTATCGATCGCGCGGCCGGCGGTGGCCGCCCGGAGGGTCGCGAGGAACGCGTCGTTCGTGCCGAGGACCCGGTACTCGGCCGGTGTCGGGGCGACGAGGCCGAGCGTCCGCCCGAGGGCCGCCGACCCCGGTCGCGTCTGCGACACGCGGATCACGTAGGCGCCGGGGTCGATCTCGCCGAGCGGCGCCTCGTAGACACCCGGCGCGACCTGCGACAGGCCGACGGCCTTGGACGTCAGGTCGGGGTTCGTGATCGCGACGGCGGTCGAGTAGAAGTCACGCGGCGAGCCGTCGGCGTTGACGCTCTCGACCCGCAGCTTCGTGGCGTTGCCCTCGGTGACGAACGTCGCCTCGATCCCGCCGGTCTCCTCGCCGGGGAACGTCCACGACACGAGCTGGCTGAAGAACTTCGAGAAGCCGTCCCAGGCCAGCCAGCCCTTCGCCCAGCGACCGGTCGAGTCGGAGGTCCAGGCGACGGACCGCCCGAGGCCGTACTGCCACTGGGCCAGGAGGGGATCGTCGCGCGCCGTCACGAGGACGGTCTGGGCGGCGGCCTTCGCCGTCGTCCCGTTGTAGCCGAGGAGCTGCGGCAGGGCGTCGATGCCCCGCAGGATCGGCGAGGTCGACGTCAGGATCGGATGGAACGGCTCCTCGACGATCTGCTGGCCGGCGACCTGCTGGGTCTCCTTGAGGAAGATGTCGGGGATGCTGGCGGGGTTCGCCGCGGGGTAGAAGCGACCGCCGCCCTGCTGGGCGAGCTGGGCCAGGAACGGGTTCGCGCCGCCGCCGGCACCGACCGTGGAAAGGGTGATGCCGTCGGCCTTCATCTGCTTGAGGATCGCGTCGTACTGGCCGGAGGTCGACCAGCCGTCGGTCAGCAGGATGATGTGGCGGCGGGTCGCGGTCGTCCCCTCGAGCGACTTCACCGCCTGGTCCAGGCCGGCGAAGATGTTCGTCTGGCCGAGCGGCTGGATCCCGGCGATCGCGCCGCGCAGGTCGGCGATGCCGCCGAGCGGCTGCGTCTGGACCACCCAGTGCGCCTCCGCGTCGAACGCGACCACCCCGAGCTGGTCCCGCGCCGTCATCGCCGCCGCGGCCCTGAGGATCGCCTCCTTGCCGATGTCGACCTTCCGGACCCCGGCGATCCCTGAGCCCGGCCCGCCGGCGCCGCCGCCGTTGAACGAGTTGCAGTGGCAGGCGTCCATCGAGCCCGACTTGTCGATGACGACGACGAGGGCCACGTCGGGCTGCTTCTGGCGATCGCGGACTCCCATGTCGACCGGCAGGGCCTCCTCGACGGGGGTATCGGT
Organism: Verrucomicrobiia bacterium; assembly: GCA_035577485.1. Taxonomy (GTDB): domain Bacteria; phylum Chloroflexota; class Limnocylindria; order Limnocylindrales; family CSP1-4; genus CF-46. The sequence continues at coordinate 2,031 of DATLVO010000097.1, forward strand.
GTAGCCGCCCGCGCCGTAGCTCTTCGGCCCGCCGATCATCACGAGCCCGCGGCCGAAGTCCCGGACGTACTGCTGCAGGCCGACGAGCTGGGCGTCCGACAATCGCAGCCGCGAGACGTCGACGAGGACGATGCTGTCGTAGTTCAGGAGGCCCTCGATCCCGCTCGGGAGCTGCTCCGGGATCTTCGTCTCGACCGTCTGGTGCTCGGTCTCGAGGGCCGTGACCAGCTCGCTCGCGACCTTCTCGTCGCCGGCGAGGACGAGCACCCGCGGCTCGCCGTTGACGATCGTGTCGGAGTCGGCCCGGTTGTTTTGCGCGAACGTGTCCCGGCCGGCCTCGACGCGGGCCCGGAACGTGTGGAAGCCGGCTTCCGTCGGCGTCACCGGGAAGGTCACCGTGGTGCTGCCCGCCTGCAGCTGGACGGACTGCTCGGCGACCTGGACGCCGTCGGCGAACAGCCGGACCGTGGCGGGCTGGGCGACCGTGGAGTGGACGTCGGCGACCGCCTCGATCACCTCGCCGATCTTCGCGGTCGACGGCGTCGTGAGTCGATCGACGAGCACCTCGTCGGCCGCGCCGAGGCCGATCGCCCGGGTCTCGATCTGGATCCCGCGCGCTCCCGCGAGTGCGGCCTCGGCCTGGCCGGACCCGGTCGTGTCGTTGCCGTCGGACAGCAGGACGATCCGCTTCTGGGCGTCGTCGGGGAACAGCGCCGACGCGAGCCGCAGGGCCGCGCCGATGTCGGTCGCCGAGCGAACCGGGGTCGAGGCGATGCGGTCGATCTCGCGGACCTCGGCGGGGAGCCGTTCGACGAGCGCCGCGCGGCCGAACCCAACGATGCCTGCCACGTCCTTCTCGGGCATCGCCTTCAGGCTCTCGCGGAGCCAGGCGAGTGCGTCCTCCCGACCGGCGGTCCCGACCGAGTCCGACAGGTCGACGACGTAGACCGTCGCCAGGCGATCGACCGGGAGCACGAGGCGGAAGCCGGCCAGCGCCAACACGAGCGCCGTGAGGACGACCGCCCGGACCAGGAGTGCGACGCGTCGTCGCCCGAGGCCGACCCGCCGCCGGGACGCAAGGTGCAGCCCGACCGTCAGCACGAGCGCCGGGATCAGCAGGAGCAGCGCGAGCGGGGTGTCGACGCCGACGCCCATCAGGGCCCCGTTCCTGCGGCCGGGCGGCGGAGACGACCCGTCAGTCCGCGCCGGCCGCGGAGCACGGCATCGCGGTGGTACAGCGTCCACTCGACGCACAGCCCGACGAGGACGACGAGGACGATCGGGATCCAGAGCTCGTCCCGGGCCGCCGGCCGGCCGACCGCCGGATCGGTCGCGGCGGTCGTCGCGCCCGACGCTCCGGGTGCCGGTTGCGTCCGACCTAGGTCCTCGAGGACCCGGTTCGGTCTGGGGGCGATCGCGGATTCGTCGACGTCGAAGAGGTCGACCGCGAAGCGGATCGGCGCGGTCGGATCGGCGCCCACGCCACCGGGCGGACCGCTCGCTCCGGCGCTCGGGTTCGCTGTCGGCGTTGGGTTCGGGCTCGGGGTCGCCCGGTCGGATGCGGAGGCCGACGCGCTGGGCGGGAAGATCGGCGTTGCCGTGTAGACCCCGAGCTCATCGGTCTGGGTGAAGGTGACGCTCAGACCGCCCGCCGTGCCCGGCGCAAGATCGATCGCCGAGCCATCCGGACGCGCCACGTGGAGGCCCGTGGCTCCGGTCGGGACGGTCAACGCGACCGGGTCGCCGGGCTTGACAGCGGCCGCGGGAACACCCGAGCCGCCGAGCAGCTCGCCGGTGAGGTTGGCCATCAGGATCGGGAACGCGACCTGAAGCGGCAGGTCCGACTCGCGTGGCTCGAAGGCGAGGACCGCGGCGGGCAGCCCCGCCCGGATGCCGGCGTAGAGCAGCGGCGCGCCCTTCGGCCCCGGGATGACGGTCCGGGCCCAGGCCGGCAGGGTCAGCTTCTGGGCCGTCGCGATGTGCGTCGTCGAGAGGTCGACATAGCGCAGCACCGGCTCGTCCGTCCCGAGCGTCCCGATCCCCGGACCGGTCAAGGTCCCCATGACCTCGCCGAGGCCGCTCGTCTTCGGCGGTGCGATCGCCAGGATCGGGGTCGGAGGGAGCGTGTCGGGGAGGGTCCCCTCGAAGATGATGAGGTCCCACTCGGTGCCGTTCGTGCGGACGGCGCCGCCGGGATAGTCGGCAGGTTTCAGCCCAAACAGGTTGGTGTGCGGCAGGTACGTCAGCGCCGTCTCGAGATACGGGTCGCCCTCGCCGACGAGGAGGATGTTCCGGTCGCGCTCGGGCGGGACGATCGCCCAGGCGCGATCGTCGGTGGCGAGGAGATCGGGCCGCCCGCTAGCCGTCGAATCGGCGGCCACGAGCCGGACCTCGACAACGCCCACCGGATCGGTGGCCGTCCCGATGTCATCGACGATGACGTCGGCCCGCTGCTGGGCGTCGATCGTGATCGTTCGGGTCTCGAGAAGGCGATCGTCGCCCCAGATCTCGACCCGGCGGGTCGCCGACTCCAGGTCCAGGTTCGCGACGCTCACGAAGACCGAGTGCGCGACGCCCGACGGCGCGGTCCGGACCGCCAGAGCGACGATCGCCTGGTTCCGGCTGCCCTTGGGGTCGCCGACCCGGAGGACCCGGATCGGGGCGTCGACCCGCGTGGTTGGCGGGACGGCCAACGCGGCATCGGTCGCAACGAGCACCTCGGCGTCGCCGGACTGGATCGCCAGCTGCTGGGCGAGTGCCAGCGCGTCGCCGAGATCGCCGCGGCTCGCCGAGGGGCGGATCGCATCGATCGCCTGCCGGACCCGGGCCAGGTCGCTCGTCCCCGCGGCGACGATCCGGGCGGTCCGGCCGGCCTCGATGACACTCACCTTGCCGCCCGCCGGCAGGTCCTTGAGGGCATCGAGCGCGGCGGCGCGGGCGGCCCCGAGACGGTCGGGCGCCACGTCCGTCGCGCCCATGCTGGCCGACGTGTCGACGATCAGCACGATGTCCCTCGCGAGGCCCGCCGGTCGCTCGATGAACGGCCGGGCGGCAAGCAGGGCGAGGATCACGACGAGCAGGAGCTGGATCAGGAACAGGAGGCTCCGCCGCAGGCGCTGCCACGGGGCGTTGGCCTCGACGTCGGCCGCGAGTCGCTGCCACAGGAGCGTCGACGGCACGATCGTCTCCGACCGGCGAAGGCGGAGCAGGTACATCGCGACGACGGCCGGCACGAAGAGCAGCCCGAGCAGCGCGAGCGGGGACGCGAACGGCATGGGCCGGCCGCCTCAGCCCAGGACCCTGCGGCGCCGCAGCTCCGCGAAGATCAGCTCGTTGAGGGGCACGTCCGACGACAGGTCAACGTAGCTCGCCTGGCGGCGCGCCGCGAGGCTCGCAAAGCCGTCCTTCCAGGCCACGAGCCGATCGCGATACGCGTCGATCGTCGCCAGGTCGGCGGTCACGTCCACGCCCTCACCGGTCTCGGCGTCGACGAGACGGAGATCGCCTTCGAGGGGCGGATCGAGCTCCTGCGGCGACAGTACGTGGAGGACGATGAGCTCCGATCGCGTCGACGCGAGCTCCCGGATCACGCGATCCGCGGCGGGGTCCAACAGGTCCGAGATCAGGATCACGACGCCGCGGCCGGAGAGCTGGGCAGCGGCATGTCGGGCGGAGGCGACGAGATCCGTCGGCCCGCCGGCAGGCACGATCGACGATAGATCCGCCAGCAGCCGGAAGACGCGGCCCGATCCGCGCAGCGCGGTCCGTCGCCGGGCGGTCCGGCCGCCGAGGACGCTGATCGCGACCTTGTCCTCCGAGGCCAGCCCGATGTAGCCGAGGGCCGCCGCCGCACGCTTCGCGAACTGGAGCTTGTCCGGCGTCCCCGTCGCCATCGACGCCGAGCCGTCGAGGAGGATCGTGATCGTGACGTCCTCCTCCTCGATGAACAGCTTGACGAACAGCTTCTCGAGCCGGGCGAGGACATTCCAGTCGAGCTGGCGCAGGTCATCGCCGAGGGCGTATTCGCGGTAGTCGGCGAACTCGACCGACTGGCCGCGCTTGACGCTCCGCCGACCGCCTTTCAGGCCGCCCCGGACCGGCGCCCGGAGGAGCAGCAGCAACCGCTCGAGCTGGCGGAGGAAGGCCTCGTCGAAGACCGTCGGATCGAGCTCGCTCGGCAGGAACGCCGGTCGTCCGCCATTTGAACTCGGGATCGGGGTGGTCGGGCTCGACGCACCGTCGTTCGTCATCGTCATCGGTCGAGCCGCCCGGGGATGGTAGCTACTCGACCGCCGGCGGAGCGACCGAATCGAGGATCGTCCGGACCGCCGCCTCGGTCGTGATCCCTTCGGCCTCGCCCTCGAAGTTGAGGATGAGCCGGTGACGCAGCGAGGGCAGGGCTGCGGCCCGGATGTCGTCGATCGAGACGTTGAACCGTCCGTCGAGCAGGGCGAAGATCTTGCCCGCGGTCACGAGGGCCTGCGCGCCGCGCGGAGACCCGCCGTACCGGACGTACTCCCGCACGAGGCTCGGCGCCCGGGGCTGGTCGGGATGGGTCGCGGCGAGGATGCTCACCGCGTAGGCCGTGATGTGGGGGGCGATCGGGACGGCCCGCGCGAGCCGCTGCATCTCGACGATCTCGTCGGCCGTGGCGATCTTCTGGACGCGGACGGTTTCTGCCCCGGTCGTCCGGTCCATGATCGTGATGAGGTCCTCCTCGGACGGGAACGGGACCATCACCTTGAACAGGAACCGGTCCAGCTGTGCCTCC
>DATLVO010000098.1:0-8161 GCA_035577485.1 Verrucomicrobiia bacterium
TATCCCCACCAGATCGCGTTCAACGCACTGCCCCAGGTCGACGTGTTCCTCCCGAACGGCTACACGCGCGAGGAGTGGAAGCTCGTCACCGAGAGCCGCAAGATCCTCCACCTGCCGGACCTCCGCGTGTCATGCACGGCCGTGCGGGTGCCCGTGTTCGTCGCCCACAGCGAGGCGGTCCACGTCGAGACCCGCGCGGCGCTCGATCCGGATGAGGCCCGGCGACTGTTCGGCGCGGTTCCCGGCGTGGTCGTCCAGGACGACCCATCGACCTCGACGTATCCACTCGCGACCGACGCCGCCGGCTCGGACGACATCTTCGTCGGGCGCGTCCGGCAGGATCCCTCGATCGAGGGTGGCCGCGGCCTGGCCTTCTGGGTCGTCAGCGACAATCTCCGGAAGGGCGCGGCCACGAACGCCGTCCAGATCGCGGAGATCCTGGCCGAGCGCGACTGGGTCCGACCCGCGGCCGATCGGGGTGCCGCTCCGTACCGGGCGGAGGCGTCCGCGATCGGGGCCGGGGCATGACCCACGCCGAGCGCCGCGCGGCGCTCGAGGCCATCGCCAGCGAGGTCCGGGCCTGCACCCGGTGCCGGCTCGCCTCGGACCGGACGAATGCGGTTCCGGGCGAGGGCAGCCCCGACACGGAGGTCGTGTTCGTCGGCGAGGGCCCCGGGTTCAACGAGGACCGCCAGGGACGACCGTTCGTCGGCCGGGCGGGCGGGGTCCTGATGGAGCTCCTGGGGTCGGTCGAGTGGCGTCGCGAGGACGTCTTCATCACGAACGTCGTGAAATGCCGTCCGCCCGGCAATCGCGACCCCGAGCCGGACGAGATCGCCGCCTGCGCGCCGTACCTGCGTCGGCAACTCGAGACGATCGATCCGGCGCTCGTCGTCACGCTCGGTCGGTTCTCCCTCGGGACGTTCATGCCCGGCACGCGGATCTCGCAGGTGCACGGAACCGTGCGCCGCGCCGACCCGGAGACGGGCGCGGCCGATGCGACGGTCCTGGCCCTCTACCACCCGGCTGCCGCCGACCGCTCGCCCGACGTCAAGCGCCAGAGCTTCGAGGACATCGGCCGGGCGCCGGCGGCCCTGCTCGACGCCCGCGCCCGGCGCGTCGCCGCAGCCCGCTCCGGCGACGGCCAGACGGCCGAGCCGGCGGCCACGGCCAGCCCGACCACCGCCGACCCGATCCCGGTCATGGCCGCTCCACAGGCCGCCTCGGAGTCCGGGCCTGCGCTCGCGACCGAGGACGACCCGGCAACGGCCGACCTCACGATCTTCTAGAACCCACACCAACCCAGAGGACTTCCACCACCTTCATGCCACCCCCCAATCACGCTCTCCGGATCATCCCGCTCGGCGGCGTCGGCGAGATCGGCAAGAACATGTACGTGTTCGAGTACGGCGACGACATCGTCGTCATCGACTGCGGCCTCATGTTCCCCGACGAGGAGATGTTCGGGATCGATCTCGTCATCCCCGACATCACCTACCTCAAGGAACGCAAGGCGAACGTCAGGGCGTTCCTGATCACGCACGCCCACGAGGACCACGTCGGCGCCTTGCCCTACGTGCTGCCCGAGTTCCCCGGCGTCCCGGTCTACGCCTCGAACCTTGCCCGCGGCCTCCTCGGCAACAAGATCAAGGAGCACAAGCTCCACAACAACCCGGTGCTCGCCCTCGAGCCCGGCGACGAGATCCAGATCGGACCGTTCGGGGTCGTCGCCTTCCGGATCGGCCACTCGATCCCCGACGCCATGGGCATCGCCCTGCGGACGCCCGCCGGGGTCGTCGTCCACACCGGCGACTTCAAGTTCGACCACACCCCCGTCGACGGCAAGCTCTCGGACTTCGCGATCCTCGCAAAGCTCGGCGCGGAAGGCGTCATCTGCCTCCTGTCGGACTCCACGCGAGCCGAGAACCCCGGGTACACGCCGTCGGAGCGCACGGTCGGCGATGCGTTCCGCGAGATCATGGAGCCGCTCGATGGCCGGGTCATCGTCGCGACGTTCGCCAGCAACATCGCCCGGATCCAGCAGGTCCTGGACGCCGCCGCGTCGTTCGATCGGAAGACGACGGTCATCGGCCGGTCGATGGAGCAGAACTTCCGGATCGCGAGCGACCTGGGCTACCTGACGTACGACCCGTCGCAGATCGTCGCCAAGGACCGGATCGGCGAGGTCCCCGACAACAAGCTCGTGATCGCGACGACGGGCGCCCAGGGCGAGCCGATGGCGGGTCTCGCCCGGATGGCGAACCGCGATCACCGCTTCGTCGAGATCCAGCCCGGCGACACCGTGATCGTCAGCGCCAGCCCGATCCCCGGCAACGAGGAGTACGTGAGCAGGACCATTGACAACCTGTTCAAGGCCGGCGCCAACGTCTTCTATCACACGATCAAACGGGCCCATGTCTCCGGTCACGCCAGCCAGGAAGAGCTGAAGCTGATGCTCGGCCTGACGAAGCCGAAGTACTTCATCCCCATCCACGGCGAGTTCCGGATGCAGGTCCAGCACGGCCGGCTCGCGATCGAGACCGGCGTCCTGCCGGAGAACGTCTTCATCATCGAGAACGGCCAGCCGATCGAAATCGACACGGACGGGTCGGCCCGACGCGGCCAGCCGGTGACCGCCGGCTATGTCTTCGTCGACGGGCTGTCCGTCGGCGAGGTCGGCGAGGTCGTCCTGCGCGACCGGAAATCGCTGGCCAACGACGGGATGTTCATGGTCGTGGTCACGATCGACAAGCAGACCGGCAACGTCGTGGGCCGGCCCGAGATCATCACCCGCGGCTTCGTCCACCAGAACGAGCAGGACCCGATGATGGAGGAGGCGATCGAGCGGATCCTGACCTCGATCCAGAACCCGGGCGACCACATCAGCGAGATCGGTCTGCTGAAGAGCCAGATCAAGGACGGCGTGTCGCGCTACCTCTACGAGCAGACGAAGCGCCGGCCGATGGTCTTCCCCGTCGTGGTCGAGATCTGATGGCGACGAAGCGCCGATCCACCACGCGCCGGGCACCGTCGAGACGGCTTCGCTCGACGGGCGTGCCCTCCGTCGGCCTGCCGGCCGTCGGACCCGAGGTCGCCCGCTCGATCTTCGGGATCATCCTGCTCGTGCTCGGCGCCATCACCCTCATCGCCCTGACGATCCAGGGGCAGGGATCGCTCACGACGTGGTGGCAGCGGACCGTGGGGCCGTGGTTCGGGACGCTCCGCTGGATGCTGCCGTTCCTGCTGCTCGGTGCCGGCTGGTACATCGAGTGGGGGCCCGGCAAGCGGCCGAACTCCGGATGGGGTGCGACGCTGCTTGGCCTCGCAATCACCTACACGAGCCTGCTCGGCATGATCGAGATCCTCGACCTGTTCATGTTCGGTCGGGCCCGCACGGGCGGGATCGTCGGGACCGTCGTGGCGACCCCGCTCCGGGCCCTCCTCTCCGGGCCCGGCGCCTTCGTCGTCCTGCTCGCGCTCGCGGTCATCGGGCTGCTGATCGCCTTCAACCTGCGGCTGCGCGAGATCACGAGCCCGTTCACCGCCCTCGCCCGATGGTTCGGGTCGACGGCCGCGGCTTCGATGCGGCGCGGCCCCGAGGACCCACCGGCGGGCCGCGGATCGCCCTCGGTGGAACCGCCGCCGCGGGCCGGACGGGCCGGCCGTGCGACCGGCGTCGGCGGCCCGGTCGAATCGCCCGGCCAGACGCCGATCTGGGACAGCAGCCGGGACGGGGAACGGATCCCCGAGGCGGTCCCGAGCACGGTCCCGACGTCAGCCACGTTCGCCCGGGGCCGAGTCGGGGAAGGCCTCGCGGCGTCCGGCACCCTCCTCGCCGATCCTCCGCGGCCCGTCCGGGCCCTCGACGACATCACCGACGCGGGCGACTCGCCGCCGACGAAGGAACGGATCGAGTACGTCCTTCCGCCGCTCCAGCTCCTCGAGGACATCGCCAACCCGATCGAGCCGGGGGGCAGCGCCGCGGCCCACGCCCTGAACGAGCAGATCATCATCAAGAAGCTCGCGAGCTTCGGGATCACCGCCCAGATCGTCGGCCGCAACGCCGGCCCCGTCGTCACGCAGTACGAGGTCCAGCCGGCGGTCGACGTGCGGGTCTCCCGGATCGAGGCCCTCGCCGACGACCTCGCCATGGCGCTGGCGGCGCGGTCGCTGCGGATCGAAGCCCCGATCCCGGGCAAGAGCGCGGTCGGGATCGAGATCCCGAACCAGGACTTCAACATCGTCGCGCTCCGCCGGATCTTCGAGGAGGTGCCCTACAGCGCCTCGGAGTCGAAGCTGACGTTCGCCCTGGGACGGGACGTGGCGGGCGCCGCGAAAGCGGTCGACCTGGCCAAGATGCCGCATCTCCTGATCGCCGGCGCGACCGGGTCGGGCAAGAGCGTCATGGTGAACGCGGTCATCACGAGCCTGCTCTGCAAGTCGACCCCGGACGACGTCCGGATGATCCTCATGGACCTCAAGCGGGTCGAGCTCGCGTCGTACAACGGCCTGCCCCATCTCCTCGTCCCCGTGATCACCGAGCCGGAACGGGCAAAGGCGGCCCTGAAATGGGCCGTCAACGAGATGGAAGGCCGCTACCGGCGGTTCGCCGGCGCCGCGGCCCGCAACATCAAGGGCTACAACGAGACCCGGGCCGATCCGGACGACAAGATGCCGTACATCGTGATCATCATCGACGAGCTCGCCGACCTGATGATGCGCGAGGGCAAGAACGTCGAGGACGCGATCGTCCGGCTGGCCCAGAAGGCCAGGGCGACCGGGATCCACATGGTCCTCGCCACCCAGCGACCGTCCGTCAACGTCGTCACGGGCCTGATCAAGGCGAACTTCCCCTCACGGATCGCGTTCGCGATGGCGTCCCAGATCGACTCCCGCACGATCCTCGACACGCCCGGCGCAGAGGACCTGATCGGCCGTGGCGATATGCTCTACCAGCCCGCCGACCTGCCGCGGCCGATGCGGCTCCAGGGCGTCTTCGTGTCGGATCCCGAGCTCCATCGCGTGACGAAGCACTGGACCGACCAGATCGAGAACCCCCACTACGACATGGGGATCATCGAGGACGACGAGGAGGGCACCGGCTCGGTCGACGACCTCGCCGACGAGGAGGCGGATCGGCTCCTGCCGGATGCCGTCGAGGTGATTCGGGAGTACGATCGTGCCTCGGCCTCGCTCCTCCAGCGTCGTCTCAAGGTCGGTTACGCGCGAGCCGCCCGGATCATCGACCAGTTGGAGGCTCGGGGCTACATCGGTGCGTTCGACGGCTCGAACGCCCGTCCGGTGCTCCGTCGCGAGGGCGGGGCAACGGGCAGCGGCGGGCCGCCCGAGCGGGACGACGCCGACCAGGACGGGAATCGATGACGACACGCGACGAGGCGCGACGCGGAGCGGGCGACCTGCCGGCCGACGGCCGGCGCCTCGACGCGGCCCAACCGCCGGACGCGGGGCAGGATGACGCGGCAGCCCGACCGGCCGGCGGGGCGAGCCGTCCGACGGCGCTGCCCGAGCGGCTCTACGCGGCCCGCGAGCGGAAGGGCGTCGATCTCTACCGCGCCGAGCGCGACACGAAGATCCGCGCCCGCTATCTCGCCGCCCTCGAGCGGGGCGAGTACCGCGAGCTGCCGGGCGACGTCTACACGAAGGGCTTCCTCCGGAACTACGCCCTGTACCTCGGTCTCGACCCGGAGGAGGTCGTCGGCCAATGGCGTCGCGAGCGCGGCGACGTCGGCCAACAGCGGCTCGTCCTGGCGACGCCGCAGCCGATCGCCCAGCCGCGACCCGGTCTCCAGTTCTCGCCGGGCGTCGTGGTCGCCGCCCTGCTCACGATCCTGATCGTCGGAGTCGGGATCTGGCTGGGGATCCAGGTGATGCGGTTCGCGAAGCCGCCGACCCTCGCCGTGACCTCGCCCCGCGAGGCCACGATCGAGCTGGCCGAGGACGCGACGTCGTACACGTTCGAGGGGACCTCGATCCCGGGCGCCACGATCACGATCGAGCTGGCCGGCGGCAACCGCCAGGTGACCGCCGACTCGACCGGGCACTGGAGCCAGACCGTCGACCTCCGCCGCGGCAAGAACGAGTTCAAGGTCGACGCCACCGATCCGGACACCGGCAAGCACGCCGACCAGCCGGCGATGATCGTGATCACGGTGCCGTTCCAGGAGATCGAGGCACCGCAGCTGACGATCGACCAGCCGGCCGAGGGGACCACGGTCGAGAACGGCGCGATCCGGGTCCAGGGAACCGCGACGAACGCCAACTCGGTGTCGATCGCCGCGACGTTCGAGGGTCCGGTCGCCGGCGCCCCCGCCACGGACCCGAAGGCAAGCAGCCCGCCCGGTCCGCCACCGATCACCGTGACGGTCGCCGATGACGGGACGTGGGACACGGGCTCCACGCCGCTCCAGCTCACGACCGGCCGCTGGTCGATCACGGTCACGGCGTCGAACTCGCAGGGCAAGGCGGCCTCGCTCACCCGCCACGTCGCGATCGCCTACAAGGGCGTGAACCTCGTCGTCACGATCAAGGGCGGCTCGGCCTGGATCAAGGTCTGGGTCGACGGGAAGATCGATCCGACGGTCGGGCGGGCCGGGTTCACGTACACGGACGGCAAGGTCCTCACGTTCAGCGGCAAGACGTCGATCGAGGTCCGGACGGGCTCGTCAGGCGCGACGCTGTTCACGCTCAACGGCCAATCGCTCGGCGCCCTCGGCAAGCGCGGGATCCCGGAGACCTGGCTGTTCCAGCCGCCCGCGCCGCCGGTCAAGACCTCGCGCGTCTAGCCGTGAGCGAGCCGGCTGCGGCCACGCTCGTCGAGCTGGCGCAACGGCTCCAGGCGGCGTGCCTCGAGCGTCGGCTGACGGTGGCCCTCGCCGAATCGTGCACGGGCGGGCTCGTCGCCGCGGCGATGACGGAGACGCCGGGATCGAGCGGCTATTTCGCGGGTGGCGTCGTCTCCTACGCCGACGCGGCGAAGCGGGACCTCCTCGGCGTGCCGCCGGACATCCTCGAGGCCCACGGCGCCGTCAGCGCCCAGACCGCGCGGGCGATGGCCGAAGGCGCCCGCGGCCGCTTCGCAGCGTCCGTTGCCGGCTCGGTCACCGGGATCGCCGGCCCCGACGGCGGATCGGTCGAGAAGCCCGTCGGCCTGACCTACCTGGCGGTCGCCGACGACCGCGGCGTCGACGTCCGACGGATCGTCTGGCGCGGCGATCGGGCGGCCAACCGGCACGATAGCGGGGTCGCCCTCCTCGAGCTGCTGCTCGAACGCGTCGCGGCGACCGCCGGGTGACCGCCGCCGCCCGACCCGGGGCCGGCCTCGCGCCTGCCCGCGACCCGCGGCCGATCGCGGCGGGGGAGCGGATCCATGTCGTCGGGGCCGCGGGCGCCGGAGCCAGCGCCGCGGCGCTCCACGCCCGCTGGGCCGGCAGCGACCCGGACGGCTGCGACGCGGGTGGCCCGTCGTCGTACAGCCCGGCGGTGGAGGCGGCCGGAATCGCGCTCGCATGGCAGCACGCCGCCGAGCACGTCACGCGGACGCCGCCGCCGGACCGCCTTGCCGTGACGAAGGCGCTGACCGCGATCGCTCCGGACCATCCCGAGCTCGCGGCGGCGCGAGCGGCGGGGATCCCGATCGAGGCCTGGCAGCAGGTGATCGCAGACGCGGCCGTCGGGCGGACGCTCATCGGCGTGGCCGGCACCCACGGAAAGAGCACGTCCGCCGGCTGGCTCGTCCACGTCCTCACCGCGGCCGGGGCGGACCCATCGGCGTTCGTCGGGGCGCTCCTGCCGGCCGCGTTGACCGGCGGCCTGCCCGCGACGGCCCGCCGGGGCGGGGGAGCGCCCTTCGTCGTCGAGGCCGACGAATACGCGGGCAATTTCGATCCGTACCGGCCGGCGATCGCGATCGTGACCTCGGCCGAATGGGACCATCCCGACGTCTTCGCCGACCGGTTGGCGGTCGTCGCGGCGTTCGACGCCTGGATCCGGCAGATGAGCGAGCAGGCCGTCGTCGTGATCAATATCGCCGATGCGGGCGCGGCCGAGCTGGCCGGCCGCCTCCGGGACTGGCCCGGCCGGCTCGTCGCCACCGCGCTCGTCGATGTCGACGCCGCCCGAGCGGCGACGATCGCCCGGGGCA
>DATLVO010000099.1:0-2211 GCA_035577485.1 Verrucomicrobiia bacterium
TCCGGCGGGCCCGCGTAGTGGTTCAGGATCCAGACGCGGCAGGGTCGTCGGGATCGCGGCGGCTCACCCACGTAGCTGGCGCTCGACGGACTCCACGAGGGCGTCGGCAACGTACCGGACGTCGGCATCCGGGAGCCTGGCAGAGAACGGCAACGCCAGCGTCGAGGCGGCGACCCGTTCGGTCACCGGGAAGTCGCCGGGCGAGAACCCGAACTGCTCGCGGAAGTACGGCTGGAGGTGGAGCGGGCTGAAGTACGGGCGGGACGGCACCCCGACGGCGTCGAGATCGGCCATCAGCCGCGAGCGGTCGATCGAGGGGTCGAGCCGGACGACATAGACGAACCAGTCGACGGATTCGCCGGGACCTGGCCGCGGCAACGTGAGCCAATCGTGGCTGGCGAGGGCGGATTCGTACGTCCGGACGACGCGATCGCGTCCCGCACGGAGCTCCGCGAGCCGCTCGATCTGGGCCACGCCAATGGCCGCCGACAGCTCGTCGAGCCGGTAGTTGTAGCCGAGGCGCACGTGGCGAAGCCAGGTCCCGTCCTCGTCGCGACCCTGGTTGCGCAGGCTCCGGAAGATCGAAGCGAGGGCCGGGTCGTCGGTGACGACGACGCCACCCTCCCCCGTCGTGATCTGCTTGTTCGGATAGAACGCGAACACCGAGGCCGCCCCGAACGAGCCTGCCGGTCGGCCGCCGGTGCGCGACCCGAGTGCCTCGCAGGAATCCTCGATCAGCGTCCAACCGTGGGCATCGGCGAGCGTCGCGATGTCAACGATCCGACAGGGCCGACCGAACACGTGGACGGGCAGGACGGCCTTCGTCGCCGGGCCGGCGGCCGCCGCAACCAGGTCCGGATCGAGCCCCAGCCCGTCCTCCTCGATGTCGACGAAGCGCGGACGGGCACCCTCGTACAGGAAGCAGTTGGCGGACGCGACGAAGCTGAACGGGGTCGTGATCACCTCGTCGCCGGGCCCGATGCCGAGCGCCCGGACGGCCATGTGCAACCCGGCGGTCCCGCTGCTGCAGGCGACGCCGTAGCGCCGGCCGGCCAGCTCCGCGATCGCCTCCTCGAAGCGGACCGCGAATCCTCCGAGGGCGAGGACGTCGCTCGCGAGGACCTCCTCGACGAGGACCCGCTCGCGATCACCGATCCACGGCTGGGCGAGGGCGATGCGGCGGACGGGCGCGTCGGTCACGCAAGGCTCCCATGCGAACCGCGTGCTTCGACTGACCCGTTCTGGGCTCGGTCGGCGGGGCTCATCGATGCGTCACTAGAGATTCGGAAGTCGATCGCTCGGCGTCGCGATGAGCCGTGCCATGGGCGCAACGTAGACCCCCCGTTCCTGCGTGTCCTTGAGGATGACGGCGCCCGCGCCGATCACGGATTCCCGCGCGATCGTGACCAGGTCCCGGACCGTGGAGTTGGTGCCGAAGAAGCAGTTCGGTTCGACGTTCACGTTGCCGGAGATGGCCGTCCTCGACGAGATGAAGCAATGGTCTCCGATCACGCTCCCGTGGCCGATGTGACTCCCACTCCAGACGATGAGGTCGCTCCCGAGCTTCACGAACGGGTGGACGATCACCTCCTCCATGACGAAGCAGTTGTCGCCGATGACCCCGCCCGGCCAGGTTGTGGCCTTCGAGCTCACGTACGTGGCGAGCTCGTAGCCCGCCTCGCGGGCCTGGTGGTAGCGGGCCTCCCGGACCGTGTTCATCCGCGAGTAGCCGATGGCCACGAACATGCCGTATCGATCCGGTGGGTACTGCTCGGCCACACTGTCGAACGGCACGACCGGCAGCCCGAGGAAGGTGTCCGCAGTGAGGTGCGTCCGGTCCACCGTGAACGCGACGACCTCGAACTCCGAGTCGTGGGTCAGGTAGAAGTGGACGATGCTGGCGATGGCGCCGGTCCCGAACAGGACGACCTGCTTCATGGCTGGGGCCCCGGACTCCGGTACGCCGGGAAGTAGCCGTCGGGTGCGTCCGCCGGGACGCCGTGGATCGTCTCCCACCCGGTCCGAAGCCGGTCGTAGGCCGCCGGATCGACGACGACGCGCCACGACCAGACCGGGTGGCGGGTCGGTGAGAAGCCGGCCTTGAACTGGCTGAGCGGATCGCCGGGCCGAAGGCTGCCCGTGAGGTGGAAGAGGTCGTCGCCGCGCCCCTTCGCCCACCCGCGCGCGTGATCGATGAGGACCTTCGAGGGG
>DATLVO010000100.1:0-16664 GCA_035577485.1 Verrucomicrobiia bacterium
GTGTCGCGTGCGCGATCTGCTACGCGAGCTACCTGCTGATCATCCGCCGCGGCGGCTACGACCTGCGTCGGCCGGCCGGGCCCGTCGCGATTGCCACGGCGTCGACCGCGGTCGTCGCCGTCGTCGTCGGTCTCGTCATCGGGGATCTCGACACGACACCGTCCCTCTCGAGCCTGGCCTGGCTCGCACTCCTCGGCCTGACCTCGCAATCGCTCGGCTACCTCCTGATCTCGCTGTCGCTGCCCCGGCTGCCGGCGATCCTGACGTCGATCATCCTGCTGGCCCAGCCCGTGATGACGGTCGGGCTCTCGATCGGCTTGCTCGGCGAGGCGCCGTCGCCGATCCAGCTGGTCGGGGTGGCGCTCGTCATCGGCGGGATCGCGATCGCGACGATCGGCGGGAGCCGCAGCCGCGTCAGGCTGCCTCGGCGGGCCGGTGCGGCCGCGTAACGCTCGATTGCCAGGCGATCAGGATTCGGTCGCGCCCGCCGGTGCGTACGGCGCGAGGGCGGGCCCTTCGAGTGGACCCTCGTCCGGGGAATCGGCGGCCTGGGCGCCCCATTCGTGGACGTGGCCCGCGGGTGGATCGGTCGGTCCGACGTACGCCGGCAGGTCGGCACGCGGCGTGCGGGCATCGATCGCGACGCCGGGATCGCCGAGATCGAACCGGAGTTCGGTCGTTCCCGCGGCGACGAGCTCGGAGACGATCGCGTCCGGCATGCGGTCCGCCCCAATCCGGCGCAGCGCGTCGATCGACGCGACGGGGACGAGGACCGGCCAGCCCGCATCGTCGTTCCAGGTCGGCCGCAGGATCGCGTCGCCGGCCGGCCCATGGGCCTCGATCAGCGACGTGACCGTCTCGGGCCCGACCCAGGCCATCAGCGCCGGCCAGATGAGGAACGCGTCGGTCTCGACGACCTCCGCCCGAGCGACGTCGGCGCCGCGGGCCATCTGTACGGCGGGACCCTGCTCCGCAGGCGCGGGCTCGGCCAGGGTCACGGGTGCGCCCGCGAGGGCCTCAGCGACCGCGCCCGCCGGATCGAACGAGACGACGACGATCGGGGTCGCCCCACCGGACCACGCCGCGTCCGCGATCCGCCGGACGGCGGGCATCCCGTCGGCGTCGGCGAGGGCCGACTCGGGCGAGGCCGCGAGGATGATGGCGGCGACGGTCACGGGACCAGTCTAGGGCCACTCCGCCGGGTCGGGGTTCGATTCCGTGCGAGAATGGCAAGCCCCATCTACCAGGAGACCCGCTCGACCGTGCCCGCCGCCTCGAACATCGCGCCGACCGCCACGGGCCCCGCCGCCCCGAGGGCAACCCGCGCCGACCTCCGCAACGTCGCGATCGTCGCCCATGTCGACCATGGCAAGACCACCCTCGTCGACGCGATGCTCCGCCAGACCGGCACGTTCCGGGCGAACGAGACGGTCGTCGACCGGGTGATGGATTCGGGCGATCTCGAGCGCGAGAAGGGGATCACGATCCTCGCCAAGCAGACGACCGTCGACCATGGCGGCGTCCGGCTGAACATCGTCGACACGCCCGGTCACGCCGACTTCGGCGGTGAAGTCGAGCGGTCGCTGCTCATGGTCGACTCGGTCCTGCTCCTCGTCGACGCGGCCGAGGGACCGCTGCCCCAGACGCGCTACGTCCTCCAGAAGGCGATGGCCCGCCATCTGCCGGTCGTGCTGGCCCTCAACAAGATCGACCGCTCCGACGCCCGCCCGGCCGAGGTCCTCGACGAGGTGTACGAGCTGTTCATGGACCTCGGCGCGGACGAGCACCAGATCGAGTTCCCGATCGTGTACACCAACGCCAAGGCGGGCACGGCGACGCGGTCGCTCGACGAGCCGGGGACCGACCTGCGGCCCCTGCTCGACCTCCTGGTCACCGTGACCCCGGCGCCGACGTACGTCGAGGGCCATCCGCTCCAGCTCCTCGTCACCAACCTCTCGGCGAACGACTACGTCGGGCGGATGGCGGTCGGCCGAATCTGGAACGGCACGATCCGGGTCGGCCAGCGGATCACGGTCGTCCGCGACGAGGCGGACGACACCGCGGGCGAGGTCGAGCCGGGCCGGACGGTCACGCTCAACGGAACCGTCACGTCGCTCCAGACCGCGAAGGGGATCGAGCGCATCGACATCGCCGAGGCGGGTCCCGGCGACATCGTGTCGGTCGCGGGGCTGCCCGAGGTGACGATCGGCGACACACTCACCGACCCGGGCGACCCGCGCCCGCTCCATCGGCTCGACGTCGACGCGCCCACCCTCCGGATGACGTTCGGCGTGAACACCTCGCCCCTCAGCGGCCGCGAGGGGAAGTACGTCACCAGTCGCCAGATCAAGGCCCGCCTCGACAAGGAGACGCTCGGCAACGTCTCGATCGAGGTCCACCCGACCGAGTCCGGCGACACCTATGAGGTCCGCGGCCGGGGCGAGCTCCAGCTCGCCGTGCTCATCGAGCAGATGCGGCGGGAGGGCTTCGAGCTGACCGCGTCCCGACCGGAGGTCCTGCTCCACACCGTGGACGGAGCGGTCCAGGAGCCGTACGAGCGGATCACGATCGACATCCCGCCGGACTACATCGGCGAGGTCCAGCAGGCCCTGGCCGATCGCAAGGGCCGCCTCGAGCAGATGAGCACCGATGCGGACGGACGCGTCCGGATGGAGTACGTCCTGCCGGTCCGCGGCCTGATCGGCTATCGCGGACAGCTCCTGACCGACACGCGCGGCACGGCCCTGCTGCACCAGATCGGTGAGGGCTACGGGCCGTGGGCCGGCGACGTGACGCATCGCACGAACGGCGTCCTCGTCAGCGATCGGTCCGGGACATCCAACGCCTACGGCCTGTTCAACCTCGAGCAGCGGGCCGAGCTGTTCATCGGCGCGGGCGTCGAGGTGTACGAGGGGATGATCGTCGGCGAGAACTCCCGCTCGGGCGACATGGACGTCAACCCGACGAAGGAGAAGAAGCTCACGAACATCCGGACCCACTCGCACGACGAGTCGCTGCGGCTGACGCCGGCCCGACTCCTGACCCTCGAGTCGGCGATCGAGTTCATCGCGGGCGACGAGCTCGTCGAGGTGACGCCGAAATCGATCCGGCTCCGGAAGCGGGCGCTCTCGCAGCACGACCGGCGTCGCGAGCGCGGCCGGGAGGACGATCTCCGCCGATCGACCGAGCGCGAGGGCGATTCAGCGGCGGACTGAGGGGTCGCCGCTTCGCGGGCCGTGCTGCGTGGGCCGTCGCCGCTAGCCGTCGCGGCGCGAGCGGTCGCCCTTCGGGTGGATCGGCTGGATCTCGACGATGACGGCGGCGCTGCCCCAGTCGGCGTCTTCGACCGCCGGCTCCGGCTCCGGGATCTGCCAGCCCCAGGGGTCGTCGCGCTCCTGGACGCCGATCGGCCAGCCCTCGCTGCGGTAGCCGGTGAACCCCGCGCCGATGATCTCCGGGCCGCGGAGTCCCCAGGCCGTGATGGCTGCACCCATCACGGCGGCGATCACGATCAGAACGACGATCGAGAGGAGCGTTTCCATCGCGGCCTCGGCGAGATGCTCCCGATTCTATGCCTCGAAGCAAACCCGCACGAAATTCGGCGTGTCGTGGCTCAACGTGTCGGTTCGAGCCGTCCTGCCAGACCACGGCAGCGGCCGAGCTCGCCCAGCCGTCGACGGGGAAGGCCATCGTCAGGCGCTCACCCTGGTCGGCGAACGACCCGCCGGCAGGCGTGAACCCGCCGAGGAAGCGCTGGGCGGCGGCGAGGCTGAAACGGCCCTGCGGCCGGATCGCGAAGGAGGTCATGGCGGCAGGGTAGCGAGCGGGCGGTCAGGCCGAGTCCCCGGCGTACAATCGCCGCCGATGGCGATCTACCTCGACCACGCGGCGACGACCCCGCTCCGTCGCGAGGTCCTCGACGCGATGCTGCCGTTCCTGACCGACGACTTCGGCAACCCGTCGTCCGCGCACGCGTTCGGGCGGCGGTCGCGGGCCGCGCTCGACGAGGCTCACGAACGAGTCGCGGCGCGGATCCGCGCGGAGGGCCGGGAGATCGTGTTCACGTCGGGTGGCACCGAGGCGCTGAACCTCGGCCTGAAGGGCGCCGCCTGGGCCGGCAAGGCCCGCGGACACCGGATCGTCACGTCCGCCGTCGAGCACCACGCTGTCGGCCACACCGTCCGCCAGCTCGAGAAGTTCGGCTTCGAGGTCGTGGAGCTGCCGGTGGACCGATACGGCCGGGTCGACCCCGACGAGGTCGAGGCCGCGATCACGGACAAGACGATCCTCGTCTCGATCATGATGGCGAACAACGAGGTCGGCACGATCCAGCCGATCGCAGAGATCGGCCGGCGGGTCCATGGTCACCGCGGCGTGCTGTTCGCGGTCGACGCCGTGCAGGCCGCGCCCTACCTCGAGATCGACGTCGAGGGGCTCGGGATCGACCTGCTCGCGATGAGCGCCCACAAGCTCGAGGGACCCAAGGGGACCGGCGCGCTCTACCTGCGGCACGGCACGCACATCCTCGCCCAGCAGCAGGGCGGGGCGCAGGAGCGCAACCGACGGGGCGGGACAGAGAACGTCGCGGGCGCCGTCGGACTGGCGACCGCGTTCGACCTGTCCGCGGCGGAACGGCCCGAGACGGCGAAGCGGCTGCGACGGCTCCGCGAGCGGCTCCAGAGGGCGGCGCTGGCGGTCGACGGGACGGAGCTGACCGGGCATCCGAAGGAGCGATTGCCCGGCCTGCTGTCGCTGATCGCCCGCGACACCGACGGCAACGCCGTGACGATGGCGCTCGATCTCGAGGGGATCGCCGCCTCGGTCGGGTCGGCATGCACGACCGGTTCGACGGAGGTCTCGCACGTCCTCGCGGCGATGGGCTTCCCGGACGAGGAGGCACGGGGCGCGCTGCGCCTGTCGCTCGGACGGACGACGACCGAAGCGGACATCGACGAGGCCGTCCGGATCGTCCCGCCGGTGCTCGCGGCGATGCGGATCGGCGGGGTGGCGGTCGCGGCGGATCCGCTGGGCCAGGGCGCGGGAGTCGCGTGAGCCGGATCCTCGTCGCGATGTCGGGCGGGGTCGATTCCTCGGTCGCAGCGGCGCTCCTGCACGAGCAGGGTCACGAGGTCGTCGGCGTCTGGATGCGGCTCCACGACGTCGCGGACACGTACTCCGACTTCAAGAAGAGCTGTTGCTCGCTGGATGCGACCGACGACGCACGACGCGTGGCCGCCCACCTCGGGATCCCGTTCTACGTGATGAACCTGGAGCGAGAGTTCGACGCGGGCGTCCTGCAGCCCTTCCTGACCGCGTACCTCGACGGCCGGACGCCGAGCCCCTGCGTCGACTGCAACACGTACGTGAAGTTCGGTGCGCTCCTCGGCCGGGCTCGCCACCTCTACGACTGCGAGGCGGTCGCCACGGGCCACTACGCCCGGCGCGACACGACGGCCGACGGACGGCCGCGCCTCCTTCGCGCACGCGACGAGGACAAGGACCAGACCTACTTCCTGTACGGCCTTCGCCGGGACCAGCTCGAGCACGCCCGGTTCCCCCTCGGCGACCTGACGAAGCCGGAAGTCCGGACGATCGCCCGATCGCTCGGCCTCTCGACGGCAGACAAGCCCGAGAGCCAGGAGATCTGCTTCGTCCCGGGCGGCGACTACCGCGAGGCGCTGCGCGATCGCGCCGGTTGGCAGCCGGCGCCGGGGCCGATCGTCGACGCGGCCGGCGAGCGAGTGGGGGAGCATGGCGGCTCGGCCGGGTTCACGATCGGGCAGCGGCGGGGCATCGGCGTGGCGGCGGACGCGCCGCGGTACGTCAGCCGGATCGACCCCCTGACGAACACGATCCAGCTCGGCCGGCGAGAGGACCTCGAGACGCACACGGTTCCCCTGGGTGCGGTCACGTTCGTGGCCGACGACCCGCCGACCGGCCCTGACGGCGCGTTCCGGGCCGAGGTCCGGATCCGCCATCGCGCGACGCCGGTGCCCGCGAGCGTCCGGCCGGCGACGCCCGACGAACCGCGACGGGGCGGTCGCTGGATCGTCGAGACCGACGCTCCGGTCTGGGCGGCCGCGCCGGGCCAGGCCTGCGTGCTCTATGACGGCGATGTCGTGCTGGGCGGCGGCCGGATCGAGCGCGCCGAGACCGCGGTCCCGGCAACGGCCCTTCGCGCCACCGGCTGACAGGCCCCCGGGGCGGTCCGCGAGTGGCGGCGCCGGGCGGCCGGGCGACAGCCGGGCGACAGCCCGGCGAGGTCGTGGTGCAGTGCCGCACCGGTACTTCCGGCGGAGGACGGCGGGACGTTTGCCGGTCCTGAAGGAACGTGGTTTCATCCGCGGTATCGCCCGCTCGTGCATCGGGAGAGCCCGAGCGGCATCGGGGACTGTCCGGGGGCAGCCCGCAACCCCACGGCCCACTGACCTGGGCCGGCACAGCTCTGGGAGGCCCCCTCCGTGAACTTGCGCATGCGCGCATCCGTCGGTCTCGTGACCGGCGTCCTCGCCCTGACGGCCCTCAGCTCGGGCATGGTCTCGGCGGCCTCGACCGGCCGGGTCAAGCTCGCCGGCAGCACGCCGGCATGGGCCAACGCCGCGAACGTCAAGGGCTCGGTCAGCCCGACGGCCGCCGTCGGCTTCCGCGTGTATCTCGGCTGGCGTAACCAGGCCGGCGCCGAGGCGCTGGCACGGGCGGTCTCCGACCCCCGGAGCAGCTCGTACGGCAAGTTCGTCACGCCGGCCCAGTTCCGGCTGCTGTTCGCCCCGACCCAGGCGCAGATCGGGGCCGTCCAGACCTGGCTCCGCAACCAGGGCTTCACGGTCGACTACACCCCGTCGAACAACCACTACGTCGCCGCCGAGGGCACGTACGCCCAGGCCGCCGCGGCCTTCGCCACGACCTTCAAGACCTACTCGGTCCAGGGCAAGACCGTCCGGGCGCCGGCGACGGCGCTCTCGGTCCCGTCGAGCCTGACGGGCGTCAGCGCGGTCCTCGGGCTCGACGACAGCGCGATGTTCGTCCACACCGATCGGGTGACCGACGCTCCGCCGTCCGCCGGCTTCCGGAACGCGCCGCCGTGCTCGACCTACTGGGCCGAGAAGACGACGGCGACCGATCCGGCCCCGCAGGGCCAGGTCCTGCCGGACGTCTTCGGCACCGACCAGCCGTACGCGGTGTGCGGCTATACGCCGGACCAGCTCCGCGGCGCCTACGGCGTGACCGGCTCCGGCCTTGATGGCAGCGGCGTCACGGTTGCGGTCATCGACGCCTATGCGTCGCCGACGATCGTCTCCGACGTCAACCGCTTCAGCGCCGACCACGGCCTGCCGAGCCTGAACGGGCTCTTCACCCAGGTCGTCGCCCCGGGCGCGTTCCGCCGCCCGCAGAACCCGAAGCAGGATCCCCAGGGCTGGGCCGGAGAGGAGACGCTCGACGTCGAGGCGGTTCACTCGATGGCCCCGGCCGCGAAGATCGTCTACGTCGGCGCTCCGAACAACTACCAGGACCTCGACGCCGCGCTGAACCACGTCGTCGATCGCCACCTGGCCCAGATCGTCACGAACAGCTACGGCTTCACGACCGAGCTGCTTCCGCCCGGTTTCGTCAAGCCGTACAACGACACCTTCATCCAGGCCGCCGCCGAGGGGATCGGTGTCTACTTCTCGTCCGGTGACGGCGGCGACGAGACCGGTGGGAAAGCTGCCAACGCGGCCGCAGCCACGCCGGACTGGCCCGCGTCAAGCCCGTGGGTGACCTCCGTTGGCGGAACGAGCCTCGCGGTCGGCGCCTCGAACGACTATCTCTGGGAGACCGGCTGGGAGGTCGGCAGCGCCGAGTACAAGGGCACCGGATGGATCACGCCCGAACCCCCGGGCACGTACCTCAACGGCGCCGGCGGCGGCACGAGCCGGCTCTTCGCCCAGCCGTGGTACCAGGTCGGCGTGGTCCCGGACAGCATGTCCCAGGCCCACGGGACGGCCAAGGGTCGCGTGGTTCCAGATCTGTCGGCGATCGCCGATACGCAGACCGGCATGCTCGTCGGCCAGACCCAGACCTTCCCCGACGGGGCGTACTACGACACGTACCGCATCGGCGGCACGAGCGTCGCGTCTCCGATCACGGCGGGTCTGGCGGCGCTCGCCGACCAGAAGCTGGGGCACGCCCACGGCTTCATCAACCCGGCTCTCTACGCCGCCTACGGCTCGGCGGCGTTCCGTGACCCCGACAGCATCGGCGACTCGACCGGTCTGTGGCGGGTCAACTTCCGGAACAGCGTCGATTCGTCGGCGGGGTTCCGCTACATCTTCCGCTCGATGAACGTGGGCGACGGAACGGGCGGCATCTCGCTCACGATCCACACCGGCCCGGGCTACGACAACGTGACCGGTGTCGGCAGTCCGAACGGGACGGGGTTCTTCAACCTGCCATAGCGCGCTTCGCCAACAGCGCCGTGCAAGAGCCGGGTCGAAAGGCCCGGCTCTTCCGTTCCCCAGCTCTTCCGGTTTCCGGGCCCGTCGCCTCCGGCCCCGGTTTCCCGGGCGATCCGATCGGCTCCCTATACTCGACCGATGATCGGGCCGGCTCCTGTACTCGCTCTCCTCGTGGGGATCTTCCACACCGGGCTCTACGTGCTGATCCGCGGCTCGGCCAGCGGCCAGCTGCCGCTCCTCCTGGTTGCCGCGTTCCTCGGTGCCTGGGCCGGCGACGCCCTGGGCGGGCGTCTCGGGATCGACCTCTTCCGGATCGGTGACTTCCGGCTCCTGTCTGCATCCGCGGTTGCCTGGGTCGGGATCGGCTTCGTGTCGCTCGTCGCGATCCTCGGGCCCACGCGCCGGCCGAAGGTCGGCTCGTGAGCGACCGCGACGCGCTGCCCCGGCCGCTCGATCTCGTCGCCCGGGCGATCGGCGATCCGGCCGGCGACGAGCGTGCCTCGACGTTCGCCCGGGGGCTGGCGCTGGGCGCCCTCGTCGGCGCGGCGATCGCGGGTTCGACGATCTGGCAGCGGCGCCATACGCGGGCGTCGCGCCGCGACGCGGAGGCGGTTGCCTCGCGAGACCCGGGGGCCGTCGCCGCGGTCGAGCCGCCGATTCCGACCGAGCCGCGCTAGGCGCAGATCAGGCCGGGGTGGCGAAGGCCCTGGCCTCCTCCGCTTGCCGGGTTTCTGTCATGCGATCGTCAGGCGGTCGCTAGTCCGCCGATTGCTGTCATTTGACCCTCGTGGCGGTCGGAAGACGAGAAACGGCGGTCGGCTCACGCTCGGCAAGGCGCTGGACCCGCGCGACGCCGTGACGAACGACCGTGTGCGGATCGTTTGACAGAAACCGGGGCGCCAGGGGGCATGGCGGCGCGGAAGGGCGCCAGGGGTGGGCCGGACGAGCGTGCCTCGGTCCGGCCATCCACCGTTGGGTACCATTGCGGCCGATGCCGACCCCCGACCGCGTGCACGACCCCCGGATCGAGGCCCTGCCCGCGGCCGAGATCCGCCGGCGGTTCCTCGAGTTCTTCGCCGAGCACGGGCACACGATCGTGCCCTCGGCCAGCCTGGTGCCGGCCGGCGACTCGACCCTGCTCTTCACGAACTCCGGGATGGTCCAGTTCAAGGAAGTCCTGACCGGATCGGAGACGCGGAGCTACAAGCGGGCGGTCGACTACCAGCGTGTCCTGCGCGTCGCCGGCAAGCACAACGACTTCGAGGAGGTCGGCCGGACGACGCGCCACAACACGTTCTTCGAGATGCTCGGCAATTGGAGCTTCGGCGACTACTTCAAGCGCGAGGCGATCCACTATGCGTGGGACTTCCTGACCCGCGACCTGGGCATCCCTCCGGAGCGTCTCGCGGCGACGACGTACAAGGACGATGAGGTCGCCCGCCAGGTTTGGCGCGAGGAGATCGGCCTGACGCCGGACCGGATGGCGATCTGGGGCGACGTCGACGCCGGCGACGACCACAACTTCTGGCGGATGGCCGATACCGGCCCGTGCGGACCCTGCAGCGAGATCCATTTCGATCGGGGAGCGGACCTCAGCGAGGGCCCGCAATGCATCCCGGACCACTCGGAGGCGTGCCCGCGCTGGCTCGAGATCTGGAATCTCGTCTTCATGGAGTTCGACCAGCGCCCGAGCGGCCGCGTTCCGCTGCCCTTCACGAGCGTCGACACCGGCATGAGCCTCGAGCGGCTCGCGAGCGTCCTCCAGCAGGTCCCGAGCAACTTCGACACCGACCTGTTCACCCCGATCCACGCCCGGATGCGGGAGCTGATGGGTCACGACCCCGAGGCGTTCGAGGCCGAGCGCTTCAGCTACCAGGTGATCGCCGACCACGCCCGGGCGATCGTGTTCCTGCTCGCCGACGGCGTGCTGCCCTCCAACGAGGGCCGCGGCTACGTGCTCCGGAGGATCGTCCGGCGGGCGGTCCGTCATGGACGGCTGCTCGGCAGACGCGACCCGTTCCTCGCCGAGCTCGGCAAGGTGGTCATCGCCATCATGGCCGAGGTGTATCCGCACCTGACCGAGCGTCGCGATCCGGTCCTCATCGCGATCGAGCGCGAGGAGGTGCAGTTCGCCCGGACGCTCGACGCTGGCACGAGCCAGCTCGAAGCCGCGCTGACCGCGCTCGCTCCCGACGCCGCGCGGGTGATCGGACGACGCCCGGAGGACGTGCCCGCCGACGCGCCCGTTCTCCCCGGCGACCTGGCCTTCCGGCTCCACGACACGTTCGGCTTCCCGATCGACCTGACGATCGAGCTCGCTGCGGAGCACGGCGTCCGGGTCGACCGCGAAGGGTTCGACGCCGCCCTCGACGAGCAGCGCGACCGGAGCCGGTCCGGCAAGAAGGCGGAGCTCGCGAAGCACGCCGAGCTCACCTCGCTCTACCAGGCGATCCAGGCGCGGGCCGGCGACACCGAGTTCCTCGGCTACGAGACGACCAGCGCGTTCGGCACCGTCGTGGCGATCGTCCGCGACGGCATCGAGTACGACGAGCTCACGGGCCAGGGCGCCGCCGAGATCGTCCTCGATCGGACGCCGTTCTATGCCGAGGGCGGCGGCCAGGTCGGCGACCAGGGCGAGCTGCGCGAGGCCGGCGGCGGCTCGTCGTTGTTCGCCGTGGAGGACACCCAGCGGCCCGTCGGCGGCCTGATCGTCCACCGCGGCACGCTGCATGGCCGGCTCCGGGTCGGCGAGACCGTCGACGCCGTCGTCGATCCGGATCGGCGGGCCCACACGATGCGCAACCACACCGGCACGCATCTCGTCCACCGGGCGCTCCGGAACACGGTCGGGGAGAGCGCCCGCCAGGCGGGCTCGCTCGTGACGCCCGACTACCTCCGCTTCGACTTCCCGTTCGACCGCCCGTTGACCGCGGACGAGATCCGGGCGATCGAGGACGAAGTCCGCTCGGTGATCCGCGACGATCGCTCCGTGACACCCAGCTTCATGTCGATGCAGGAGGCGATCGACGCCGGCGCCGACGCCTTCTTCGACGAGAAATACGGCGAGCGGGTCCGGACCGTCCGGGTCGAGGGCTACAGCCACGAGCTGTGCGGCGGGACCCATTGCCGTGCCACCGGCCAAATCGGGAGCTTCGTCATCACCGGCGAGCGGAGCATCGGCTCCGGGATGCGCCGGATCGAGGCGCTGACCGGGGCCGGCGCCGACGCCTGGTTGCGCTCCCGCTCCGAGGCCCTCGCCGCTGCGGCGGAGGCCGTCGGCGCCCAATCGGTCGACGTCCTGCCGGACCGGATCCGGGCGCTCCAGGACGAGCTCCGCGAGGCGAAGCGGAAGCTCCGGGCGGGCGCCGGAGGAGCCGCCGCGCTTCCCAAGCCCGGCGAGCTTGCCGCGCGTGCGGAGACCCTCGACGGCGACGTCCGCCTGGTGGCATTCGCCGGGCCATACGAATCGATCGACACGCTGAAGGGCGCCGCCAAGGACCTCCGGGGCGTGCTGGGCTCGGGGGTCATCGCACTCGGCCTCGATGCGGACGAGCCGCAGCTCTTCGTGACCGTCAGCGACGACCTGGTGGGGCGGGGGATCGCGGCCGGCGATCTCGTCCGCGAGGCGATGACGGCGATCGACGGCCGGGGCGGTGGCCGTCCGGAGATGGCCCAGGGCAAGGGGGCCCGGCGCGACGGTCTGGCGGCCGCCCTCGATGCCGTTCGTTCGCGCCTGATCCGCGCGGGCTAGGGTGGCGTTCCTCCGAAGGCTCTGGCAACGCGATGATGAGGAGGCGCTCGCCGCCTGCACGGCGCTCGACATCGGGACCGAGTTCGCCAAGGCCCTCGTCTTCGAGATCGGCGACGACGGTCACGGCACGGTGCGCGGGGTCGGCCGGAAGCGGCAGGGCCTGAGCCACATGTCGTCGGGGACCGTGGCCGATATCGCGGCGGTCGTCGACAACTGCTCCGTCGCGCTCCAGGAGGCCGAGGAGATGGCCGGCTTCCGGCCGAGCCAGGTCGTGATCGGGATCGCCGGCGAGCTCGTCAAGGGCTTCACGACCACCCACAGCCAGGAGCGGAAGCGCCCCGACCAGCCGATCACCGAGGCCGAGCTGCAGAAGCTGATCGACGCCGTCCAGCGCGAGGCCCTCCGCGAGGCGGAGCGGTCGATCACCTGGGAGACGGGCCTGCCGAACGTCGATGTCCGTCTTGTCCACGCCGCGATCGTCGGCGCCTCGATCGACGGCTACGCCCTGACAAACCCGGTCGGCTTCCAGGGTCGTCACATCAAGATCGGGATCTTCAACGCGTTCGCGCCCCTCGTCCATCTCGGCGCGCTCCAGACGGTCGCCTCGCAGCTGGACCTGGAGCTGCTCGAGATCGTCGCCGAGCCGTACGCGGTCGCCCGTGTCCTCGGCTCGGACCAGATCCGCCAGGTCGGTGCGCTGTTCGTGGACGTCGGCGGCGGGACGACGGATGTCGCGCTCGTCCGACAGGGCGGGATCGAGGGCACGCGGATGTTTGCCCTCGGCGGCCGGGCGTTCACCAAGAGCCTTGCCGACCGGCTCGAGCTGCCGTTCCCGCGCGCCGAGTCGGCCAAGGTCGACTATGCGCGGGGCCTCGAGGTCGAGCGGCGCGACGAGATCGCGACGATCGTCGGCGAGGACGTGGAGGTCTGGGCGGCCGGGGTCGAGCTCGTGATGGAGGAGCTCGGTGGCGGCGACCTGCTGCCCGGCCGGATCTACCTGTGCGGCGGCGGCTCGCGGCTCCCGGAGATCCCGGCGGCGCTGCGGGCCGAGCGGTTCTGGCAGCGCCTGTCCTTCGCCCGGCCGCCGGAGATCGTCGTCATGGCGCCCGACCAGATCGAGACGATCACGGACGCGACGGACCTCCTCGTCGACCAGCAGGACGTCACCCCGCTCGGGCTCGCCTACCAGGCGATCGAGCTGCAGACCACCGAGGACCCGCTCGACGCCGCCCTCCGACGCGTCCTCCGCGCGATGAAGGTCTAGCCCTTGGCCGCCGGACCCCGCACCACATCTCGCTCGCCGACGCGGCCCATCGCGGCGTTCGAATCCTCGGACGGATGGCTCGCGGGAGCGTCGCCTCCGACCTCGGAGGGCTTCTTGCCGGATCGGCCTTGCGCTGGACTCGCCTCGGCGGCGATCTGCGGCACGCGGCCGGCGGCCAAGGTCTAGGCTTCGAGGGCATGGCTGAGGGAATCGTCTACCTCGACGTCGACGACGAGATCACGTCGGCCGCGTCGAGGATCCGGTCGGCCCCGGGCACGAAGGTCGCGCTCGTCGTGCCGTACGGCTCCCGGATCGCGACCTCGCGGATCAACTTCCGGCTCCTGTCGCGGGAGGCGGTCGTCAGCAACCGCCGCCTGTCGGTCATCGCCGGCGACGCCGGCTCGCGGGCGCTCGCCGCGTCCGCGGGACTGCCCGTGTTCGCGACGATCGCCGAGTACGAGGCAGCCCTCGCGGGGCCGAAACCGAGCGCCGACGCCGATGTCGTGACGGCCGAGGCCGTCGCCGTGACGAGCGCGCCCGAGGCGGCGCCGACGATCGCAGCCGACACGACCGCCGAGGTCGAACCCGAAGCGCCGGCCCGATCGAAACGTGGCCGCGCCGCGAGAGCCGGGGCTGCCGGTGCCGCGGCCGGCGCAGCAGCCGCAGGATCCGCGGTGTCGCCTGTCGTCGCTCCTCCTGTCGGCGTGACGGACGAGACCCGTCCCATCGCCATCCCGAGCCCGCCAGTCGGGCCGGCCGAGCGCGGTCGCGGCGGCGCCTCGACCGAAGCACCACCCATGCCGGTCGCCGGCGGCCGGCGGCGCGTCGCCACGCCCGTCGCCGTCGCGATCGGAGCGGTCGCCCTCGCCGTGGTGGTCGTCGGGGTCGGCGCCTACCTTCTCCTGCCCTCGGCGACGATCGCCGTGACGCCACGCGAGGACCCGGTCGGGCCGATCTCGCTCACGATCGCCGCCGATCCCGCGGCGACTGGCGTCGACGCCGCGAACAGCCGGATCCCCGCGATCCAGCTCGACGTCCCGGCGGAGGCCAGCCAGACCTTCACGACGACCGGCCGCCACGTCGAGCAGTCGACCGCGAGCGGGTCGGTGACGTTCACGAACTACGACACGGGTGGCAGCAACACCGTCCCGTCCGGCAGCATCGTCGCGACCCAGAGCGGCATCCGGTTCAAGACGCTTGCAACGGTCACGCTCCCGGCCGCTGCCTTCTTCCCGGTCTTCGTGCCCTCGCAGCGCTCCGTGGCGGTCTCGGCGCTCGATCCCGGGCCGTCAGGCAACGTCGGCGCGAACACGATCCGGGTCGTCCCCCAGGGCGAGAACCCGGAGCTCCTGCATGTGAACAACCCCAATCCCACGAGCGGCGGCAGCCGCACGGAGACGCCCGAGATCAAGAAGGCCGAGATCGACAAGGCGATCACAACGCTCCAGAAGACGCTCCAGGCGAACTTCACGGCGGCGGTCGCCGCCGGGGCGGGGGCGCCGGCGGGCGCGAAGGTGTTCCCGACGACCGCCAGGATCGGAACGCCCGCGTTCGACGTCGACCCGACGACGCTCGTCGGCCAGGCCCTGGAGACATTCGATCTGCGGATCAGCACGACGGGCACGGTCATCGCGGTCGATCCGACCCCGGTCCGGGCGATCGCCGAGGCGCAGGTCCGATCGAAGGTCGCGCAAGGTCATCTGCTCGTCGACGGATCGATCCAGATCGACGTCGACGCCGGGTCGGTGGGCGAGGACGGCCAGGTCACCTACCAGGCAACGGCCCGCGGGTCGCAGGTCGTCGTCGTCGACGCCAACCAGCTGCGGGCCCTCGTCAAGGGCAAGACGGTGGCCGAGGCGGAGGCGGCCCTCCAGCCGTACGGCTCGGCGCGCGTCACGCTGTGGCCGGCGTGGGTGACGACCGTGACCGGTGTCGACGCCCGGCTGTCGATCTCCGTCGCGTCCCAGGCCGGTTCTCCGGGGAGCGGCGCGTCGGCATCGCCCGACGCCTACGGATCGCCTGGTGCCCAAGGATCGCCTGGTGCCTCCGGATCGACCGCCCCGTGAGCCGACTCCTCGGGGTCGACCTGGGGGAGCGGAGGATCGGCATCGCGGTCGCTGATCTCGCGGGGATCGCGATGCCCCTGACGACGCTCCGCCGCGACCAGGATCCCGCCGTCGACGCGGCCGCGATCGCCCGCCTCGCGGTGGAGCAGGGGGCGACGGAGATCATCGTCGGCCTCCCGTTCGACATCTCGGGCGGGGAGGGCGCCCAGGCCGCGATCACGAGGGCCTGGGTCGAGGCGGTCCGGCCGCTGCTCGACGCCAAGGTCGGGTATCGTGACGAACGCCTGACCAGCCATCTCGCCGAGCAGCGACTCGGACCCATGAAGCGCGGCCGCTCCGGGGGCCCGCCGAGCCGCACCCGACGCGACGCCCATCGCGCCCGGGTCGACCGCGAGGCGGCAGCGATCATCCTGCAGGACGAGCTCGACGCCCGTGCCGCCCGCACGGCGCTCGTCGATACGGAGGCCCCCGAATGACCATCCGCTCCGGCGGACGCGCCCGCGAGCGTTCCCAGGCCCACCCGACCGAGCCGGGGACCTACGCGGACGGCTGGCATCCGGACCAGGGCGGTCCGGGCGGACCCGGAGGGGGCTCGGGCGGACCCGGTCGGGGACGCGGCAACGGCCGCCGTGGCGGGAACGGGTACAACGGCACGAACGGGTACGGCAATGGTCGCCGGCGGGGGATCCCCGGAATCCTCAAGTTCCTGGTCTTCGCCCTGGTCCTCGGCGCGATCGTCCTCGTCGCCCTCGTCACGGTCCTGCGGCCGCTGATCCGCGACACCGTCGTCGGCTGGGCGACCGACAATCCGGCGGCGCTCGGCGTGCCGTTCGTCGCGGACCTCGTCAAGGAGGATCTCGGCTCGAAGCTCACCCAGCCGGCCTCGACCGACACGACTCAGGTCCCGTTCATCATCAGCCCCGGCGAGACGGCAGGGGGGATCGCCGGGCGGCTGCAGGACCAGGGCTTCCTCCTCGACCGGCGGGCGTTCATCTTCGTCGCGACCGAGAAGGGCCTGACGCAGCAGCTGGCATCGGGCTCGTTCATCCTGCGCAAGTCCATGACGCCCGAGCAGATCGTCAACGACCTCCTCAATCCCGAAGCCGTCCACTACGTCGACATCGCCCTCCGCACGAGCCTCCGGATCG
>DATLVO010000101.1:0-2182 GCA_035577485.1 Verrucomicrobiia bacterium
GAGCAGGCCGCCACGCTGGTCCGGATCGGCGCGACGCCGCTCTCCGAGCTGCCGAGCCTTGCTGCCTGGCGGCGTGCCTTCCGCGCCTTTGGCGTGGATCCGACCGCGTACCGTTCCGCTGCCGAGGCACTGCTCCGTCGCCTGACGAAGCAAGGCTCGATCCCGTCGATCAACGCCCTCGTAGACATCGGCAATCTCGTGAGCATCCGTCACGCCCTGCCGGTGGCGGTCTTCGACCAGCGCGCGATCACCGGCGGCACGACCGTGGGGTTCGCAACGGGTTCGGAGCGGTTCACCGATCTTGCGTCGGGGGACGCGGAGTCACCGGAAGCCGGGGAGGTCGTGTTCGTCGACCAGGCAGGTCTCGTCTGCGCCCGACGGTGGTGCTGGCGGCAGTCAGCCGAGAGCGCCTCGGGCCCGACCACGACCGAGATCCTCGTGACCGTCGAGGGTCACCATGAAGGCGGGATCGAAGACGTGGCCGCGGCCGTCGCGGACCTGGAGCTGCTGATCCAGCAGTTCAGCCGGCCACGCGAGATGGCATCCGGGGTCGTCAGCGCCGACCAGCCGACCTTCGGCTAGCGAGCTCGAGCGAGGTCCTGACGGTCTCTGCTTTCGGCGCGCACCGTGGTGAGGTGGTGCGCGCGGAGCCCGGTCCAGAACACGAAGATGATCGCCATGCCGGCGGGTACGACGACGTCGCCGACCATCAGGTGGACGAGCGCCACGCCCGCGACGCCGATCCAGCAGATCCCACCGAAGAGAAGGATGAAGTTGCGGGACATTCGGTTCACCTTGCTGCTGACATCCCGGCTCGGTGACCCCCGCGCCGTGCGGGATCGCTCCCACTGAACGGCACGTTACCCAAAAGTCCTATCCCATCAAGACCCAAACGTCCTATCCGGTTCTTGCCCGCACCAGAAAGCGCGAACCGGAGAGTTTCAGCGCACCGAACCCCACTGCATCGACCAGCGCCTCGGGCGTCGCCCCCTCGATCGTCAGTGGAGCTGCACCGTGACGTTGGCGGCAAAGACCTCCGAAGTCTTGCCCGTCGATGGCGTGGCGCTGCCCCAGCTCAGTGCGACGCGGTTGCCCGGCAGGGCCGAGATCCCGAACGTGTCGCCGGGCCAGACGGACGCGTCGCCGAACTCGCGGGACACCTGGAGGGGATCGGACAGCCAGCCGCGACTGGTCGAGAAGGTTCGCAGGTAGAGCGCGTAGCCCTGCGGGTTGCTGCTCGACAGCCAGCCGACGTAGGCGATCCCCGAGCTGCCGCCGGCGACCTGCATGATGTGCGGCGCGTCGAGCCGATCTGCCGGCGCCTGGATGGCCGGGGACCAGCGCTGGCCGTGATCGGTCGAGAAGGAGACCCAGCCGATGTCATTGGCGCTGCCGTCGGCGTTCGTGCCCTGGGTGTCCCAGGTGGCGTAGAGGTTGCCACCGGCATCGATGCCGATGTCACCGTCGATCCACCACTCGGCCAGCGACATCGTCCCGCCCTCCGGGCCGACCCGAACGGGTGTCGTCCAGGTGGTCCCCTGATCGGTCGATGCCGTGAAGTAGCTGTACGCCGGGTTCATCGCGTAGGTCGTCGTGTCGGTGATGTGGTAGCCCTGGTACAGGACGTCGAGACGGCCGCTCGGCTCGACGACGAGCGGGGCGCTGTCGCCGCCGCTGGCGGGGAACCCGGGGCTGATCGGCGTCATCCGACCCCAGGTCGCGCCCCGGTCGGTCGACTTCTGGATCACGACGTTCAGGTCGCCCGTCGCGAAGGCGCAGCTCCCCGCGGTCGCGCACAGGTAGGTGACGGATGTCCGCTCCGGGCCGTAGTCCCAGGTCACGTAGACCGTGCCGTCGGGCCCGGTCGCGATGAACGGCCGGTCGCCCCAGTTCTTGGCGTCCGGCGGCAGCAGCGACGCGACCTGGGAGAACGTCGCCCCATGGTCGAAGGACGTCGCGACCACCGGGTACCACTGGCTCGACTTCGCGACCATGAACGCCGCGTAGACCGTCCCGTCCGGCGCCACCGTCACGGTCGGATCCCACGCGTTCACGTTCGATCCCGAGGCGCCGGGAAGCGCAATCGGCGGCTCGAAATGCAGGCCGCCATCGGTCGAGCGGGCGAAGGCGATGCCCTTGCAGCCCATCCATGTCGCGTAGACGTTGCCGAGCTGCGGGTCCG
>DATLVO010000102.1:0-18387 GCA_035577485.1 Verrucomicrobiia bacterium
CGCTCCTCGACCTCAGCGGCCGCTCGCTCCTTGGCGAATTCGAGCGCAACGCCCGTCGTTGCCGCTTCCACGAGCGCGCGGTCGATCGGCCCGAGGTCGTCATCCGAGGAGAGGAGCAGATGACCAACGACCTCGAGCCCGACACGGACGGCGATCGAGAACGGGTCGCGCGCCGGTTGCTGGTCGCCGTTCGGCCTCGGAGGCTCCGAGAGCAGCTGACGCCAGTCATCACCGCCGTCCGGCGAGGCGCCGGCGATCAGCCGATGGAGATGATCCTGGATGACGACGCGGCGGCCCAGATGCTCGGCCAGGACGTTCGCGATCCCGCCCGGACCGGCATCGAGGATGACCCGCTCGGCGAGCTGCTGCTGGACGGTCAGGAGGCGGGTGAGCTCTCGGTTCGTCTCGGCCAGGACCCGCCCGAGCCGGACCTCGTTCTCGAACCGTCGGGCGTGATCGATGGCGATCGCGGCGTGTCCGGCGAAGGCGGCCAGGAGATCCGCGGCTGCCGCCGGAAACCGACGCCGCCCGTCGTGGGCATGGACGTTGAGCGCGCCGATCGCGACGCCCCGGAAGATGAGCGGCGCGCACAGGACCGCGCCGAAGTCGTATCGATCGAGGGCCTTCGCGCGATGCTCGTACGACCGATACTCGTCGACTTCGATGGTGCGCTGCGTCAGGATCGCCTGCGACGAGACGCCCTCCCCGAACTCGAGCTCGAAGCCCATCATGTCCGGCGGGAACTTGGCCAGGGCGACGACCCGGAGCTTGTCTCGCTCGCGATCCCACAAGAGCATGTCGCCGCTGTCCGCCCCGAGCAGGTCGGTCGCGTCCTCGACGATCGACGTCAGGACCGTGTCGAGCTCGAGCGATTCGGCGACCCGGCGAGCGGTCGCGAGCACCTGATCGAGCTGGTCGCTCCGACGCCGCTCCTCGGCGAGCAGGGCGGCCCGGGCAAGATCGAGGGCGATCGCGTCGAGGCGGGCCATGGACAGCTCGTCGAGGCCGTCTGCGGCCACAGCGACGAACGCCGAGCTTCCCTGGCCGACCCCATAGCGGAACCCGACCCACCCCGCAGTCCGGCCGTCCGGGGCCGACTCCATGGCGCCGTCCGTGGCTCCGGCGGCCTGCCGGCACAACGCCTTCACGAGCTCGCGGTCGACGGATGACCCCTGTCGGATCTGGTCGGCCCGCTGGCCCAAGATGGTGCCCACGACCGCGCCCGACCCAGACGCCATCGTCGCCGCCGTCAGCGCTGCATCGAGCGCCAGGTCGAGCACGGATTCGCGGGGCGCCTCCGGTTCAGCGCCTGGTTCCAATGCAAGCGTCATCCCAGCGGGCTCCACCTCAGACGGCGAATCATAGCGTCCACCGCGCGGGTTGAATTGGGGATTACCCACAACGATGTGGCCTGAGTTTTGTCGGAGGTCACCGTACGGGGCGATCGTGGCGGCTGGTAGTGTCCCCTCCGGACCTATCCTGGCCGAGGGGAGCATCGTTTGAGATCGTCTCCAGACGTCCTCGTGATCGGTGGTGGCATCGTCGGGGCCGCGACCGCCTACCAGCTCGCACGGCGTGGCGTCAAGGTCACCCTGCTCGAGTCCGATCGCCTGGCATCCGGGGCGACCGGCCGCAACCTCGGCTTCATCTGGCTCCACACTCGGCGCGTCGGATCCGAGCTCGATCTCGTCATGGCCACGCGCACGGGCCTCGAGGATCTTCCGGAAGAGCTCGCTGCGGATTTCGGTTTGCGCTGCCGGGGCGGTCTGATCTACTTCACGACAGAGGCCCAGGCGATCGTCATGCGCGAGTTCGTGGAGCGCAGGATCGCCGACGGTGTCCCGATGCAGCTGCTCGACGGCCAGGAGGCGCGCGAACTCGCACCGATCCTGCCCGAAGGGATCGTGGGGGCGACCTTTTGCCCGCTCGACGCCCAGATCGACTCGCGCCGTTTCGTGCGCGCGTACGCGAGTGCTGCCCAGCGAGCCGGGGCGACCGTGGTCGAAGGGACGGCAGCACGAACCCTCAAACGGGAGGATGGCCGGATCAGTCGGGTGCTGACCGACATCGGTCCGATCTCCGCCGGGCAGGTCGTCCTCGCGGCCGGCGCGTGGACTCCATCGCTCGCCGCCCAGCTCGGGATCGAGGTGGCGATCCACCCGATGCGGCTCCAGATCGTTCAGACGGAGCCGATGCCGCCGCGCCTCGACCACCTGCTCTATGGACCCGCGGCGATCAAGCAGTATTCGGTCTTCCAGGAGCTTCCGTCCTTCCGGCCGGAGATCTTCGCCACCGAGCTCGAGGATCGGCTGGGCCTGGCGCTCCTCGAATCCGCGTGCCAGACGGCCGACGGCTCGTACCTCCTCGGCTGCGCGATGGACTATCCCGGGTTCGACTGGCAACCGGATCTCGCCGGCGTCTCGCTCGTGTCCGAGGGCATGGCCGCAGCGTTGCCCGAGCTGCGTGCGGCACGGTTCGCACGGGCGTGGGCCGGGATCCTCCCGTTCACGACCGACAACCTTCCCATCATCGGTCGGGCCCCGGGGTTCGATGACCTGGTCATTGCCGCCGGACACGTCTTCGGCAATGGAGCCGGGCCGACAACCGGCCGGCTCGTCGCCGACCTCATCTGCGGGAGTGAGCCGGTCCTCGACATGACGCCCTTCCGACCCGATCGACCGAGCCTGCAGCCCTTGGCCGAAGGCAGCGTCTGGTAGCGATGGAGGGACCCATGGATCGGCGCATCGCGTTCATCAACCCGTTCGGCACGCCCGCCTTCGACGCCATCATCGAGGAGACACTGGTCCCGTACGCGGCTTCCGGGACGTCCGTCGATGTCATCCATCTGGAGGGGGTGCCCGCGAACATCGACTACTACTACCCGATGCACCTCATGCAGCTGGCCATCTTCGACGAGGTCCGCCGGCTCGAGGAACGCGGCTACGACGCCGTCGTGGTGGGCTGCTGCTACGACCCGGGCGTCCGCGTCGCGCGCGAGATGGTGGACATCCCGGTCGTCGGGCCGCTGGAGGCGGCGATGAACCACGCCTCCTATTTCGGTCATTCCTTCACCGTCGTGACCGACCACCAGAAGGCCAGGCCGTGGCTCGAGGATCTCGTTCGGATCCACGGGGCGGGCAACTGTCGTGGTGTGCGGTGCATCGACTGGTACGTGACGGACATGATCCAGGACACCACCGCCGTCGCGGACGATGCCGCAGCTGCCTGCCTCCAGGCGCTCAAGGACGATCAGGCGGAGGTGGTCATCCTCGGCTGCACGATCATCGGCGGTTGCCTCGAGCGGGAGATCATGACGACCGGTCGCCACCGCGACCTGCCGATCCTCAACCCGAACCTGCTTGCCCTCAAGGCGGCCGAGACGCTCGCCGACCTGCACCGGATGGGCAAATACAACATCTCCCGGGTCGGGCTCTACCAGCGTCACGAGCAGCATGATCGCGCCGAAGCCGACGACGTCCGGCGACGCTGGCACCTGGTCGACCGCGGCCCGGTCGAGAGCGGCGCGTGACGATCGGGGTGGTCGTGTCCGTCGCCGACATCGCGGAACGCGTCGTGGGCGAGTACCTGGGCATCCGAGCCGGCGAGCGGTTCGTGATCGTGGTGGACGACCGAACAGATGCCGAGATTCCCGCGGAGCTGGCCCGGGCGGCGTTGCGCCTGAGCGGCGACCCGGTCGTCGTGACGATCGCGGCGCGGACAAGGAGCGGCAGCGAGCCGCCCGCTCCGGCGGCCGCGGCGCTCGCCTCCGCGGACGTCGTGTTGTGCGCGGCGAGCACGTCGCTGTACCACACGACCGCCAAGGCCAACGCGCAGCGGGCCGGCGCGCGTGGCGTGTTCAACGCGCCGTATCGAGCCGATGCCTGGCGCTCCGGCGCGATGACGGCCGACTTCTTCGAGATCCGCAGGCGCGCCGAGCTGGTGGCGGGCCTCCTGCGTCGGACACGTGAGGTCCGGATCACGTCCCCGGCCGGGACGGAGCTGCGAGCCATCGTCGAGGGGCGCGAACCCATGGCGTGGCTGACGGGCATCTGCCGCAATGCAGGCGAGGTGTCTGCACTGCCGGGCGGCGAGGTCTCCTTGCCACCGCTCGAGGGGACATCCGAGGGCATCGTCGTCTGGGAACGGGTCGCCTCGGACCTCGGCGCCCTCGACGCCCCGGTCCGGATCACGGTCCGCGCGGGTCGAGCCGTCCGGATCGAGGGCGGATCGTCAGCAGATCGCCTGCGCGCGATCGTGGAGTCGGTCACCGACGCCGACAACATCGGCGAGATCGGGATCGGCCTCAATCCGATGGCCCGGATCGCCGACGAGATCACCGAAGCGAAGAAGGCGCTGGGAACCGTCCACATCGCGCTGGGCGACTCGGCCAACGAATATGGCGGCCTGGTGGAATGCGACGTCCACCTGGACGGTCTGGTCATGGAGCCATCGATCGAGTTCGATGGCTCGCCGGTGGTCGTCGACGG
Organism: Verrucomicrobiia bacterium; assembly: GCA_035577485.1. Lineage (GTDB taxonomy): Bacteria > Chloroflexota > Limnocylindria > Limnocylindrales > CSP1-4 > CF-46. The sequence continues at coordinate 4,488 of DATLVO010000102.1, forward strand.
ACGCCACGTCTACGCCCCCGCTCCATGACGGCCGTCGACCTGACCGGGCCGCTGATCGTGACGCCGTATCCGGGCCCGCGCGCGCGGCAGGTCATCGAACGGATGCGGGCCGTCGAAGGTGCCGGTCCCCGGACCCGCGGCGACGACGCCCCACTCGTCGTGAAGGAGGCGTCCGGATCGATCCTGGTCGATCCCGATGGCAACCGGTTCATCGACCTCGCGGCGAGCTTCGCGGCCGCGACCATCGGCCATGCCCATCCGGAGGTCGTCGCCGCGATCCGCGATCAGGCCGGGCGCGTCAGCCACGTCTCGTCGGCGTCCATCAGCGAGCCGCGAATCGCCTTCGAGGAGGCGCTCGTCGCGATCGCGCCGCCAGGCCTCGACCGTGTTCTCCTCGGGCTGAGCGGCTCGGATGCCAACGACACGGCGCTCAAGCTCGCGCGAACCCTGACCGGTCGCCGGGAAGTGATCGCCTTCTCGGGCGGGTACTTCGGGCGGGGTGGCGGGGTGATCGGGCTCAACGGAAAGGCGACCTTCCGGTCGAGCGTCGGCCTCGAGGCCGACGCGCATTTCCTTCCCTACCCGTACCCACATCGCTGGCCGCTCGGCCCGGGCGCCCACGCCGGCGAGCAGGCTCTCGCGCTGGTCCGACACGCGCTCGAGGGCCCTGCGTCGGGCGTGGGGCCGGTGGCCGCGATCGTGGTCGAGCCCGTCCAGGGCAACGGTGGTGTCGTCATCCCGCCCGCCGGATTCCTGGCCGGCCTCCGCGAGCTCTGCGACCAGCATGGTGTCGTCCTCGTGTTCGACGAGATCCAGTCCGGCTTCGGGCGCACGGGCCGGGCCTGGGCGGGCGAGCATTGGGGCGTCGTGCCGGACCTGATGACGGTCGGCAAAGGGATTGGCGGGGGGATGGCGGTCTCGGCTGTGGTGGGGCGGCAGGCCTTCATGCAGCATTGGGGGCCGGGCACCCACACATCGACGTTCATGGGGAACGCGATCAACCTTGCGGCCGGGTTGGCCGCGATCAGCGTGTTCCGACGGGAGCGGCTCGCGGAGCGGTCCGCAGCGGTGGGCGAACGCATGCTCGAACGATTGCGTGCGGCACTGTCAGACGAGCCGCATGTGAGCGAGGTCCGGGGTCTGGGCCTCTTCGCGGGGATCGAGATCGTGACCGACCGCGAGTCGCGCACGCCGGACCCAGGGAGGAGCGCGACGATCCGAAGGGCCGCCTTCGCTCGCGGCGTCCTCGTCGGGGCCGGCGGCCATGCCGAGAACGTCTTGAAGCTGTGTCCGCCATTGACGATCGACGAGCGGCTCCTCGAGCTGGCGCTCGACGTGACCATCGACACGATCAAGGGGACGCGATGACTCGGACGACGACATCCGTCATCCAGGTGGCCAACTACATCGACGGCGGCTGGTCGCCGGCCGCCTCGGGCGCGACGTTGGAAAGCCGGGACCCGGCGACCGGCGACCTTGTCGCCATCGCGCCGCAGTCGAGCGCAGAGGACGTCGGCCGGGCGGTCGCCGCCGCGCGAGCCGCGTTCGATGACGGAGCCTGGCCTGCCACTTCGGGCCGCGAGCGGGCGGCGATCCTGTTCGAGCTCGCCCGCCTCCTGCGGGAAGAGATGGAACCACTTTCGCGCCTCGTCGCGACCGAGATGGGCAAGCCGATCCGCTACGTGCGCGATCGAGAGATCGAGCCGGCGATCGACCGGATCCTCTTCTACGCCAGCGCGGCCCGGATGATCCGCGGCGAGGTGACGGCATCCGCGCCGAGTCACCTCCTCAACTTCATCCTCAAGGAACCAGTCGGAGTCTGCGGCCTCATCACGCCGTGGAACGACCCGGTCGACCTGCCGCTGCGCAAGATCGGTGCGGCCATCGCGACCGGTTGCACGTTCGTCCTCAAGCCCGCCAGCGATGCTCCGGCGTCGTCGATGGCGATCTTCGACCTCCTCGATCGGATCCCCGCCATCCCGAAGGGTGTCGCCAATGGCGTCGTCGGCGAGGGTTCGATCGTCGGAGAGGCCCTGGCCATCGATCCTCGCGTCGACAAGCTGAGCTTCACGGGGAGCAGTGAGGTCGGGCGCCGGCTGATGGAGCTGGGCGCTCGCTCCTTCAAACGGACCTCGATCGAGGCGGGCGGCAAGGCGCCGGTCATCGTCTTCCCGGATGCGAACCTCGAGAAGGCGATGGATGCCGTCGCGGTCGGCATCTTCCTGTACGCCGGGCAATCGTGCACCGCCGGATCGCGGTTGCTCCTGGAGGGGTCGATCCACGATCGCTTCGTCGATGGGTTGATGGAGCGCGCCGCCGGGCTGCGGGTCGGCTCGCCGCTCGACGAGGAGACGCAACTCGGGCCGATGGTCTCGCAACGACAGCTCGATCGGGTGCTGGCCTACGTCGAGCGCGGCCGGGCCGAAGGCGCTCGACTGATCCTCGGCGGCGAACAGCTCCGCGGCAAGTGGTCGTCGGGCTGCTACATGGCGCCGACGATCTTCGACAACGTCACGCCGTCGATGGCAATTGCGCGCGATGAGATCTTCGGCCCGGTCCTCTCGGTCATCACGTTCGACACGGAGGACGAGGCCCTCGCGATCGCCAACGACAACGACTTCGGCCTCGGGAGCGCGGTGTGGACCGCCGACCTCGATCGAGCCATCCGGCTCGCCCGGCGGCTGCGGGTCGGTGACGTCTGGGTGAACACGCACTACGTCCGCCTCGCCGAGAGCCCGTTCGGTGGCGTCAAGCAGAGCGGCATCGGGCGCGAGCTCGGGATGGAAGGCCTCGACGCGTATCTCGAGTCGAAGCGCGTCTGCATCGATAGCTCGCCGACGTTCCACATCCGCTGACGTGCCGCCCCGCCGACTGCCGGCCCCGCCGGTCGACCGGACAACGCGAGCGCCACTGGTCCAATTCACGTTCGACGGGCATGCGTACGACGGAATCGAAGGCGAGCCGCTGGCGGTGAGCCTGCTTGCCGCGGACCGGCCCATCCTGTCACGCAGCTTCAGGTTCCATCGACCCCGCGGGCTGATGTGCTCCACCGGGCAGTGCGGCTGGTGCGAATGCGAGGTCGATGGCCGTCCGAGCGTCCGGTCATGCCGGGTTCCGGTGCGGGCGGGGCTCGTGGCGCGCGGCGAGCACGCGCTGCCGTCGGTCGATCGCGACCTCCTGTCGCTCCTGGGCCTGACGTCGCGCTGGATTCCGCCGACCTTCTACCACCACCGATTCCTGCGACCGCGCGCGCTCCGCCAGCGATACCTGGCCGTGCTCCGATGGTTCGGCGGCCGGGGACGGTTGGGCACCGGGGAGCGGGTTCCGCCGCCGGGGCGGAGCGCCCGTCGGGTCGAACTCGACGTCCTCGTCGTCGGGGGCGGGCGGGCGGGCCTGATGGCCGCCCTCGGGGCCGCGGAGACCGCCCGACGGGTCGTCCTGATCGAGGCCGAGACGTCGCTGGGCGGGGCCGGGCGGGTCGATTCCGGCATCGAGCAGGGTCTCGACGCGATCGGTGACCTTGCGAACCAGGCACGACACGCCGGTGTCGAGATCCTGGCAGGCGTGGCTGCAATCGGCTGGTATCACGGGATGGTCGCCGCCATCGGCGAGGGACTGCGCTATGAGCTCCGCGCCCGCACGATCGTGGCCGCGACCGGCTCCTACGACCGCGTCCCACTGGTCCCCGGCGCCGATCGGCCGGGCGTGATGAGTGCCCGGATGGTGGTCGAGCTGGTGGACCGCTACCGAGTCCTTCCCGGCGAGCGAGCGATGCTGGTCGGCGCGGGCCCGGAGCTGACGGCCGCAGGCCAGAGGCTGGCTGGGGCCGGAGCAGAGGTCGTCGGGCCGGTGACGGCGCCCTCGCTCCGGCGCATCCTCGGGCGTCGCCGGGTGTCCGGCGCTGTCCATGCGGTGGCGGGACGAGAACGTCGAGAGCGCGTCGACCTCGTCGTCTTCGCCGATCGGTCGCCGAACATCGACCTCGTGCTCGCGGCCGGTGCGGCCGTCGAACGCCGCGGCGGCGTTGTCGTCCCGGTCTGTGACCCTTCGGGTGCCACGAGCCTCGCTACGCTCTTCGTCGCCGGATCGGCCGCCGGGCGGCCCACCGTCACCGCAGCCGACGCGGAGATGGCCCGCCTGGCCGGCCAGGCGGCGGGACTCCGGGCGGCAGCCGGTTCGGCGAACGCGCAGGGCAATCAGGCGGCTGGCTCCCCTCGCCCAGCCCGCGCCGAGGAGAGCGCAGGGGCCATCGTCCCGGGGGTGGCCGCCGCCCTCTCTGCGGCCGCCGTCCCCGCCGCCGCGTTTGCACCGAACACCCTCGTGTGCTTCTGCGAGGACGTCCACGTACGGGAGATCCGGGCCGAGCAGCGTGCCGGCTACGCCGACCCGGAGCTCATCAAGCGACGGACAGGCGCCCTGACCGGACCATGTCAGGGCAAGTACTGCCTGCAGGCGTTTGCCTGCGTCACCGGCCCGGCGGCGGACGGGCCCATGGGGCTCCCGACGGCGCGGCCGCCGCTGCGCCCGGTTCGCCTCGGCGATCTGGTCCCGTCCAATGACGCGACGGTCGCCGGCGATGCCACCCGATGAGCCTGCCGCGGAGCCGCACCCCCCTGGAGACCGGCGATCCCCCGCGAACGGCCGCGGTCGTGATCGTCGGTGCCGGGATCGCCGGCCTCGCCTTCGCTCGAGAGCTCACCGCTCGCGGGATCGGTGACGTCGTCGTCGTCGAGCGCGGCTACCCGGGTAGCGGTGCGACGGGACGAAACGTCGCCCGAATCCGGGCCATGCAGCTGACCGAGGAGCTCACCCACATCGCGCGCGCGTGCCAGGCGAAATACGAGCGCATGGGCCAGGACCTGGGCTTCAACGTGCTGTTCTTTCGGCTGGGCTATGCCTGGGTCCTCTACGACTCGGACGAAGTCGAGCGGATGCGCGCCATCGTCGAGATGCATCACCGGATCGGCGTGCGAAGCGCTCTCCTCTCCCCGGACGAGACGCTCCGTCGGCTGCCGATCCTGCGGGGCGGCGAACCGGTCGCCGGCGCCGTGCTGAACGACGACGCGATCGTCCACCACGACGCGGTCGTCTGGGCCCACGTCGAGCACCTCGCGGGCACATCCGTCCGGATCCTGCCGGGCACCGCGGTCCGCGCGATCGTTCGCTCTCAGCGAGGAGTGAACGCGGTCGAGACCGACCGGGGGCGGATCGAGACCGCAGTTGTGCTCAACGCGGCGGGAGGCTGGTCGAATGAGCTGAACGCGATGGCCGGGGTGACGGCACCGAACCGGCCGCATCGCCGTGAGGTGCTCGTGACCGCGCCGCTCCGCCGGTCCATCGACGCCGCCATCACGTTCTACCGGCCGAATGAAGGATGGTTTAACCAGACGCTTCGCGGCGAGATCGTCATGGGCGTGGTCGACCCGAACGAAGGGTCGGGCGTCGAGCAGCGCTCGTCGTGGGAATTCCTGGAACGGACCGCCTCGACCATGATTCGAAAGGCACCGGCCCTCGCCGACGTATCGGTCATTCGTCAGTGGGGCGGGATGTACGACATCGCGCCGGACCATATGCCCCTCGTCGGCCCCACCGCCCAGCTCGACGGATGGTGGCAGGCCAACGGCTGGAGCGGGCGCGGGATGTTGCTGGCGCCGTACCTCACCGAGCTCCTCGCGGAACGCTTCGCCTCGGGTCGAACTCCGGCTCACCTCGAGCCATTCGACCCTGACCGGTTCGCGCCTGACACCTCGGCGGAGGAGTCCTCGACCGATTACTACGCCCGGTACGCTGCGCTGAGCGGCGGCCGTCGGTCGGATGACCGATGACGCTCACGCCGCTGCGCCCCATGGTCATGACCGCCGGGGAGTCGTTCAGTCGAGGGAGGTAACGCAACATGGCCCGGCTTCGTCCGCTCGCGCTCTTTGCCGCGGGCGTGCTCCTCGGTGTCTCGGTCGGCGTGGCATCTGCAGCCATCCCCTCGAACGCGGGCGTCTTCTCCGCCTGCTACGAAACAAAGGGTGGATTGGTCCATCTTGTCGACTCGAGCGTGACCACGTGCCCGAGGGGCCAGGTCGGTCCTGTGGCCTGGAGCCAGACTGGGCCGCAGGGCCCAGCGGGCAGCCAGGGGCCGGCCGGTATCCAGGGGCCGGCGGGCTCGCAAGGCCCGGCCGGCACGGAGGGTCCCGCTGGGACCGAGGGCCCGATAGGCCCGCAAGGCTCGCCTGGCGTCGTGGATTCGATCACCTCGGTGCCGTGCGACCGACCGGGGTTGTCGGGCGGTCACGTCGAACTCGTCACCGACCCCTACACAGGCGCGGCTGTCGTCGCCTGTGCGTTGAGTATTGGCAACCTGACCCCCGACAGTCTCAACAACACGCTCGCGACCGCATCGGCGGTGACGATGACATGCGGAAGCGGTCGCTCCTTCAACGGCACCACCGTGCCCTACGGCTCGAGCGACTGGTTGAAGGTCACGTACACCTTGACGTCGGGGTGCACTGGACTCCGAATCCGGTTCACGAACAACGTGTCGCAACTGGCTCGGTTCGACATCACCGACGCCAATGGCGTCCTCCTCAACGGCGACGGGCACAGCGTGTCAGGCTTCCAGTTCGATACCACGATCGCGTCGCCAAACCCGGTCTGGGTCCGGGTGTGGGCGCCGTACGTCGGAACGATCTACACCCTGAGCCTCGAGGATCAGTAGAGCGGCGGTTGATGCTGTCCCGTTTCGCGTCAGAACAGCCCGCTGCTTCGCCTTGACCAGGACACGCGATCGACGGCGATCGCGGGCCTGAGGTCGACCGCCCTCGGCCTCCGCCGGGGGCGGTTTCGGTTGTCGCGGCTGTGTCACGATCGCCGCATGAGCGCGATCGGGCACGACCTCCTCGTCCGCGAGCGCGGTGACGTCCGGCTGGAGATCGATCCGGTTGCCGGCGGACGCCTGGCCTCGCTCGTCGTCGACGGGTTCGAGCTGGTCGCGCGGACCGGCGGCGACCCCGTCGCGTGGGGCTGCTTCCCATCGGTCCCCTACCCGGGCCGAATCCGCGACGGCACGTTCACGTTCGCTGGCCGCCGGGTCGAGCTGCCGCGGAACCTGTTCCCGCATGCGGGCCACGGGACGGTCCTCAATCGCGCTTGGACGGTCGTCGACGATCGGACGCTCTCGATCGACCTCGGGCCGGCCTGGCCGTTCGCGGCGCGGGTGACCCAGACGATCGACCTGGAGGCCGATGCCCTGCACCTCGGGCTCACGCTCGACGCCGACGAGCCGATGCCCGGCGCGGTCGGCTGGCATCCGTGGTTCCCACGACGGCTCGGCGGGGGCGGGACCGGACCGGCCATCCTGGGGTTCGATGCCGCGAGGATGTTCATTCGTGATGCCGACGGCATCCCGACCGGGGAGACCCGAGCGCCGACCCAACGGCCCTGGGACGACTGCTTCACCGGGCTGCGCTCGCCGCCCTCCCTGACCTGGCCTGGCGCCCTCCGCCTCGAGCTGACCTCGTCATGCGACTTCTGGGTCGTCTACGACGAGCCGCCCGACACGATCTGCCTCGAGCCGCAGTCGTCCCCGCCCGACTTCGTCCATCTCGACCCGGTGGTCGTCGAGCCCGGGCGGCCGCTCACGGCGTGGATGACGTGGCGCTGGTCCGCCGATCCGGGGGCGACCGAGCGATGACGGCGGCCTTCGCCCCCGACGAGCTCGCGGCGGAGCTGATCGCGCGCGAGCCCGCCGCTGCCGCCGATCCCGCAACGATCCGCGTCGTCCGCGCGCCGGGTCGGGTGAACCTGATCGGCGAGCACACCGACTACAACGCGGGGCTCGTCCTGCCCGCCGCGATCGACCGCGAGATCCGGATCGCGTCCGTGCCGACCGACGACGGCCGCGTCACGCTCACGCGGCTCGACATCGGCGATACGGCCTCGTTCGAGCTGGGCCTCGAGCGCCCCACGACGAGCACCTGGATCGACTACGTGGCCGGGACCGCGTGGGCGCTCGCCGTGGCCGGGCTCCCGACGGTGGGGCTGCGGGGCGTGATCGGGTCGACCCTGCCGGAGAACGCCGGCCTGTCGTCGTCGGCCGCGATCGAGCTGGCGGCGGCCTGGGCGCTCCTCGGCGATGCGGCGTCGGGTGTGGATCGCCTCGAGCTCGCCCGGATCTGCCAGCGGGCGGAGAACGGCTACGTCGGCGTCCAGTCGGGCCTCATGGACCAGTTCGCGTCGTCCTGCGGGGTCGCCGGAACGGCGCTCCTGCTCGACTGCCGCTCGACCGAGTGGCGAACGGTCGCGATCCCCGACGGGCTCGCGCTCGTCGTCTGCAACACCGGCTCTCCGCGCCGGCTGGGCGGCTCCGAGTACAACATCCGGCGGGCCCAGTGCGACGAGGCCGTCGCGGGGATCCGGCGGGTGGATCCCTCGGTTCGGACCTTGCGCGACGTCACCCCCGAGCTGCTCGCCGCGGCGCGCCCGGACCTCGACCCGGTCGTCGCCCGGCGAGCCGAGCACGTGATCGCCGAGAACGCCCGGGTCCTCGCGACCCTTGCCGCGTTCGAGGCCGACGATCGGGCGGCGATCGGCCCGATCTTCGCCGCAGGCCATGCGTCGCTCCGCGACCTCTTCGAGGTGAGCTCCCCCGAGCTCGATGCCCTGGTCGAGATCGCCATCGCCGTTCCCGGGGTCGTTGCGGCCCGCATGACGGGCGCGGGCTTCGGCGGATGCACGGTCAACCTCGTCGAGGCCGACGCAGTCCCGGCCCTCGCCGACGCGGTGCTGGCGTCCTATCCCGGCAGGACCGGCCTCACGCCGATGGTCCTCCCGGTGACGCCCGTGGACGGGGCCGGCCGCCTCCGTTGAGGGTGCGGCGCGGCTCCAGCCGGTGCGCGCCCGCGCCGGTTGCCGTGCTCAATCGCGCCCTGCACCGGACGTTCGGGGGATCGGTCCCTGCGACGTCTGGGCCATGGGGTGATCGGGTCGCCGTTTTCTAGGCTCGTTCTCCACGTTGCGGAGACGCCGCCCCATGCCTGGCACCCAGCCGCGAATCCGCCGCCCCGTCCTGCTGCTCCTGGTCTACGGGGCATTTCTCGCGCTGGTCGGGATCACGGCGACGGCCCAGGCGGCGATGGTCTCGGCCCACTTCTCCACCGCGACCCTGAACGACGTCGTCGGCAGCGATGCGGCGACGATCCGTGCCTTTGTCAATGCCCACCTGGACGTCCGCTTCCTGGACGGTTCGGCGTCCAGCACGACTCCCGCTCAGCTCTCCGACCTCGAACGGGGACTGGCGACGCTCACGGGGCCGGGCGAGATCGTCCGGGTCGAGCTCCGCCTGCCGGACGGCCGGCTGGTCGCCGCGAGCGATCCCGCAACGGCGTCTCCGACCGCCCCGGCCGACGCGGCCTTCGCCCTCGCGGCCGGCGGGGCGAGCCAGGCGGCCGTGCTGCCGGCCGGCGGCGGCGACGGGTCCGTCACGACCGCGAGCCCCCCGGCGCCCGCTCGCTTCATTCGCGAATACCTGCCGATCAAGACGAGCGGCCAGGTTCGGGCAGTCGTCGGCATCTGGCGCGATGCGGAACCCGTCCTGAAGCGGCTCAGCGACGTGCAGCGCGACGTCGTCCTGGTGACGGTGACGGCCGGCCTGATCGCGGCGGCGCTCCTGTTCCTCATCTTCCGAGCGGCGCAGGGCCGCCTGACCCGCCAGACCGCAGCGCTCGTCGAGTCGATCCGCCTCGACCCGCTGACCGGCGTGCTGAACCATGGGGCCGTCGTCGCCCACCTCGCCGAAGAGATCGAGCAGGCGCGAGCGACCGGGATGCCGCTGGGGATCGCCCTCGTCGACATCGACAACTTCCGGCTGCTGAACGACAACCACGGCCACGCCGCCGGCGACACCGCGCTGCTCGCGGTCGTCGATCTTCTCCGCCGCAGCGTGCCGCAGCGGATCGTCATCGGTCGCTACGGGCCGGACGAGTTCCTGTTGATCGCGCCGCCGGATGCCGTCGTCGATCTCGAGCCCGCGGTCGAACGGTCCCGAACCGGGCTTGCCGACCTGAGTCTCCAGTTCGAGGCGACGGAGCGCCTGCCGATCACGATCAGCGCCGGTCTCTGCACCTATCCCGAGCACGGCGCCTCGGCCACCGTACTCCTTGCCGCGGCAACCGGCACGCTCGAAGAGGCCAAGGCCAGCGGCGGTGACGCGATCAAGGTCGCCGGCCTCGACGCCGACACGGTGGTTGCGTCGTCCGGGTTCGACGTGCTCCAGGGCCTCGTCTTCGCGGTCGACACCAAGGACCGCTACACGAAGCGCCATTCCGAGGACGTCGCCCGCTACGCGGTCTTCCTGGCGGGCCGGATCGATGCCGATCCCGATCTCGTCCGGACGATCAGCATCGCCGGCCTGCTCCACGACGTCGGCAAGATCGGCATCCCAGACCAGATCCTCCGCAAGCCCGGCAAGCTGACCGATGCCGAGTACGCGATCGTGAAGCAGCACGTCGCCCTCGGCGACATGATCGTTCGCGACCTGCCGGACATCGAACTCGTCCGGGCGGGGATCCGCCACCATCACGAGCGCTGGGACGGCGACGGCTATCTCGATCATCTCGAGGGCGACGGGATCCCGCTGATCGCCCGGATCCTGGCGGTCGGCGACGCATTCTCGGCGATGACGACGACCCGCCCGTACCGCAAGGCGCTCGACGTGCGGGAGGCGCTGCACCGCCTGGAGGACGCCGCCGGCAGCCAGCTCGACGAGCACCTTGTCCGCGCCTTCGTCGAGGGGATCGAGACGGCCGCCGATGCGCCCCTGCCGGGCGCGGATCTTGCTCCGAACGCGCTGTGGACGCCGCGCGTCGCGTGACCGCCCGGACTCGGACCCGCGATCGCCGGGTGACGCGCGGTCTCGTCCTGGCCGGGATCTGGATCGTCATCGGCCTCGTGCTCGGCGCCTGGCCGTCGAAGACGCTCGCGCTCGGCGTCCTGGCCGTGAACGACACGCTGTCGACACGCCACGACCGACTGGCGACGGTCGCCGCGCCCGGCGTCCTCGCCAACGATGTGACGCTCCTCGGCACCACCGCGGTCCTCGTCTCGACCACGACCCACGGGACGCTGAACCTCGCGTCGAACGGTGGCTACACGTACCGGCCGGCCACCGGCTTCGTCGGGACGGATAGCTTCCAGTACAAGGACTCGGGCCAGTTGCTCGGGTCGGCCACGGTGACGATTACGGTGACCAATGCGGCCCCGGTCGCGGTGGCGGATTCGTATACGGCCGTCACGGGTGTGACCCTGACGGTGCCCGCGCCGGGCGTCCTCGGCAACGATTCCGACGCCGATGGCGATGCGCTGACCGCGAGCAAGGTCACGGACAGCGGCAGCGGATCGGTGAACCTCAACGCGAACGGGGGGTTCACGTACACCTCCGGCGGATCGTTCACGGGCGTGCGGACCTTCACGTACCACGCGACCGACGGGCTGCTTTGGTCGTCGACGGTGACGGTCTCCATCCAGGTCAACGCGCCCGCTCCGACGCCGACACCGACACCTACCCCGACGCCGACACCCACACCGTCCCCGACACCCACACCAGCCCCTACGCCCACTCCGACACCGACCCCGACACCGACGGCCCTGCCGACCGTGCCGCCACTGCCCACGATCACGCCCCTGCCATCCGTGTCGCCGTTGCCGACGATCACGCCGCTGCCGTCCCTGCTGCCGCTGCCCAGCGGGATCCCGGTTCCGTCACTGCTCCCCTCGCCGATCGCCAGCGTCGTGCCGTCGTTGTCGCCCTCGTCCGGCCCGACCGACCCTGGGCCATCGCCCTCGACGGGCGCCATCGGCGGAACGAATCCCGGCGCTCCGTCAGCGTCCGGTGGCCCGGGATCGGTCGGATCCACGGCCGGCGGAGGATCGACCGGAACGGGCGACGCCAGCAGCCCGGGCCTCGTCGTCGGCAGTGGCGACGAAGGCCCGTTCGGCCTGGGCGATGTCGGCGCGTTCGGGACGTTCGACGGCCTGGATTGGGCGGTCCCGGCCCTGACGATGACGGTGCCGGGCCTGCTGCTGATCCTCGCGGTCCTGTCCCAGCTCGTTGCGAGCGCCGTCTGGCTGCCGGTCGTCCGGCGGCGGCTGAGTGGAACGGGCGTCCGGCGGCGACGGCGGCAGGCGGACGGCCGCCCCGAAGCGGCCCAGGCCTAGGACGTCCGACCGGCTCACCCGTGGCACGCCGACGATCCACAGACCGCGCACCGCAGCGGAACAGTCAACGCGGCTCGCGCGTCACAGACCCTGACGCCGGGCGATCACTGGCAGGCTGATCGATCGCCCGGCGTCACCATGCCCGCTCGCCTGGCGCACGCTTGAACTCGCAGCTACACTCCGCGCGATGGCCGAGCAAGCGGTGTCGCGCCAGTCCCCGCCCCACGCCCGCCGTCCGACCGACCTCGATCACGCGCGGCGAGTTCGACCGGACAGCAGCTCGACCGACCGACGGCGGCTCCTGGCGGCCGCCTGCTCATCGATCCTTCCCGGCTCAGGTCAGCTGATCAACGGCCGCTGGCGAACGGCGGCGTTCTTCGGCCTGCCGACGCTCCTCGGGCTGGCGGCGGCCTGGATCGTCGCTCACGCCGACCGACCGACGATGCTCCTCGCCCGGATCATCGCCCCGTCGGTCCTGGGCCTGCTCCTCGTGCTGAACCTCGTCCTGCTCGCCTGGCGGGCGAGCGCCGCGCTCCAGGCGTTCGCCGACCGACGCTACCCCGGCCGCCCCGGCCGGCTCGGTGTCGTCGGACTGGCGATGCTGTTCGCGTTCACGGTCCTGCCGCATATCGCGGTCTGGAGCTACGGCACGGCCGCCCAGGCGATGTTCGCCCAGATCTTCTCGGCAACCCCGGTCCGGTCGGTGTCGAGCGCACCACCGCCGGGCGACGGCGAGCGCCTCAACGTGCTCCTGATCGGCGTCGACTCGGCGCCAGGCCGGACCGAGGCCCTCACCGACTCGCTGATCGTCGTCTCGCTCGACCCGGTCGGCCGGACGGTCTCGATGGTCTCGATCCCGCGCGACCTCGCGAACATCCCCCTCGGCAACGGCAACATCTACGGTCCGAAGATCAACTCGCTCGTCAGCTGGGCCGACCGCCACCCGGCCGACTTCCCCCACGGCGGGATCCGCGCCCTCGAGGACGCGGTCGGGGCGCTGTTCGGGATCCCGATCCACTACTACGCGACGGTCGATCTCGCCGGGTTCGTCGCGATGGTCGACGCTGTCGGCGGGGTCGACATCGACGTCAAGAAACCGCTCGCCGACCCGATCTATCCGGGTCTCGACGGCAAGCGCGGCTGGTCGGTGCTGCCGGGGCTCCACCACTTCGACGGCACCGACGCCCTCGCCTACGCCCGCATCCGGAAGGCCGTCGGCGAGAGCGACCTGACCCGGGCCGCCCGCCAGCAGGACGTCCTGATCGCGCTCCGCAACCGGGCGGTCGGGGCCGGGATCCTGTTCAGCCTGCCGCGCCTGCTCTCGGCCGTCGGGGCGACGGTCCGGACCGATCTACCGGCGGACCGACTGCCGCAGCTCGCCGCGCTCGCCGAGCAGATCGGCGGGGCGTCGACCATGAAGCTCGTCCTGGGAGCGCCGATGATCAAGTCCGGTGGATCGACGCAGTTCGGCTCGATCTTCGTGCCCGTGCCGACTCGGATCGCGGCGATGGCCAAGGTCGTCTTCGGCCCGCCGGGCAGGAGTCCCGTATGGCCGGTCCCGAGCGGTGGCCCGGCGGGCTCCGCCGCCCCGATCGGATCGGGCTCGGGTGGGTCAGTCCTCGGGCCCTGACGCCCACCGCCCGAGCGGCGGGTCCCACGCGTCGAACCGCTCGAGCAGCCGGTCGACGTCGTCGTCCGC
>DATLVO010000103.1:0-6540 GCA_035577485.1 Verrucomicrobiia bacterium
CGGGCCTGATCCGATTCCCCTACGACTACGAGCTCGGTGTCCGGCGCGAGCCGGAGCCGATCGCCTTTGGCGAAGGCCTGACCTCGGAGGTGCTGCGGGCAAAGGCGCCCCTTCTGCTCAATCGCGCTGCCGACTTTCCCAGCGTCAGCGGAAGCCAGCTCGGCGTCGATGTGAAGTCCTATCTCGGCGTGCCGATCATCGCCGGCGATGTCGCGATCGGCGTGATCAGCGTCCAGAGCACCACCCAGGAGGGTCGCTTCAGCGAGGCCGACGCGCGACTCCTGTCGACGATCGCCGCCAACGTCGGGATCGCGATCCAGAACGCCCGGCTGTACCAGGAGGCGCACCGGCGCGGCGATGAGATGGCCGCGTTGGCCGAGGTCGGCCAGGAGATATCGGCGACCCTCGACGTCCAGGCCGTCCTCGACCAGATCGGCGAGCGGGTCCGCTCGCTCCTCGCCGTCGATTCGGTTGCCCTCTGGATCGCGCAACCGGACGGCGAGACCTTCCGGCCGATCCTCGGCAAGGGGCAAATCGCCGATGCGATCCTGTCCGGCGAGATCCGGGCCGGCAAGGGGATCGTCGGCGACATCATCCGGCGCCGGGTGCCGGAGCTGATCAACCTCACCGGGAGCGATCCTCGGGCGGTCCGGATGCCGGGGACGCCCGACCGCACCGGTGAGATCGAGCGGATGATGGTCGTCCCCCTCGTCTCTCGCGATCGGGTGACCGGCGTGACCGCGGTGTGGCGGCATGCCGGTGAGCCATTCGTCCAGGCCGATCTGAACTTCCTCGTCGGCCTCGCCCGGCAGGCCTCGATCGCCATCGAGAATGCCCGCCTCTACCGGGCCGCTCAGGATGCGACCGTCGCTGCTGAGGCGGCCAACCAGGCCAAGAGCGCGTTCCTGGCCGCGATGAGCCACGAGATTCGGACGCCGATGAACGCCGTCATCGGCATGAGCGGGCTCCTCCTGGAAACCGAGCTCGACGCGGAGCAGCGCGATTTCGCCGAGACGATCCGGACGTCCGGAGACGCGCTGCTGACGATCATCAACGACATCCTCGACTTCTCGAAGATCGAGGCCGGCAAGGTCGACCTCGCGGCGGAGCCGTTCTCGCTGCGGACGTCCGTCGAGAGCGCCCTGGACGTCGTCGCACCGATCGCCGCGAAGAAGGGCGTGGAGCTCGCCTACGCGATGGGCGCGACGCTGCCCGAGGCGATCGTCGGCGACGCCGGCCGGCTCCGCCAGATCGTCCTCAACCTCCTGTCGAACGCGATCAAGTTCACCGAACAGGGGGAGGTCGTCCTGTCGGTCGAGGCCACAGCGCCCGCGGCGGCCGGCGACCCGTGGACGATCGACATCGACGTCCGCGACACGGGCATCGGCATTCCGCCGGATCGGATGGACCTCCTGTTCCAGTCGTTCAGCCAGGTCGATGCCTCGATCGCCCGGCGGTACGGCGGGACGGGGCTTGGCCTGGCGATCAGCCGCCGACTCGCCGAGTCGATGGGCGGCACGCTCACGGCCTCGAGCAGCGGCGTCCCTGGCGAAGGCAGCACCTTCTGCCTCCGGTTGCCGGCCGAGGCGACGACGCTGCCCGACGCTCCGCCCGCGCCACCGGAGCGGAGCCTCCGGGGCTGCAGGATCCTCGTCGTCGACGACAACGCCACGAACCGCCGGATCCTGACGAGCTTCCTAGATCGATGGGGCGTCGAGGCGCGGGCGACCGCGTCGCCCCTCGAGGCGCTCGAATGGGTCCGCGACGGCCAGACGTTCGATGCCGCCGTTCTCGACTTCCTCATGCCGGAGCGCGACGGCGTCGAGCTCGCCGAGGACCTTCGGTTGGTCCAACCAGAGAAGCCCATCCCGGTCGTGATTCTCTCCTCGATCGGGCAGCACAGCCGGACCGCGGCCAACGTGACGGCGATGCTCGTCAAGCCGGTCAAACCGTCGGCCCTCCACGACGCACTCGCCGACGCGGTGCTGGCGGGCGGGCCGGACGTCGCACGGGACGGTGCCGCGGCGGCCGCTCCACCCCGCGTCGCGGGTGCCCGACCCGCAGCCGAGTCCGGCGAGCCCGGCCTCAGCATTCTCCTGGCCGAGGACAACGCGGTGAACCAGAAGCTCGCGATCCGGCTCCTCGAGCGGATGGGGCATCGGGCCACGGTCGTGGAGGACGGCCGGGCGGCGGTCGCGGCCGTGGAGGGCAACACGTTCGACCTCGTCCTGATGGACGTCCAGATGCCGGAGATGGATGGCCTCGAGGCGACCCGCCAGATCCGGGCGCGCTGGCCGGACCGCCACCTCCGGATCGTCGGACTCACCGCGAACGCCATGGCCGGCGACCGCGAGGCGTGTCTCGCCGCCGGCATGGACGACTACGTCAGCAAGCCGATCCGGCCCGAGGAGCTCGAGGCGGCGATCGCCCGGACCCGGCCCGCCGCGGCGAGGGGCCGGGCATGACGCCGACGATCGAGAACGGGGCCGGCCTGCCGGGTCGCGTGCTCGTCGTCGACGACACCGCGTTCAATCGTCAGCTCCTGGCCCGCCTCCTGCGCGGCCTGGGCCACGAGCCCGTGGAAGCCGAGGACGGCCGGCAGGCGCTCGCCCGCTTGCGCGATCCCGACGAGCCGCCGATCGACGTGATCCTCCTCGACATCGTGATGCCGGAGATGGACGGCTACCAGGTCCTGGCGGCCCTCCGCGACGACCCCGCCCTCAGGCATCTCCCGGTGATCGTCATCTCGGGCGTCGACGAGCTCGAGAGCGTCGTCCGCTGTCTCGAGATGGGCGCGGCCGACTACCTCCCGAAGTCGGTCGACCCGGCGATCCTCAAGGCCCGGATCGCGTCCTCCCTCGCCCGGAAGCGCCTCCACGACGCCGAGCGCGAGGCGCTCGACCGGCAGGGCGCGTCGAACGAGGTCCTCGCGATCATGAGTCGCTCGGCCTTCGACCTCCAGGTCGTGCTGGACGCGGTCGTCCGAGCGGCCGTCCGCCTCTGTCGGGCCGACTACGGCGTGGCCTACGTCCTCGACGGCGAGGCCTATCGCGTCGCAGCATCCGCGGGAGGGACACCGGAGCTCGATGCCTGGGAGCGCGAGCATCCGATCCGGCCGGGCCGCGACAGTGTCGTCGGTCGGGTGGCCCTGATCGGCGAGGCAATCGGTGTCGACGACGTCCTGGCCGATCAGGAGTACCTCGCGACGCCCGGCCAGGCGACGAGCGGGTACCGGACCCTGCTCGGCGTCCCGATCGAGCAGGCCGGCACGATCAGCGGCGTCCTCGCCCTCACCCGGAACGAGGTCCGTCCGTTCAGCGCGGCCGAGCGCGCCCTCGCCACCGGGTTCGGCGAGCAGGCCGCGATCGGGATCGCCAATGCCCGGCTGCTCGAGACGATCGAGCGCCAGCGGGGACAGCTGGCGCGGTTCCTGTCGCCGCAGGTCGCCGCCCTCGTGTCCAGCCCCGCCGGGGAGGCGCTCCTGGCGGGTCACCGCCGCGAGATCACGGCGATGTTCTGCGATCTGCGCAACTTCACGGGGTTCTCGGAGTCGGCCGAGCCGGAGGAGGTCCTGGGCTTCCTCCGCCGCTACCACGCGACGGTCGGCGCCCTCGTCGTCGAGCACGAGGGCACGCTCGAGCACTTCGCCGGTGACGGGATCATGGTCTTCTTCAACGATCCGGCCCTCCAGGACGACCACGCCGCGCGGGCGGTCCGGATGTCGATCGCGATCCGGGAGCGGTTCGTCGAGATCGGCGAGGAGTGGCGTCGTCGCGGGCACGTGCTCCAGGTGGGGATCGGCATCGCGACCGGCTACGCGACCATGGGCCGAATCGGCTTCGAGGGGCGCTACGACTACGGCGGGGTGGGCAACGCGATCATCCTCGCCTCGCGACTCAGCGGCGAAGCCGCGGCCGGCGAGATCCTCGTTTCCCAGCGGACGCACGCGGCCCTCGACGGCCAGATCGAGGCCGTGGCTGCGGGCGAGCGCCAGCTCAAGGGCTTCAGCCGCCCGATCCCGGTCTACGCGGTCGGGGCGCCGGGCGCCGTGACCGAGTCGGCGGGCATCGTCGGCGGCGGGGCCGCCGAGATCGCGTCGTGACCGGGGGCCCGATCGACGCCGCCGTCTTCGATGCGCTCGTCGAGATGACGGGCGGGGAGCTGTCGTTCGTCGACGAGCTCGTCGACACGTATCTCGACGACGGCACCCGGCAGGTCGCCGCACTCCAGGAGGCAGTCGCCGCGGACGACGTCTCCGCCTTCGTCCTGCCCGCCCACTCCCTGAAGTCCAACAGCCTGAACGTCGGGGCGACGGAGCTCGGGGGGCTGTGCCGCGAACTGGAAGAGCGGGCACGGACCGGCGAGGTTCCCGACGCGGCCGGCCGTGTCGCGGCGATCGCCACCGGGTTCGCGGCCGCACGCGAGGCCCTCCTCGCACAGCGAGCCGAGCGGGCGCGAGGCTGAAGGAAGGGACCGCGCCCGGAGGGCTCGGCCCGCGAGTCCGTTTCCTTCCTCAGCCGAGTCGGGCGGCCAGATCCAGGTGGCCCGATTCGCGGGCCACGTCCGCTGGTGAATGGCCCTCGTCGTTTCGGAGCTCCGCATCGGCGCCGGCTGCCAGCAGCGCATCGAGCGATCGCCCGTCGCCGTTCTGGGCCGCCGCGTGCAGTGGCGTCCAGCCGTGTCGCTGCAACGGATCCGGCTGCGCCCCGGCCGCGAGGAGCACCTCGACGACATCACCGTGGGCTCCGGCCGCCGCCGAGTGGAGCGGCAGGACCCAGAACTCGTTGTCCGATCGCGCGCCGGGATCCGCCCCCTCGTTGATGAGTGCCTGGGCCGTCTCGGCCGCCTCGGCCCCACCGAAGAACGCCGGGTAATGGAGCGCCGTGAACCCGTCCGGGCTGCGCGCCGCGGCGAGGAACGGGTCGGCCGCAAGCAGCTCGCGGACGCGATCGGCGCGGCCGAGGGCCGCGGCGTCGAAGATGTCGAGCTCGGGCAGCGCGCCGGCCAGTCGCTCCGCGATCTCGCGGCGGCCGCGATACAGGGCGTGGAGCACCGTGCTCACGCCGTCGTCGTCGCGGGCCGCGGCCAGAGACGGCGTCTCGGCGAGGAACGCCTCGAGGTCCTCGGCGTGGTCGCCGTCGATGGCGGCGAAGAGATCGCTGGCGGTGGGCATCGTCGGTTCCCTGTCGTGGATCGCCGTGGGCGCTCAGGTTGCCAACCGGCCGCATGCCGGTCAAGCGGTGACCTGTCCCGCCATGACCGTGCGCGTACCATTCCGGCGGTGGAGGGGGCGTCGACAGGTCGACAGGGAGGACCGGCGTGCGTCTGCAGGACAAGGTCACGATCATCACCGGCGCGGGCGGTGGGATGGGCCGGACGGCCGCCCGGATGTTCGCCGCCGAGGGCGCCCGTGTCGTCTGCGTCGACGTGACCGAGGAGATGTCCGAGTCGGCCGCCGCCGACGTCCGGACGGCCGGCGGCCAGGCGACCGCGATCGCCGCCGACGTCTCGAAAGAGGACGACGCCCGGCGGATGGTCGACCACGCGATCGCCACGTACGGCCGGGTCGACGCGCTCTACAACAACGCCGGGATCATGCCGGCGGCCGACCATTCGGTCGTCGATACCGACGTCGAGACGTGGGACAAAGTCATGGCCGTCAACGTTCGCGGCGTGTTCCTCGGCTGCAAGTACGCGATCCCGAGGATGGTCGAACAGGGCTCGGGCTCGATCATCAACGTCGCCTCCTTTGTGGCGATCCTCGGCTGCTCGGTGCCCCAGGACGCGTACACCGCCTCGAAGGGCGCCGTCCTCTCGCTGACGCGCAGCCTCGCGGTCCAGTTCGCACCGCAGGGCGTCCGCACGAACGCGATCAGCCCGGGCCCGATCGAGACGCCGCTCCTGATGGACTGGCTCGTCAAGGACGAGGAGGCGAAGCGGATCCGTCTCGCCCGCAACCCGACCGGCCGGTTCGGGAAGCCCGAGGAGATCGTCCACGTCGCGGTGTACCTGGCATCGGACGAGAGCAAGTGGACGAACGGGGCCAACCTCGTGATCGACGGTGGCATCACCGTCAACTACTTCTGAGCGAGCTGCCGTGATCGCGGATCCGGGACGCAGGCTGGCGATCGGCGTCGACGTCGGCGGCAGCGGCATCAAGGTCGGTGTCGTCGATGTCGATGCGGGAACGCTCGCCGGTCCGCGGTTGCGGGTCGCGACGCCCCAGCCCTCGACGCCCGACCAGGTCGTCCCGACGATCATCCGGACGGTTCGGCGGGCCCTGAAGGAGACCGGCAGCGGGACGGTGCCGACGATGCCGATCGGGGTCGGGATGCCGGCCGTCGTCATCGACGGCGTCACGAAGACCGCGGCGAATATTGACATGGCCTGGATCGACTACGACCTGGGCTCGCACCTGCGCCAGACGCTCAAGGCCCGGGTGTACGTCCTGAACGACGCCGACGCGGCAGGCCTCGCCGAGATGCGGTTCGGGGCGGGCGTCGGCGAGCGCGGCGTCGTGTTCGTGCTGACCCTCGGGAC
>DATLVO010000104.1:0-6687 GCA_035577485.1 Verrucomicrobiia bacterium
CGCGCTCATCGCGATCGCGCGCGAGGCCGAGACCGATCCGGATCTCGTGAAGAGCGCGCCCCACACCGCCCCGGTCGGGCGCCTCGACGAGGCCACCGCGGCCCGCCAGCCGAATCTCCGCTGGCGGCCGATGGCCGGCGCGGAGATGCCCTGCCCCGACTGAGATCGTGCCAGGAACCCTGGCTGTCGCGGAGGAACGACCCTCGCGGCGTTGCGCTCTGCGCGCGCTCGCTCAGCACGTATCCTCGGGCCGATGGCGTCGCGGAGCTTCGCCTCGGACCTCGGAGGGAAGTGCGTTCGCTCACGTGCTCGATCGCGCCTTGCGAGGATCGCCCTCCGCGACGAACGCAGTCGGGGTGGACCCGATTCGCCGTCGCCTTGCCCTGGACGCCCGGCCGCAACGAACGCAGTCGGGTAGACCCGATTCGCCGTCGCCTTGCCCTGGACGCCCGGCCGCGACGAACGCAGTCGGGATGAGAACCGGCCTGGCCGAACTGAACCTTCGGCGGAAAGTCCGCGTATCTTGTTGATAATCGACGGTCCTGCGGGGCCTTGATCGCCTGCACGGAGATCAACACGACGAACGACGCTGCGGGAGGCGCCACGTCGAGAACGAGTCAGGCCGTGGACGCGGAGCTGTTGCGCCGCGTCCAGGCCGACGATCTGGACGCCTTCGAAGAGTTCTTCGCCCGCTACCGCGCATCGATCTACCGGACGGCCTACGGCCTCACCGGTGACGGGCAGGCGGCGGAAGAGATCCTCCAGGACACGTTCGCCCGCGCGTACCAGCGCCGGCATACGCTCCATGCCGGGGTCTCGCCGCTGCCGTGGCTCCACCGCGTGTCGCTGAACCTCTGCTACTCGCGCCTGTCCCGGCGGCGCCTCGCCACGAACCCGATCGACGCGGCGACCGAATCGAGCCGGGCCGACGACGCCCCACTCCCCAGCGACCAGGCCGAGCAGGCCGAGCTCCGCCGGATCGTTCGCGACGGCATCGCCGCCCTGCCCGAGAAGCACCGCAGCGTCGTCGTCCTGTACTACCTCCAGCGGCTCTCGCTCCAGGAGACGGCCGAGGTCCTCGGGATCCAGCTCGGGACCGTCAAGTCGAGGCTCCACTACGCGCTGCGCGGCCTGCGAACCCATCTCGAGGGGGATCGGCGGTTCGGCGGGGCGTACCACGCCACGCCGGAGGAGATCGAGGCCAGCGCCTCGTGATCGAATTGACCCGATCCTGTCTCCGCCACCGCCCGCTCCTCGTCGATTTCGTCGATCACGGCGAGGTCCGGCCCGGCACGGCCGCGGCCCTGGCCCATCTCGATCGCTGCGCCCGATGCACCGACGCGATCGAGTCGACGATCCTGACGATCACGGCCCTCCGCCGTCTCGGCGAGGCCGCTCGGGATGCCCAGCCATCGGAGGACGCCTGGCCCCGCCTGCGGACGCGCATCCAGTCCGTCGGGCCGCGCCGGCCGGCGGTCATGTCGCCGATCGCGGGGCTGGCAATGAGCTTCGCGATCGTCGCCGTGCTGATCGTGCCGTTCCGGCTCGGTGGCGGCTCCCTGCTCGGTGCCGCCGCCTCGCCGACCGACGAGCGCAGCGCGTCCGTGAGCCCCATCGAGCGACAGATTGAAACCGCCTACATCGCCAGCGTCCGTCACGTCGAGGAATCGACCGGTGCCGCGCAGGCTGTTCCCGTTGCCTTCACCCGCATCTATCCCGATGACATCCGACCGACGCGGAAGGAGGTGGGCCCGACTGCGACCGTGCGGCCGTCGGAGGCGAGTTGACACCACCAATGGCCATACCCATAGTACCCGGAGCGCAGAGCCAGACGCTCACCGGCTGCCTCGCGCGACCCCTTCGAACGACCCTGTCCCGCAGGTCCGACCTCCGGGATGTCGGCGACGATGGGCCGCCAGGCGACCGAACGCGGCACCTGCGACCGGAAGTGTGGGGAGACACACTTTAGTGGAGGAGCATTCATGCAGAAGCGTCTTCTAGGGCTGCTCGGGAGCGCGATGATCGTGCTCGCCGCGTGCGGCGGTGCGGCAACGCCGTCGCCGTCGGCGCCATCCGGGTCTGAGCCCGCAGCTTCGGCCCCGTCGGGCTCGGAGTCGCCCGCAGCCAGCGGCCCGACGGCCGGCGCCCCGGACCTGTTCGGCACGAAGTACAAGGACAAGCGGCAGCCGGGCACGACCGGCGGCCAGGTCATCTTCGCCGACTGGCAGGAAGCCACGGAGTTCAACCAGTACTACCAGGCCCAGGTGACCGAGGCGAACCTGACCGCGGCGACGCAGGGCGGGCTCGTCACGGTGACCGACGACTTCAAGTACGCGCCCGACCAGGCCTCCGAGATCCCGACGCTCGACAACGGCGGCGTCAAGGTCCCGGGTGATAACGGCGACGCGATGACCGTGACCTGGAAGCTGCGCCCGGGCCTGAAGTGGTCCGATGGACAGCCCCTCACCTGCGACGACTACAAGTTCACGCAGGACTGGATCATGGACAAGGACAACACGGGCCTCTACGCCGGCAAGTCCGGCTACGAGGACGTGAAGAAGTTCGAGTGCACCGATCCGCAGACGATCGTGCTCCACTTCGGGAAGATCTACGAAGGGTATATCGCCATGTACCCGGTGCCGCTCCCGAAGCACTACATGTCGAAGTTCACGGTCAAGGAAGACGTCCAGCACAAGGGCATGGGCGCCAAGGACATGCCGAACGTCCCCGTCTCGGGTCCGTTCAAGTACGTGTCCGTGACCTCGGGCTCGGAGATCCGGCTCGCCCGGAACGACAACTACACGAACCCCTGGGATGGCAAGCCGGCCAACCTCGACACCCTCATCTTCAAGTGGTACGGCGACGCCGATGCGATGATCGCCGGCTACAAGAACGGTGACTTCGACATCGCCAACGACCTCAACGACGCCGACCTGCCGAAGATCGCCGATCAGGGCGATCAGGTGAAGCAGCTCGACTCGCTGACATACGAGTTCCTGCGCCCGAACTGGAACCCCGACGTCTGCTCGACGAACACCTCCGTGGCCGATCGCGGCAAGGGTTGCCCGGTCTCCGATCCGGCGATCCGCGAAGCGATCCGGTGGGCAGTCAACAAGGACGAGATCAACACCCGGCTACTGGGTGGCGCGGCTGCCCTCGGCTTCACGAACGTCTCGCCCAACGCGTGGTTCTACAGCCCGCCCCCGACCTACACGTTCGACCCGGACAAGGCCAAGGCGGTCCTCGACGCGGCCGGCTGGGTCCCGGGCGCTGACGGCATCCGTGCCAAGAACGGCCTGAAGGCCAAGATCGAGCTGTGCACCACCACCCGCCAGGTCCGGCAGGACACCGAGGCGCTCGTCTCGTCGTATCTGAAGGCCGTCGGCATCGATTCGACCGTGAACGCGGTCGCGCCGGCCGACATCTTCGCTTCGTACAACGAGGCCACGGACCAGACGCCGTGCGCCCTCTCGAAGTACCACTACGACGTGGCCGAGCACGCCTTCTCGGTCCCGCTCGACCCGCTTGCCAACTATTCGACCTATCACTCGAGCCAGTTCGAGCCGAACGGCGGCAACGACGGCGCGATCAAGGACCCGGACGTCGATCGCATCCTCGACGGCGTCAAGGGCACGGTCGACTTCGCGAAGATCAAGGACCTCATGGCGGAGTGGCAGAAGGTCTACGTCGAGAAGACGATCGAGATCCCTCTGTACTTCCGCAAGGAGGTCTACCTGGTCAACCCGAAGGTCACGAACTTCACCGGCAACCCGACCTCGCAGGGTCCCACGTGGAACACCTACGACTGGTCGATCACCCCGTAGCCTCGACCGAGGCCTGACCGCGGCCGGCTCCGCCGGCCGCCTTACCGCTCGGGGCACCGATCGTGCCCCGAGCGGCACCATTTCCCCCCACCGGGCGGCGCCCGGGCGGGTATCCTGCAGCGAACGTTGACCAACTGATGGAACTGGTGGTGGTCCCGTGACGAAGTACGTCATCCGTCGGGTGATCCAGGCGATCCCTGTCCTCTTCGGGATCACCATCGTCGTTTACGGGATCCTGCTCGCGGCGCCGGGCGGACCCACCGCGAAGTTCAACAACAACCCCCGCGTCACCCTCGCCGATCGCGAGGCCTTCAAGCGGTCCTGGGGCCTTGACCAGCCGATCCCGGTGCAGTACTGCCGCTGGCTCGGCGCCTGCAACCCGAACGTCGACGACAAGATCCTGGGGATCCTCCCGACACCGGCCGCGCTGCTCGGCCCGAGCGGCTGGCCGAACATCCTGCCGCAGGGGATCAGCGGGTCGTCGAACGGGATCCTCCACGGGGACTTCGGGGTGTCGGTCGACAGCGGCGAGCCGGTCGGTCCACGGATCGCCCGCGCCGCGCTCCCGACATTCATCCTCGCGACCTTTGCCCTGATCATCTGGATCGCGATCGCGATCCTCATCGGCGTCTACGCCGCGGTGAAACGCTATTCCCTGTTCGACCAGATCGCGACGATCTTCGCGTACGTTGGCTACGCCATGCCCACGTTCTGGCTCGGGATCATGCTCATCTACCTCTTCAGCGGTCCTGGACTGCACCTCCTGCCGGCCGGCGGGATGACGACCACCCGCGTGTCGCCTCCGTTCGGGTCGAACGAGTACTGGGTGTACTTCGGGCAGAAGCCGATCGCCGCGATTCTCGACATCGGCGCCCACTTGATCCTGCCCGTGTTCACGCTCGTCGTGGTCAACATCGCCGGTGACAGCCGCTTCGTCCGGGCGAGCATGCTCGAGGCGCTCAGCCAGGACTACGTCCGGACGGCCAAGGCCAAGGGCCTGTCGGGGCGATCCGTCACGTTCAAGCATGCGCTCCGGAACGCGCTGCTCCCCGTCGTCACGAATATCGGCCTCGAGATCCCGTTCCTCTTCACGGGTGCGATCGTGACCGAGACGATCTTTTCGTGGCCCGGCATTGGCAAGCTGACGATCGACTCCACGAACGCCTTCGACTACCCGACGTTGATGGGCCTGCTCCTGATCACGTCCGTCCTCGTCGTCTTCGCCAACCTGGTCGCGGACGTGGCGTACGCGTTCGTCGATCCGCGGATCAAGTTCTGATGCGCCCGTGACCGAGCCCCGGCTTCCCGCGGTAACCGAGCCCGCGCTGGAGGAGATCGAGCGGCGGGCCGACGAGGCCGGCCAGGACTACGAGGTCCAGCTCGAGTCACTCAACCAATGGCAGCTCGCCTGGCGGAAGTTCCGCAAGCACAAGCTCGCGCTCATCGGCCTGGGCATCCTCGTCTTCCTGATCGTGGCGGCGATCGTTGGGCCGATCCTCTCGCCATTCGTGTTCAACCAGATCCCGAAGCCTGACAAGACGGTCTACGCCGGCCGACCGCCGTCCCTCGCCCACCTCTTCGGCGAGACCGGCGGCCTCCAGCGCGACGTCCTCCAGCTCGTCGTCAACGGCGCCCGGACGTCGCTGATCATCGGCTTCACCAGCATGGCGATCGGAGTCCTCATTGGGACCATCGTCGGCTCGATCGCCGGATACGTCGGCGGGTTCCTCGACAACGTCCTGATGCGAATCGTCGACGTGATGCTCAGCCTGCCACTGCTGTTCGTGATCCTGGTCGCGAGCAAGTTCTTCGGCAACGGCAACGTGCTCCTGATCATCGTGATCTTCGGCCTGCTGAGCTGGATGGGGATCGCCCGGCTCGTCCGTAGCCTCTTCCTGTCCATCCGGGAACGGGAGTTCGTGGAGGCGGCAAAGGCGGTCGGCGTCCGCGACCGGCGGATCATCTTCCGCCACATCCTGCCGAACGCGGTCAGCCCGATCGTCGTCTCGGCTTCACTGATCGTCGCCGGCAACATCATCACGGAGGCGTTCGTGAGCTTCCTCGGGTTCGGCGTGAACCCGATCTACCCGACCTGGGGCAACGTGCTCTCGAACGCCCTGACGTTCATCCCTGTCGGCAACTGGTGGTGGCCGTTCTTCCCCGGCCTCGCGATCATCCTCACGGTCCTCGCGGTGAACTTCATCGGGGACGGCCTCCGCGACGCGCTCGATCCGCGGTCGCGGGTATGACCGCCACCTCCGATCGCCCCGTCCTCGGCGCCGCGCCCTCGACCGACATCCTCCTCGACGTCCGCAACCTGCGGACCGTGTTTCACGTGATGGACGGCGACGTCCCGGCGGTCGACGGCGTCAGCTTCCAGCTTCGTCCCGGACGGAGTATCGGGATCGTCGGCGAATCGGGGTCGGGCAAGAGTGTCACCGCCCTGACGATCATGCGCCTCCTCGATATCCCGCCGGCCGAGGTGATGCCGGGCAGCGAGATCTGGTTTGACGGTCGCGAGCTCCTCCGGATGCCGATGAACGAGATGCGGAAGATCCGCGGCAACGACATCGCGATGGTCTTCCAGGAGCCGCTCACGAGCCTGAACCCGGTGTTCACCATCGGCGATCAGATCGCCGAACAGGTTGCGCTCCACCTGAAGGTCAAGCCGAAGGAGGCATGGGAGCGGGCGATCGAGTCGCTCAAGCTCGTCGGGATCCCCAGCCCGGAGCGGCGGGCGAAGCAGTACCCGCACGAGATGTCCGGCGGCATGCGGCAACGCGTGATGATCGCGATGGCCCTGTCGTGCGAGCCGAAGCTGCTCATCGCCGACGAGCCCACGACGGCCCTCGACGTCACGATC
>DATLVO010000105.1:0-6935 GCA_035577485.1 Verrucomicrobiia bacterium
TCGACCCGTTCCTCCTCCTCGACGAGATCCGCTCGCGTGATCCTGCGGACTACGAGGCTGGCTTCCCGCGCCACCCGCACCGCGGCTTCGAGACGGTCACCTACATGATCGACGGGACCTTCGAGCACCAGGACTCGAACGGCGGCGGTGGGGTGATCACCAACGGCGACACCCAGTGGATGACGGCCGGCGCCGGGATCCTTCACATCGAGAAGCCGCCGGCGTGGCTCGTCGCCAGTGGCGGGCTCTTCCATGGGTTCCAGCTCTGGGTCAACCTGCCGGCCGCCCAGAAATGGTCGGCGCCTCGCTACCAGGACATCCGCGCGAGCGAGGTCGGTCTGGTCTCCTCGGGCGACGGCGGCACGCTCGTCCGGGTGATCGCCGGCGACGTCGCCGGCCACGCCGGGCCCGGATCGACGTACAGCCCGATGACCCTCGTCCACGCGACGCTCAGCCCGGGCGCGCGCCTCGTGCTGCCGTGGCGGGCGGACTACAACGCGCTCGTTTACGCGATGGCCGGGATCGGCACGGTCGGTGCCGAGGCGCGACCGATCCAGGCCGGTCAGCTCGCGGTGCTCGGCGATGGCAATGCCCTGACGGTCGCGGCCGCGGCTCGTCGGGAGCAGGAGAGCCGCAGCCCGAACCTGGACGTCCTCGTCCTGGGTGGCCGGCCGATCCGGGAGCCCGTCGCCTGGATGGGCCCGTTCGTGATGAACACCCGCGAGGAGGTCATCCAGGCGGTCGCCGACTACCAGGCCGGCCGGCTCGGGACGATCCCGGCGATCCACGGCGCGCCGACCACGCTCGTCGAGTCGAGCCGAAGCTCCGAGGAGCCGCGCGCCTAGCGTGGCGGCTGCGCCTGGGCGCCGCAGACTCCGAGTTCGCAACGCAACTCCCGGTAGCAGTATCGCGAGTCTCGCCCTCGATTCATCGCTCATGCAACCGGGCATGGCAGTAGCGGGCGATTCACCGTGCAGTAACGCGCCGGTGATGGTTTGTGCCACCCGGGTTGGCATTCCGAACATCGAAAACGCCCCGGCGGCGCCGGGGCGTTCGATTGCCTGGCTGAGAATTGCTGAGCCGCTAGCTCTTCGCGGCGGGCTTCCTGCTCGCGGACTTCGCGGCCGGCTTCGCCTTCGCGCTGGTCTTTGTCGCTGCTTTGGCCGGGGCCTTTGCGGACTTCGCCGCGGCCCTGGTAGCAGGCTTGGTCGCGGCCTTCGGTGCCATCGTCTCGGCGGCTTCGGCCTTGGCGGCCGCCGCCGCAGCGGCCTCGGTGCGGGCCGTCTTCGACAGGGCCGCGCGAGCCTTGCCGGCCGCGGTCTGTGCGCCCTTCGCCTTGTCGGCCTTCGACGACGCGATGCGCGCCTTGGCGGCCTTGGCGGCCTGGGCCTTCGATGTCGTCTTTGTGACGCGGCTGGTGGTCTGGACGTGCGCCCCGCCAGTCGCGGCGTTGAACTTCAGTGTGAGCCGAGACTTCCGGCGCGCGGCCGCGTTCGGGTGGATCGCGCCGACCTTGGCCGCGCGGTCGAGCGCGGCATGCGCATCGGAGAGGGCCTGCGCCGCGGCATCGGCGTCACCGGCCGTGGCCGACATCAGGGCGGTGGCGACGAACGTCTTCGCGGCACTGCGCCGCGGCTGAAGGATGTCGCGCCGGCGCTCGGCCTGACGGACGCGCTTCAGTCCCGACGGTGTACGAGCGCCCGTCCAGGTGCGGGGCGTCTTGGCCAAGGGGCGAACCTCTCAGATGGGATGGATCGGTCGTGGGCGTCGGCACGGGTTGGTGCCGGTCACGGACGCGCATGGTAGCAGAGCCGCCAGATGCTGACCATCGATCCGGCGGGCGACGCTCCCGATTGCCGGTCGCGCCGACTCCGCGACGAGATGCCAACCGCCGCCTCCGGACGCCGTGCAACCGATTTCCGATCCGGCCGGGTGGTCGGCTACCATCGTCCCTCCGGACCACGCCCACGAATGGCGGTGAGGGATGCCACAACCGCGGATCGGCCTGGCGGTGATCGGCGCCGGGCGCATGGGGACGAGCCACGCCCGCCTGATCGCCGCCGGGGCGCCCGAGCTGTGCGTCGTCGCGATCGGCGACGTCGACGGCGCCGCCGCCCGCCGTCTGGCTGACGAGATCGGAGGTGCGGCGGCGTTCTCCGACCCGCTGGCCGCGATCGCCGCGCCGGGTGTCGACGCCGTGCTCATCGCGGTCTCGTCCATCCATCACCGCGAGATCGTCGAAGCGGCGGCTGCCGCCGGCCGCGACATCCTGTGCGAGAAGCCGCTCGCGCTCGACCTCGCGGACACGGATGCGATCCTCGCCGCGGTCGAGCGCGCTGGCGTCCGGCTGCAGGTGGGGCTGATGCGCCGCCACGACCCCGATCACGTGCGTGCCCGCGCCCGGATCGTGGCCGGCGAGCTCGGCCGGCCCCTGCTCTTCAACAGCCGGCAGTACGACACGGACCGACCGCCGCCCGCCGTCCTCGACCCGCGCAGCGGCGGCGGGATCATGCTCGACATGGGCATCCACGAGTTCGATTCGGCTCGGTTCCTCATGGGCTCGGAGATCGTCGAGCTCCAGGCGACGGGCTCGGTCCAGCTCTTCCCGGAGGTGGCGGCCTACGGGGACGTCGACACGGCGGTGATCAATCTGCGGTTCGCCACGGGCGCGATCGGAAGCATCGAGCTCAGCCGAAGGGTGGCGTTCGGCGAGGACGTCCGCACGGAGGTCCACGGGACCGAGGGCAGCGCGTTCATCGGCGCCCTGCCGATCGGCGCCGGGTCGGCGATCGGCCGTGACGGCGGCATTCACTGGGACGCCACCCATCCGTCGATGCCACGCTTCGCCGCGGCCTACCGGGACCAGGCGCGGGCGTTCGGCCGATCGATCCAGAACGACGAGGCCGTCAGCCCGTCCGGGGCTGATGGTCGAGCGGCCTTCCTCGTGGCCGCGGCCGCCGATCGCGCCCTCCGGGAGGGCGGCACGATCCGGGTCGAGGGGTTCGACACCTAGGAGCTCTCCGTCCGGGCGGCTCAGCTCGCGGCCGTGCGACTCCCGTCCAGGAGCCGCTCGATCTGCTCGAACATGAACCGTGACGACTCCACGGCCCGCTCC
Source organism: Verrucomicrobiia bacterium (assembly GCA_035577485.1). GTDB lineage: Bacteria > Chloroflexota > Limnocylindria > Limnocylindrales > CSP1-4 > CF-46. The sequence continues at coordinate 3,116 of DATLVO010000105.1, forward strand.
TCCCAGGCGAACACGCAGGCGGTCAGGATTCCGTCGAAGCCCACGTACCGGAGGGCGTCGAAGCAGGCCCCGAAGTCGACCTCGCCCTGGCCGATGTCGAGGTGCTGGTGGACGCGGGCCGGGGACCCGGGCGGATTGACGATGTAGCGGTTGCCGGACGATGCCCGATGGTTGAGCACGTCGGCGAGATGGACCTGCGCCAGCACCGGCGCGGCGTACTCGATCATCGATCCGATGTCGTCGCCGAGATAGAACGTGTGCGGGGCGCAGAACACGTAGCCGACATTCGGCGAATCGATGCCCCGGACCAGGTCGACGGCATCGGTGTTGCGCTCGATGAAGTCGTCCGGATGGGCTTCGAGATTCAGCCGGATCCCCTCGCGCTCGAAGATCGGCAGGAGCTCCTCGAGGGAGCGCCAGAGCTGGGCCTCGCTTCGGGCCGCCTGCTCCGGGCGGCCGTTGAACTCCGAGTTCATGACCTGGCAGCCGACGTCGACGGCGAGCTGGATCGCCCGCTTCCAGTAGCGGACCGCTGCGACGCGCTCGTCCTCGTCGGGGCTGGACCAGCGATAAAGGGGCAGGATCGAGGCGAGCTCGATCCCGGTCTCGCGGAGGGCGGCCCGGAACTCCTCGATCTTTGCCCGGTCCGCCCGAGGGTGGGTGAAGAAGGGGATGAAATCGGGCCGTGGCGAGAGCTCGATCGAGTCGTAGCCGATCTCGGCGGCGATCCGGCAGACCTCCGCGAACGGGCGGTCGCGGAGCATGTAGGGGTCGAGCGCGATCTTCACGTCAGGAGAGCCCTCCGCTGGTCGAGCCGATGCGATCGCGCAGGACGGACGCGCTTGCGGCGACCTGTCGCACCATCCGTTGCCGGGTCGCGGCGTCCGCAATGGTCGCCATGCTCTCGAGCCATCGGGCGGTCCCGTCGATCACCGCGAGGATGGCGGTTGCGTCGCTCGGCACGAACAGCGACCGGTCCATGACCTCGACGTACACGGGCGAAGTGTGGGCGGCCATGCTCGTCCGGTACGCCGAGTGGATCTCGTGGTCGCTGCGGGAACGGGCCGCGATCCAGGCGCCCGACTCGATCTCGATCGACTCCTCGAGCACGAGTTCGCGGGTCCCCTCGGGCGCGTCGTCGCGGGCGACGACCCGGCCGTTCACGACGAGCTCGACCGTGCCGATGATCGGTTGCGCCGCCTGGGCTCGGACCCGCGCCACAAGATGCCCGCCGCCGGCCGGGAGCGCGATGACGTCGCCCGGCTCGTGGCCGTCGACCGCCAGCTCGAGGACGGGTCCGGAGGTCGCGAATGTTCGCCCCGCCCGGATCGCGGCGGACCACGACTCGAACGTCGGGGCGGCCTCGGGGTCGAGCCGGGCATACGTTCGGATGGCCCCGAGCGGCATCTCGGCCGACATCTTGTCCGTACCGCCGAGGACCGGGAGCCGGTAGCCGCAGTTCAGGAACCGGTACCACTCGAGGATCGACGGGCTGTCGAGACCGGGAGCGAACGTCTGCATCTCGACGGCATCGATCTGGCCGGCGACGATGTCGGCCGCGATCTCCGCGAACGGCAGCGGGAAGTGCGCGGCGACGACGAGACCGCCCTCCGCGTGGCACCGATCCGCCCAGTCCCCGAGGAGCTCCGCGACGGCGCCGCCGATCCGACCCTCCGGGCCGCCGCCCGACGCCATCGGGACGACGGGATGGCGCGCCCCGAGCAGCCCTAGGTGGCCGAGGACGTTCTGGCGGTTCTCCGTCCCGACGGTGATCACGTGCCGGCCGTCGGGGTCCGCCTGCGAGCCCCAGGTGAGGTCCGTCACGTTCTTGAACTCGTCACCCAGCTGCGTGGCCAGGAGGTGGACGAACGCGACGTCCTCTGCGGCCGCTTGGAGCAGGGCGGTGGATGGGGCGAGGAAATGGACGTGGGGATCCGCCGTCCGCCAGCCGTCCGCGCGCAGGTCGATCGTGCGCTCGAGGGGGATGACGAGGTCGTGCGTTCCGGCCTCGACGACGATCGTTCGACGGACCGGGGCCTGCTCGAAGCCCTTCACGACCTCGACCTCGACGGCGCCGACCGGCAGGTCGATCCGGAAGGTGCCCGGGACGTAGGCGTAGGTGTCCCGACCGAGGATGAGGCCGGCGCCGGTGTCCTCGAGGATCGCCGGGTTGATCTCATCGCGATGGCCGAGCGGCGGCAGGTAGCGCCCGCCCGCGGCCACGAACCGCACCCGCGCCGGCGCCGCCACGCCGTCCGCCTCGATCCGGATCTCGACCCGCACATCGGCGGCCGGCAGCGGACGGATCCTCGTCCGACCGTCCGGGCTGGCGGCCTCGGTGCCGAGGTCGGAGAGCGCCACGGTCCAGCCGCCCAGGGTGATCCGCGCGTCGGGCGCGGCGGTGAGATCGACGAGCGTCCGCTCGTCGTCGGCGGCGGCCCCCGTCTCGTTGTCCGGATCGGCCCGTGACGATCCCCACCCGATCGGGCCGGAGTCGTGGGGCTCGGGCGGCCCGTCGAGACGGCGGGATCCGATGGCGATCCCGAGATCCACGTCGGGCAGCGCATCGGCGTCGCCCTCGACGAGGAGCTGCCGCCGCGGCTCGAGGACGAGCGGGTCGGCGGTCCCGTGGAACAGGGTCACAGCGGCGATGGCCACGTCGCGGCCCGGCTGCTCATCGCCGAGGGGCACGACTCGCAGGCCGACGGGCGTTCGACCCGTGCCGAGCGGGATGGCGTGGAGCCAGTACGTGACGTCGTCGTCCGGGGTGGGGACGAAGTCGGCGATGCCCGTCTGAGCGGCGCCCCACGCCCCGGGCAGCATCCCGAGCAGGCCGGCCTGGCCGGCGGCGACATACCGACCTGGTGGCTGGCGCGGGTGGGGGCCGCGCCAGTCGAGGGGCTCATCGGCGCGGTGACCGATCGCCAGGAACGGCACGAAGCCCCACCCGATGATCCCGTCGGCGACCTCGTAGCGGCGTCGCACGTCGACCACCTGCGACTCACCGTCCGCGAACGCGATCTCGTACCGGGCGAGGGGCTCGCCGGTCGGGAGGACCCAGCCCACGGGCGTTCCGGGCGCTCGCCGCCCCTCGGCGTCGCGCCAGCTGTCGGCGAAGTGGGCGACCACGAGGTGACTGGCCGGACCGTGATCCGCGATGCCGAGAGTGAGCTCGCGATCGACGAGCAGCCAGCGGCGTCCATCGGCGCGCCGCCCGAGGGCGAACGGCAGGCCCCGGAACACGGCGCCCCCATCGGGAAGCCGCCGCAACGCGTCGCGATACGACGGGTGGAACCGCGCGGCCAGCTCGAGGTCGGACGCATTCCACGCCGAGGAGAGGTCGATCGGGTGCGCAAGCGGAGTCGCGAGGCCGGTGCGCCCGGTAGTCATTCGCCGCGACCCTCCCGACCGATATTGACGTGAGGCGAGGCGCGATGATACCGTCTTTGCAATCGGTTGCGCAAGGAGGTTCGATGGAGACTGCCCGACTGACCGTGGGTCAGGCCATCGTTCGCTTCCTGGCCCGCCAGTTCGTGGAGCGCGACGGCCGCGAGCAACGATTCATCGCCGGCGTGTGGGGCATCTTCGGGCACGGGAACGTCGCCGGATTGGGCCAGGCGCTCGAGGAGCTCGGCGACGCCGAGGACATGCCGTACTTCCGGCCGCAGAACGAGCAGGCCCAGGTGCACCTGGCCGCTGCGTTCGCCCGCCACAGCAACCGCCTTCGGACGTACGCCTGCACCTCGTCGGTCGGACCGGGTGCGATGAACATGATCACGGGCGCCGCCGGGGCGACGGTCAACCGGATTCCGGTCCTGCT
>DATLVO010000106.1:0-11260 GCA_035577485.1 Verrucomicrobiia bacterium
GCCGACGGCGCGTCGTCCGACGGCGCTGGCGTGTCGCTGCCACTCGACGCAAGCCTGATCGAATCGCTCGCGCCGCGGTCCGGCCTCGCGGTCTCGCGGCCCGCGATCGTCCAGCTCTTCCTCCCACGAACGGGTGCCGGAGCACGCGGCGGTCGGGCCCGCTCGCTCCTTGCCGCCGTGTTCGGGGAGGAAGGTCTCGAGATCGTCCGTTGGCGGTCGGTCCCGGCCGATCCCGACGCGCTCGGTGGCGCTGCCCGGGCCTGCCGTCCGGCCTTCGTCCAGGCCTTCGTCGGTCGGCCCGACGGCGGCGACGGGCGGCCGCTCGGTGACGCGGCCTTCGAGCGGCGGCTCGTCCTCGCCCGGCGGCGTGTGGAGACCGCGGCACGCGAGGCGGGACTCGGCGAGGTCATCGCGATCCCGTCGGCCTCGTGCCGGACGATCGTGTACAAGGGGCTCGTCGCGGGGGCCCGGCTCGCCGATCTCTACCCGGACCTCCGCTCGTCGCAGATCCGCGTCCGCTACGCGATCTTCCATCAGCGCTACGCGACCAACACCCAGCCGACCTGGCGTCTCGCCCAGCCGTTCCGCTCGATCGCCCACAACGGCGAGATCAACACCGTCCGCGGCAACCGGGCCCAGGTCCGGGGACGCGCCGCCGACGTCGGCGGCGGGGTCGCCGCCACGGATCTTGTCGCGGCCGGGCCGCTCCTCTCCGCCGACGGCTCCGATTCGCAGTCGCTCGACGAAGCCCTCGACCTGCTCGTCGCGACCGGCTGGGACCTCGGCACAGCGCTCCTGACGGCGATGCCCGAGGCGCAGGCGCTGCGTCGCGCGCCGCATCCGCATGTCGCCACGCTCCGCCGGCGGACGACCGGCCTGCTTGCGCCGTGGGACGGCCCGGCGGCGATCGTCTTCGGTGACGGCCGGCGGGTGGGAGCGATCAGCGACCGGAACGGGCTGCGGCCGACGGCGTTCGCGGTGACCCGCGATGCGCTCGTCGCGGTCGCGTCCGAGGCGGGGGCGATCCCGCTTGCGCCCGAGGAGACCGTGCGACGCGGCCGGCTCGGGCCGGGCGAGCTGTTCCTCGTCGATCCGGCTCGCGGGCTCGTCCTCGAGGACGTCGAGGCGAAGACCCATCTCCTCCGCCGCCTGCCGATCCACGACGCCCCGCGGCCCGTCCATCGCGACCCGACGCCGGGCGACGATGAGTCGTCGCTACCGCTCGACGGACCGGCGACGCCGGCCGGCCTGCGGTTCCTCGCCGGTCTCCACGCCGAGAACGCCCGGCTCGACATCCGGACGATGGCCCTCGAGGGCCACGAGCCGCTCTGGAGCATGGGCGACGACACCCCGACGCCCGGCCTCGGTCGAATCGACCGGCCGGTGGCCGACCATCTCCGCCAGGCCTTCGCCCAGGTCACAAACCCGCCGATCGACCCGGAACGGGAGCGATCTGTGATGGACCTGCGGGTCGAGCTGGGCCGTCGGGCGGCGCTCCTCGACGGCCCTCCGCGGGCGTCACGGACGCTCCGCCTCGAGCGGCCGTTCCTCGCCGACCTGCCGGCGTTGCTGCGCGCCTTCCCGGGACAGAGCCGGCGGCTCGACGCGACGTGGCCCGCGATCGAGGGATCGGCGGGGCTCGCGCTCGCGCTCGACCGGCTCGCGGCGGATGCCGTTGCGGCGGCATCCGGCCGGACGGAGCTCCTCGTCCTCAGCGACCGCGCATCCGGGTTCGACCGCCTCCCGATCCCCTCGATCCTCGCGACGGGCGCGGTCCACACGGCCCTGACCGAGGCCGGCCTCCGTGGCCGGGCCGATCTCGTCGTGGAGGCGGCGGACGTCCTCGACGTCCACGGCGCGGCGATGGTGCTCGCGGCCGGGGCCACGGCCCTCGTCCCCTGGCTCGCGGTCGAGCTGGCGGCGGGGCTGGCGGGAAGCCGGGGAGCGGAGGAGCTGGACGCCGCTGCGACCGTCGGCCATCTCCTCGACGCGCTGGACGCAGGCCTGCGCAAGACGCTCGCCCGGATGGGGATCAGCACCGCGTCGTCGTACATCGGCGGGTCGCTCTTCGAAACGGTCGAGCTCGACACGGACGTCCGGTCGCGCTGCTTCCCGTCCGCGCCGGCCTGGGCCGGGCGCGTCGGGCTGGCCGACCTCGCGGCCCGCCAGATCCGGCGCCGGGCCGCCGCCCGGGCGATCGGCGCCGAGACGCCGTCGAACAAGCTCCAGGATCCCGGGTTCGCCCGCTTCCGGGCCGACGGCGAGATCCACCGCTACGCGCCGCGGATCGTCGGCGAGATCCAGGCGTTGTCCGGGTTCGCGCCCCTGTCCGCGGCGGCCGTCGAAGGAGTGGTGCCCGCCCACGGACCCACCGTCGTCCGCGACGCCCTCCGCGTCCGGCGTCCGCGCGGGACGCGACCCGTGCCGATCGACGAGGTCGAGCCCGCGCGCGCGATCGCCCGGCGCTTCGTCGTCAGTGCGATGAGCGTCGGCGCGCTCTCGCCGGAGGCCCACCAGGCGCTGACGATCGGGATCCAGCGGGCCGGCGGCGCGGCGAACACCGGCGAGGGCGGTGAGGACCCGTCGTGGTACGTGCCCGGTTCCGACGGCGAGCGCCACGACGCCCGGATCAAACAAGTGGCCTCGGCCCGGTTCGGCGTCACCGCGACCTATCTCGCCCGTGGCGAGCAGCTCGAGATCAAGATCGCCCAGGGATCGAAGCCCGGCGAGGGTGGCCAGCTGCCCGCGAAGAAGGCGACGGCCTGGATCGCGGCGCTCCGCCGCGGGCAGCCGGGGATGAGCTACATCAGCCCGCCGCCGCACCACGACATCTACTCGATCGAGGACCTCGCCCAGCTGATCGCCGACCTCCGGGCGATCAACCCGGCCGCCCGCATCGGCGTGAAGCTCGTCGCGAGCCGCGGTGTGGGCACGATCGCCGCGGGCGTGGCCAAGGCCGGTGCCACCTACGTCCATCTCGCCGGCCACAGCGGCGGGACCGGCGCCTCGCCGCTCAGCTCGATCAAGCACGTCGGCGCGCCGTGGGAGCTCGGCCTCGCCGAGGTCCACCAGACCCTGCTCTGCAACGGCCTCCGGGACCGGGTCGCCCTGCGGACGGACGGCGGCCTGCGGACCGGCCGCGACCTCCTGATCGCTGCGCTGCTCGGCGCCGAGGAGTTCGCCTTCGGCACGGCGATGCTCGTCGCGATCGGCTGCGACATGGCCCGCCAGTGCCACCTCGACACCTGCCCGACCGGGATCGCGACGCAGCGCGAGGACCTCCGGGCGAAGTTCGCCGGGACGCCCGAGCAGGTCGAGCGGTTCGCGCTCGCGATGGCCGAGAGCCTCCGGCTCGAGCTGGCGGCGGTCGGTGCCCGAAGCGTGGGCGAGATCGTCGGGGAGTCGCGGCGGCTCCTGGCACCCGACCGCCGGACCGCGACGCTCGACCTTGCCGCCGTGGTCGGCGCCGGTCACTGGGCGGCGAGCCCGGAGCGTCGGGCCGATCCCGCGTCGGCCGGCCGGACCGTACGTCACGGCGAGGCGAGCGCCCTCGAACGGCGGCTCGCGGCGGCCCTCGGCGGCCAGAGCGGGTTCAACGCCGACGGCCTGGCCCTCGCGACCGCCGATCGCTCGTTCGGCGCCGGGCTCACCGGCGCGATCGAGCGCCAGGAGCTGGCGGGTCCGATCCGCCTCGGGCTTCGCGGCGCGGCCGGCCAGTCGTTCGGCGCCTTCGCCGGCCCGGGCGTCGAGCTGCGGCTCGTCGGCCAGGCGAACGACTACGTGGCCAAGGGCCTGTCCGGTGGCGTCGTCGTCGTCGCGCCCGAGCCCGGCCTGGCGGCACCGGCCCATCGCCAGGCAATCGCCGGCAACACCTGCCTTTACGGCGCGACGGACGGGCGGCTCCACATTGTCGGCCGGGCGGGGATGCGGTTCGCCGTGCGCAATTCCGGGGCGAGCGCCGTCGTCGAGGGCATCGGGCCGCACGGCTGCGAGTACATGACGGGGGGCGCCGTCGTCGTCCTCGGTCCGGTCGGCGCGAACTTCGGGGCGGGCATGACGGGCGGGCGGGCCTACCTGTACGACCCGGAGGGCCGCCACCTGCCCGCGCTCGACGCCCGGAGCGTCGCGGGCACGCGTCTCTCGACCGCGCGCGCGACCCACGAGGACGGCCCGGCCCGCGTCGCGGAGCTCTCGTCGCTGCTCGAGGCGCACCGCGCGGCAGGCTCACAGCTCGCCGCCCGCCTGCTCGCCGTAGCCGGCCCGATCGAAGGCGACTTCTGGCTCGTCGAGCCAATCGGCGTCCCGGTTGGGACGCCTCAGGCGGCGTCCGGTCCCGCGGGCAGCGCGACGTTGATCGTGGCCGCCGGCACGACCCCGGGCGCCGATGCCAGGGCCGACTCGATGGTGCTCGCGATCTCGAGGAACGCCGCAAGGTCCAACCGGTAGCCACCGAGCCCGAAGGTCTTCCGGGCCGGGGCACTCACGACACCGAAGAGGGCGCCGTCGTCGTCCGGGACCAGCTCCGCGAACGATTCGATCGTGAGCACAGCCGTGCCGTAGACGACCAACGGCTGGAGCAGGCGCCAGACCGCCGATCCGATCCCATCGATGCCCGAGAGCCGCTCGGCCACGCCAGGCTCGCCCTCGAACTGACCGGATCGGAACGTTCCTCGCTTGAACGCGACCGGTCCCGGGATGACGTGGCGCAACCGGGTCAAATAGAGAATGGACGACGGCCCGGCTCCCCGGCCCACCGCGACATACTGGCAGTGGATGCGCAGGGGCCGGGGTGAGCTGCAGTCGGCCGTCACGGAGAAGATACCGGGCTCGTGCGCCCGGAAGTAGCCGCCGAGCTCGTGGCCGAGCGCACCGAACAGGGAGCGTTGCTCCACGTCGCCGATCGACCGCGTCTGGACGCCGGCATTCGGCAGCGTCTCGTGGATCGATGCGATGAGCTCGGCCTTCGCGGCCTCCGGATCGGCTCGCTTGATCATCAAATTCGCCATTCGGACCCTCCCACTCGGAGGCTAGCCGAACCGCGCCCGTCGCCGCTCCGCCGGATCGTCAGGCGGCCTGGTACCCGTCGCGCTCCGTCGTTGCCGCCCGCATCCGGTCGTCGATCTCTCGATCGATCCGCTTCAGCGCCGCGGTCAGGTCGGCGACCTCGCCGGCCTGCCAGCGCCGGGCCAGCTCGTCGAACATCGCCTGGTACTCGGACCCGATCGGCGTCATCGGCGCGGTCGCGGACCGCTCGTGACCGAAGATGCCGAGGAAGACCGCGAACCGATCATCCGGCACGAGCGCAGGCGAGTGGAGGGAGGCGCGCGTCGAGGGTACGTTCCGCAGCCCGTTCGAGAGTTTCGCGAGGGCCGCCTCGTCGGTGGCGAGGTACTTGACGAGCGTCCAGGCGGCCTCCCGATGCCGTGCGTTGAGCGGGATCCCGATCACGCTGCCGTTGATGTAGCCCGAGCCGTAGAGCTCCGGCCGCTCGTCGTCGACGGGCAGCGGGGCCGTCCCGTAGTCCAGCTCCTCCGCCTCGACGGCGATGAACGCGACGCGCCATTCGCCGTCCAGGCACATCGCGAGCCGGCCCGTCTGGAACGCATTGTTCGGGGCAAACTCGTCGCCGACCTGGGCATGGAACGCCGCGAGGTGCTCAGCCCCGTACCAGTCGATCAGCTCCTTCTGCCAGCGGAGGAGCCGTGCCCAGGCCGGGTCGGCCGCGACGCTCGATCGACCGTCGGTCTGCCAGCGGGCGCCGAACATGTGGCCGAGCGTCGCAAGCGTGTTCTCGTAGAAGCCGATCGTCGGGTCGAACCCGACGATCCGCAGGGATCCGTCGGGGTTCCGGACCGTGAGCTGCTTCGCGAGCGCGGTCAGCTCGCCGATCGTCCGGGGCGGCGTGGCGATCCCGGCTGCGGCGAGCATCTCGCGGTTGAAGAGCAGTCCGAAGGTGTCGGCGAGGACGGGCAGCGCCCAGCGACCGCGAGCGTCGCCGGTGTACGCGAGGGTCGCCGCGATGAATTCCCCGTCGGCGATTCCGTCGCGGGCCATGAACGGCTCGAGATCCACGAGCTTCGCGACCGATTTCGGTCCGCCGAACGTGTCCGACTCGAACGAGAAGACCACTGCCGGCGGGTCGTCGCCGGCGAGCGCCGCCTGAATCCGGTCGTCGGTCGCGCCGCCGACGACCTCGACCTTGAGGCTCGGGTTCGACCGCTCGAAGTCGGCCACGACCGAGCTGATGATCTTCAGCTCCGGCCCGACGTGCCCGACCCAGAGGCTCAGGATCGAGCGACCGACGACGTATTCGGTGGCCGCCCGGGCATCCATCGGCCGGGCGAACCAGAAGCCCTGGGCCCGGTTGCAGCCCATCGCGATCAGGCGCTGGAGCTGGGCCTCGGTTTCGACGCCCTCCGCGACGGTCGTCGTCTCGAGGCTGTGGGCGAGCTGGACGATCCCCCGGGCGAGCGCCTGGGCCGGGACGTCGTCGGCGATCCCGTCGACGAAGCTCTTGTCGATCTTCACGATCTCGATCGGGAAGCGGCGGAGATAGCTGAGCGACGAGTAGCCGGTTCCGAAGTCGTCGATGGCGAGCTTGATCCCGAGCCCCTTCAGCTGACGCAGCCGGCGGGCGGTTGCCTCGGTCTCGCGGGCCATGACGCTCTCGGTGATCTCGAGCGTCAGGAGCTCCGGCGGAAGCTCACTGTCCTCGAGGGCGAGGCTCACGGCGGCCACGAGACCCGGGTGCTGGAGCTGGGCGCCGGACAGGTTGACGTTGACGGCGACCGGCGACAGACCGGGCCGGGCGAGATGCCACGTCCGCGCCTGGCGACAGGCCTCGCGGACGACGAACTCGCCGAGCGGGATCATCAGGCCGGTCCGCTCCGCGATCGGGATGAACTCGTTCGGCGGGATGAGCCCGCGCTCGGGGTGGATCCACCGGAGGAGCGCCTCCATCGCGACGACGCCGCCGTCGGGCAGGCTGACGATCGGCTGGTAGTGAAGGACGAACTCGCCACGCTCGACGGCGCCGCGCATGTCGACGCCGAGCGACAGCCGTTCGCTCGACGCGTCCTGCATCGAGGGGTCGAAGAGCCGGAACTGGTTCTTGCCGGACTCCTTCGCGTGGTACATCGCGACGTCGGCCGCCCGGAGCATGTCGGTCGAGCGGGTCAGCCCGGCGGAGCTGTGGGCGATGCCGATGCTGCCGCCGATCTGGATCGGGCGTTGGGGGAGGACGAACGGCGCCTCGAGGGCGGCGAGCACCCGGGCCGCGACGACCGCGGCCTCCTCCTCGTCGACGTCGTCGAGGAGGATCGCGAACTCGTCGCCGCCGAGACGACCGGCCGTGTCCTCCGGGCGGATCGAGGCGAGGAGCCGTTCGGCAACCATCGTCAGGACCGCGTCGGCCTCGACGTGACCGAGCGAGTCGTTGACGGTCTTGAAGTCGTCGAGGTCGACGTAGAGGACGGCGCTCCCGCGGGCGTGCCGGCGGCGGCGACCGAGGGCGTGCTCCAGCCGATCGATGAACAGCGCCCGGTTCGGCAGGTGGGTCAGCGAGTCGTGGAACGCGAGCTGCGTGAGGGCCTCCTCGAGGATCCGCCAGCGGGTCACGTCGTGGATCGAGACGACGAGCCCGCCGACGTGCGGATCGGAGGTCAGGTTCGTGACGTCCATCTCGACTGGCAGCCAGCTGCCGTCGCCCATGCGCAGGCGGGCGTCGAGGCTGGTCCGCGCCCCGGCACCCCCGTGGACGAGGTCGAGGAGCGCGGTCGCGTCGGCCGCCGACACGAGATCGCGGAGGCCCGTGGCGAGCAGCATGTCGCGGTCGTAGCCCAGGAGCTCGGCGGCGGTCGCGCTGGCGAAGCGGAGGCGGCCGTCCGAGGCGACGACGATCGAGGAAGTCGTGGCATCCCGGATCGTCGAGATCGCGGCGGCCCCCAGGTCGACGGTCCTCGTCCGCGCGATCAGCCCGCGGCGCAGAAAGGCGGCCGCGACGAGCCCCGCGGCGAGGGCCGCGATGAGCCAGGCCCGGGCCTCGTCGCCGCCCCGGGTCGATGCGATCCCGATGCCGGCCAGCGCGAGCAGGCCGCCGGCGATCCCGATCGCGGATGACAACCGGCGGCGATCGATGTCGAGCGGTCCGACCATGGGCGGAGTCGGCGTCTGGGACGTGGCGGAAGACCCCCAAGGAGGAATGGGTTCCCCGGATCGTGGCGGAACGGGCGGGCGCGGTCATCGTGCGAGATGTACATGCCCGATCACCCCTTCGTACTGCCGTCTCTCATCCGATTGCGTGGCGCACGCGGGCGATCCCGGACCGTCCATCGCAACCAGAGTGCAACCGAGGAGCAACGATCCCGACGACGTTGTCGCCCGAACCGGCGACGGAGGATGCGGGAGACGGCGCCGAGCGCGCCGTCTTGGCGTCCCCAGCACCCTGAACCGAGGCCCCCAGATGATCCACCCCACCGAGACCGAGCCTCGCCGGCCGCAGGCCGTCCGCGACGGCCACGGCGCGCCGGTGACGTGTGCCGCGTGCGGCTGTCGCCTCCGGTCCGGCATGGCCGAGAACGACATCGCCTGGTTCCATTTCAACCCGCTCGGCGGACGGGACGCGCGCGGCTGCCGGGTCGATTGCGTCGACGAGCCGCACGACGTAACCGGCTACCGGGCTACTGCCCTCGCCCTGGCCTGACGGCTGTCGCGCCTGAACGCCGCTGGACTGCGTTGCCGGCTGCGGTCCTCATTCACGCACCTTGAAGTGCGCTCGCTCCGGTCCTCCCCGGCGCCTTGCCAGCGACGCCCAGGCGCGACGAACGCAGTCGAGGGTGTTGCCTAACCTTCGGCTTCGATTCGATAGCCGACGCCGCGCACCGCGAGGATCTGGGGTCCGCCCGGCCCCTCGACCTTCGCCCGCAGACGGGCGAGATGCGGCTTGAGCCAGAGCAGGTCGGGGTCGCTCTCCGCCGGCCAGCCCGCCCGAGCCAGGAGATGGTGCGGAACGATGTCGCCGCCGGCCCGCACGAGCGCTTCTAGGAGCCGGAACTCCGTTGGCGTGAGCGTCAGGGCGGTCGCGCCGACTCGGGCCTCGTGACGGGCGGGCTCGAGCACGAGGTCGCCTGCACTCACCGGACCCGTGGTCGCGGCGGACGAGCGATCGACGCGGCGCATGACGGCGGCGATCCGGGCGAGGAGCTCCGCCTTGCCGAACGGCTTGACGAGATAGTCGTCGGCGCCGATCCCGAGCGCCCGAACCTTCGCCTCCTCGGCGCTCTCGCCGGACACGACGAGGATCGGCGCCTGGCCGGCCGCCCGGATCTGGCCCGCGACGGTGAAGCCGTCGGGTCCGGGCATCGCGAGATCGAGCAGGACGAGGTCCGGCGATTCCTCGCGGAAGCGCTTCACGGCCGTCAGGCCGTCGTACGCCGTGATCACCTGGTGGCCCTCGGTGCCGACGAGGGCGGTGATCGCGCCGACCATCGCGGGGTCGTCGTCGACGACGAGGATCCGGAGCGGGCGACCGGCGAGCATCAGGACCTCACGTTACACGGCGGCGACGGCGGGGAGCGCGACGACGAAGCGGGCGCCCGTCGGAACGGCGGGCTCCACCCACAGCCGGGCCCCCATCGATTCGCCGAGCCGCTTGGCCGCGTACAGCCCGATCCCCGAGCCACGGGCGGTGTGGGTCTCGCGGCGGGCGTACGGCTCGAAGATCCGCTCGCGCCATTCCGCGGGGACACCGGGTCCCTGGTCGGTGACGCCGATCCGGACGAAGCCCTCGACCAGGGCATGGTCGATCGCGATTGTCGTGTCCGGTGGCGCGTACTTGACCGCGTTCTCGATCAGGTGCTCGAGGATCTGGCGAAGCCGCGGAGCATCGGCGAGGGCGTGGAGGTCCGTCCCGGGCCGGACCTCGAGATGGTGCTGCCGGACGATCGGGCGGATCGAGGCGACGACCTCGGCGATCGTCGATTCGACGTCGGTCGGGGTGACGGTGGCGGCCTCCGCGGGGACGATCCGGACCGAGGCGAGGATCGAGTCCACGAGCCGGTCGAGCCGCTCCACCTGCTCCATCGCCGCGTCGTGCCAGGCCTGCCGCTGGGCGCGCCGCTCCGGATCGCGCGACTCGCGGCCCTCGAGCGGTGGATCGTCGGCGAGCAGCTCCGTGTACGCCCGCACGACCGCGAGCGGCGTCCGCAGCTCGTGGGTGACGAGGGCGATCAGCTCCGAGCGGGCCTCGTCGATCTGGCGGAGCTGCTCGAGACGCGCCTCGGCCTCGGTCGCCTGGCGGCCCTTCTCGACGATCCCGGCGAGCAGGTCGGCGATCGCGCGAAGCTGGGCGACGTCGCCGTCGGTGAACTGCCGCTCCCGCTCCGTCTGGACATTGAGGACGCCGACGACCTGGTCGTTCCAGCTGAGCGGGACGCTGAGCATCGACGCGATGAACCGCCGCTGGTCGATGCCGCGGACCCACAGGAAGCGCGGGTCGGAGCGGACGTCGGCGATCACCAGCGGCTCGCAGGTCGCGGCGACCCGCCCGGTGACGCCCTCCCCGAACGGGACCCGCGCCCGGCCGATCTGGAAGCGATCGAGGCCGTTCGTCGCGGCAAGGGTCAGGTAGGCTCCATCGCGATCGAGCAGATAGAGCGAGGTGACGTCCGCGTGGAGCGCATCGCGGGTCCCGTCCACGACCGTCTCGAGGAGCTCGTCCCAGGTCCGGGCCGTGGTCGCGAGACGGGCGACCTCGTGCAGGAACCGGAGCTGCTCGAGCTGGTCCGGTCCGCTTCGCGCGTCGATTTCGGGCGCCGCCATGGCCATCACGATACAAGCGTACGGGCCGCCCAGCCGCCGGAAGGTTGCGGCGCCGGGTCGGCCGGGCTGCGGAACGGTGCCGGTCAACCCCGGAGGAGCGCGGCATGAGGGAGCGCTCCGCCGCCGTCGCGTCGCGCGGGCCCAACGACGCCGTCCGCGCCGAGCCCGCCGGAATCGGCACGGGCCGGGCCCGCGATCCCCTCGCGCTCGAGGTCCGGCTGCTCGGGTCCCTGCTCGGACAGGTCATCGCCGAGCAGGCGGGCCGCGACCTGCTCGACGTGGTCGAGCGGATCCGGCGGACGACGATCCGCCTCCGTCGCGGCGACGATCCGTCGCTGCGCGCCGGCCTGGTCGGCGAGCTGGCCGCGCTCGATCCCGAGCGGGCCGAGATCGTCATCCGCGCGTTCAGCCTCTACTTCCGGCTCATCAACCTCGCCGAGGA
>DATLVO010000107.1:0-24015 GCA_035577485.1 Verrucomicrobiia bacterium
CGATCCGGAACGGCTCACGGCCGCAGCATACGAAGCTCGAGTTCGGGGTGTTCAAGTACCTCTACGAGCGGCCCGGTAACGTCGTCGAACGGGCGTCGCTCCTGCGCGACGTCTGTGGCTGCGACTACGAGGGCGGCACCAATAGGGTCGGCGATGAATTTCGGCGAATGGATCAGTCTGAGTTGAAGAACCAGCCAACAGGAGATCGATCATGTTTCGCGACACCCACGCCTTCTCCGGCTTCTCGTCGAACGACATCGCGAAGGCCCGAGCGTTCTACGGCGGGACGCTCGGGCTCGACGTCAGCGAGGAAGGCGACCTGCTCAGGCTGAACCTCGCCGGAGGAGGCTCGGTGATCATCTATCCGAAGGACAACCACGAGCCGGCGACGTTCACAGTGCTGAACTTCCCCGTGGCCGACATCGATGCGGCAGTCGATCGGCTGACCGCGGCCGGCGTGACGTTCGAGCGATACGACGGGATCGGCCAGGACGACCGCGGGATCGCCCGGCCGCCGTCGCCCGACCAGGGGCCGCAGATCGCGTGGTTCAAGGACCCCGCCGGGAACATCCTGTCCGTCCTGCAGCAGTAAGCCGCGCCGGTCATGTCCGGGCGGCGACTCCTTCGGACTCCCGCGGAGGCCCGGCATCCGGCTGTGGATGGCGTGCGAGGCGAGCTTCGAACCGGTCGGCGGCCGGCAGGACGAAGCGCGCTGCGACCAGGGCGGCGAAGGCGAGCGACACCATCACCAGCGCGACGATCGCGATGGCACTGGCGAGGAGCAGGACCGCCAGCGTCAGGCCGAGGACACCGAACCGGACGGGGTATGCGAGCACGAGGAGGGCCGCCAGCCGGAGCCGCTCCCGGACCGGCCGCTCCGCGCGGGCCGGATCGACGAGCACCGGCCACGCCACCCAGGCATAGAGCCAGGTCCCGACGAGGCCCCATCCGGCGAGCGTGGCGAACGCCCAGCCTGCCGGCGTGCCGGCGAGCAGCCCGGTGACCACATTGGAGCTGAACACGACTGCAGCGACGAGGTGCGAAGCGCCCAGGCCGACCGTCGCCAGCACCTCGTGTCGCCAGGCGGCGATGCCGTCCCAGAACGACACGGCCTCGCCGCGCGCGATCCGCGTCGTCATCCGGAACAACCCGGCGACCGGCAGCGCGACGAGGGGTGCGAGGACGAGCAGCGGAGGCGCGATCAATGCCAGCCCGGCGACCAGGAGGACGACCCCGGACCACAGGACGTTCGCCGGGACCAGCCGCCACGAGTGGTAGTACAAGTCGGTGGCCGCCGCCCGTACCGCGGGGCCAAGACCCGGTACGGTCGACCCCTCAGCCTTTGACGCCACTGGCCGCGATCCCTTCGACGAAGTACCGCTGGAAGAAGATGTAGAGGATCAGGATCGGGATCGTCGCCAGCACGACCATGGCCATGAGCGGCGGATAGTTCGTCTGGAACTCCGTCCGGAAGAAGGTCAGGGCGATCGGGATCGTGATGTAGTCCCGGGTGGGAGCGAGCAGCACGAGCGGCCAGAAAAAGGCGTTCCAGGCCCCCTGGAACTGGAGGATCGCAACCGCCGAGAGGGCCGGGGTTGCGAGCGGCAGCATCACCCGCCAGAACGTCGTGAAGAAGCTCGCCCCGTCGATCCGCGCGGCTTCCTCGATCTCGCGCGGGATCGACAGGAAGTACTGACGCATCAGGAAGATGTTCGCGCCGCTGACGGCCATCACGATCACGACGGCGAGGTACTCGCCCGGGCCGCGGGTCAGGCCGAAGAGGTCGAAGATCAGGTAGACCGGCACGAGCCGGAGCTGGTCCGGGATCATCAGCGTCGCAAGGACGACGAGGAAGAGCAGCTCACGGCCCGGGAACCGCAGGCGCGCAAAGGCATAGCCCGCGAGACTCGCCAGGACGAGGTTCGTGAGGGTGACCGCGAGCGCGATCCCGAAGCTGTTCGCGAACAGGCGGAAGACCGACGGGTTCAGCCGCTGGAAGAGGTACTCCCAACCCGAGGTCGTGATCGGCTGCGGGATGAGCGTCAGGTTCACCGAGTCGGCCTGGGTCTTGAACGAGGTGATCAGCGACCACGCGAACGGCGTGAACATCAGGATCGCGTACCCGATCATCACGGCGTACGCGATCCGCCGCCGCCAGTTGGCGCCGGTATCACCGACGTGCCGGGCCGCAGGCGCCGCGGCGACGCCGCCCTTGAGCGTCGCGACGCCCGCCGTCGCGCCGGCCGGTGTCGGACCGCCCGGCGTCGGCGTCCGATCGGTGCCGGTCATCGGGCGCTCACCACGACGGCGCCGATCCGAACAGCCGGCGTTGGATCAGGGTGATCGTGAAGATGATCACGAACAGGATCAGCCCGACGGCAGCCGCCCGGTCGAAGTCGAACTTGTAGAAGGCAAGGTTGTACAGGTACAGGACGACCGTCATCAGCGCATTCGCCGGATCTCCGGTGGTCCCGCCCCCGATCCGGACCTGGTCGAACAGCTGGAGCGCGCCGATCACCGCGACGGTCGCCACGAAGTAGTGGCCCGGCCGCAGCAGCGGGAAGGTGATCTTCCAGAACATCTGCCAGCTGCCGGCACCGTCGATCGCGGCCGCCTCGTAGACCTCGCCCGGGATCGTCTGGAGCGACGCGAGATAGAACAGCATGAACGTGCCGGACGTCGTCCAGGCGTTCAGCAGGATCACCGAGTTCAGGGCGGTGTGGGAGTCGCCCATCCAGTTCTGGTTCGGCCCGAAGCCGAGGAGTTGGAAGATCGGGTTGAGCCCGAGGGCGCCGCGGATCCCGTTGAACAGGCCGTCGGGCGCCGCGAGGAAGATCCACAGCACGGTGACCGCCGCCGATGAGGCGATCGCCGGGAAATAGAACGCAGCCCGGAAGAACGTCCGGCCGCGGAGCTTCTGGTTGACGAGGACGGCCAGGAACAGGCCCACGGCCATGGTGAGCGGGACCCAGACGATCGCGTAGTAGAGCGAGTTCTGGATCGCCCGGATGAAGATCGGGTCCTTGAAGACGTTCTGGTAGTTCTGGATCCCGATGAACGCTCCGGCGCCGCTTCGGATGTTCCACTGGAAGACGCTGATGAACAGCGCGTACAGGATCGAGCCGATGTTGAGAACGAAGAACAGGACCATCGGGATCGCGACGAACGCGTAGCCGGCGAGCGCCTCGGATCGCAGGCCGATCCCGGTCGACGCTCGAGGATCGCGAGCGCTGGCGATCGCCATTCGGATGATCCCTCCTCAGAGCGAGGTGCGGCGGCCGCGGGGATCCCCCCGGCGGCCGCCGCTGTCGGGCAGGATCAGCTCGCGAGCGCGGCGTCGACGGCGGCCTTGGTCGCCTCGATCACCTTGTCCGCGCTGTACGTCTTGTCCTGGATCTCCTTGGTAAAGGCGTCCTGGAACGCCTTCTGGACGTCCGCGTAGCCCTTCATGAAGCCGGATCCCGGCTTCGCGAACTGGGCCTGCGCCACCAGCACGTCCTTGCCCGTCGGGGTCGGAACGTCGGATCGGGACGGCAGCGCGACGCCGCCGGACGTCCACTTGGTCATCCCGTCCTTGCCGACGAGGTATTGGAGCAGGACCCACGCCTGATCCTTGTTCTTCGAGTCCGCGCCGATCGCATAGGCGGCGGTGTACGAGATCGTCACCGGGCTGCCGGACGTTCCGGTCGGCATCTGCCCCCACGCGTACTTCACGTCGGGATAGGTCGAGCTCATCGCCGGGTCGAGCCAGCCGCCCTCGAAGGTGATCGCGGCATGCTTCTTGCCGAGGCTCGTCCCGCACCAGTCGTCGCCCATGTCGGCGGCGGTCATCCCCAGCCCGTTCTTGAACAGGTCGAGGTACCACTGGACGGCAGCCTTGGTCTCGGGCGTGTCGACCATGTTCGTCTTGCCGTCGGCGGAGACGATCGAGCCACCTTGCGCGTACAGGAAGGCGAGGCCGCGGTCGAGGCCCGGGTTGAGGCACATCGGCGCCTTCAGGCCGTTCTTGCCCTTGAGGGCCGTGGCCGCAGTCACCAGATCCGCGAGGGTCGCCGGAGCGGTCGGGACGTCGGCCGTGTTGTAGGCCATGCCGATCGTGTTGCCGTCCTTCGGCAGCCCGTAGGTCTTGCCGTCGGTGCCCTTGAACGGGGCCAGGTAGCCGGGGAAGAACGTGCTCGTGTCGAAGCCCTGCTTCGCGATGTAGTCATCGAGCGGCAGGAGGAACCCCTGGTCCGCCCACGGCGTGCCGAAGCTCGCGTCAACATAGAAGACGTCCGGCACGTTCTTGGAAGCGAAGTTCGTCGCCATCACCGTCGGGTAGTCGCCGGTGATGACCTTGTAGTCGACCTTGACGTTCGGGTACGCGGCCGCGAACGCCGTCACCGTGTCCTGGAGGGCCTTGTTCTCCGCGTCGGACGACTGCCATCCGGACAGGGTGGCGTTGCCGCTGATCGACGCCGGATCGAAGGCCGCGCCGCTCGGCGAGCCGGCAGCGCCGCTCTCGCTTGCGGCAGTGCTCGGTGCAGTGCCGGTGCTGGCGCTCGGTGATGGGGTCGCCCCGCTGGTACAGGCGCCGGCGATCAGGACGACGATCGCGGCCAGGACGATCAAACGACGCATGCGAAATCTCCTCAACCTGCCCGTCAGCCGTCGAGGCGGTCGACGGGCGCAATGAGCCGGTGGCACGAGTTGTTGTGCACGACAGGGTCGGCCGGGCATCCCCTCGGGGACGTCTCAGTGCGAGCGTCGCGGAGTCACAGGTTCATTGCAGATCGGGCGATCGGCGGTGCAGCTGCGTTTCGCGGGCACACGACGCCCCACCAGCCACGACGCCCGCGGCGACACTTCGCCACGACGCCCCGCGGGCCGGCGCTAGTGCGGTGCCGCGCCCAGCCCGGCCAGGCGGCCTTCGAGGAACGCCCGCTCCGGAGCGTTCGCCGTCAGCGCGAGGGCCCGCCGGTAGGCTTCTGCCGAATCAGCTCGACGGTCGAGGCGGCGCAGCAGATCAGCCCGGGCCGAGTGCAGGTACGGATAGTCGTCGAGCTCGCCCGACGCCGCGATCCGGTCGATGATCGCGAGGCCGCTTGCCGGTCCGTCGGCCATGGCCACGGCCACAGCTCGGTTCAGCTCGACGACCGGCGACCGCGTCATCTCGCCGAGGACCCGGTACAGGGCCGCGATCTGCGCCCAGTCCGTCTCGGCGGCCGTGGCCGCGTCATCGTGAAGCGCGGCGATCGCCGCCTGGATCTGGTACGGCCCGACCCGACGCATCCGCATCGCCCGGTCGAGCAGCTCGCGACCCTCGTCGATGCGCGCCCGATCCCAGGCGCCACGATCCTGATCCTCGAGGAGCACCAGCTGTCCGTCCGGGCCGGTCCGTGTCTCGCGCCGGGCGTCGTGGAAGAGCATCAGCGCGAGGAGCCCGAGGACCTCCGGCTCGTCCGGCATCAGCGACCCAAGCACCCGGCCCAGGCGGATGGCCTCGCGGCAGAGCTCGCGCCGGATCAGCCGATCGCCGGCGGACGCGCCGTAACCCTCGTTGAAGACGAGGTAGAGGACGCGCAGGACGCCGTCGAGGCGATCCGGCAGGGCGTGATCCTCGGGGACCCGGTAGGGGATGCCGGCGTCGCGGATCTTCCGCTTCGCGCGGACAAGCCGCTGGGCGAGCGTCGCCTCGGGGACCAGGAAGGCGCGAGCAATCTCGGGCGTGGTGAGGCCGCCGAGCGTTCGCAGCGTGAGCGCGACCCGGGCGTCCATCGCGAGCGCCGGGTGGCAGCACGTGAAGATCAGGCGGAGTCGGTCGTCCACGATCGGGCTCATCGCATCGGGGCCGTCGATGGCTGCGAGCGGATCGATCGCCGCGAGCTCGTCCTCGATCGCCGTCTGGCGCCGAAGGAGCTCCGCCTTTTCCGCGAGCACCCGCTTCCGTCGGAGCCGGTCGATCGCCCGGTTTCGGGCGGTCGTGGTGATCCACGCTCCGGGGTTGTCCGGGATGCCGCGCGCCGGCCACGTCTCGAGCGCGATGACGAACGCTTCCTGGACGGCTTCCTCGGCGAGGTCGAAGTCACCGAGGACGCGGATCAGGGTGGCCACCGCCCGCCCCTGCTCCTCGCGGAACAGGCGGTCGACGACGGCGTGGGGCTCCTCGGAACGAGCGGGCAACGGCGGCAGGTCTCGGAACGGGCGGTGTCGAGGCGACGATCGTCGGCCCTCAGCCGGCGGCGCCCACCTCGGCCGCCTCGGCCATCGCGTATTCGGGCGGCAGCTCCCAGATCGGACGGACCTCGATCGACCCTTCGGCTGCCGCCGGGATCTTCGCCGCCGTTTCGATCGCCTCGTCGAGGTCACGGGCCTCGATCAGGTAGAAGCCACCGAGCGCTTCCTTCGTCTCGGCAAACGGCCCATCAGTGGTGACCATCTGGCCATCGACGACGCGCACCGTCGTCGCCGTCGAGGTCGGCGTCAAGGCCTCGCCCGCCTGGAACAGACCGCGCGCCTTGATGTCGGCCGTGAACTTGCCGTACGCGGCGTGCGACGCCGCGGCGGCGTCGTCCGACGGCCGCGTGTCGGATTCCGGGGTGTAGATCAGGAGCAGATAACGCATCGGGGCCCTCCTTGCGGGACCGGGCCGTGCTCGACGACCCTTCTGGCGGAACGACGAACGGTGGTGGCCCGGATCGACATCACGAGGCCACGCGAGCGACCGGCTCGATGGCGTTCCGGCCGAGGGACACCGGCAGGTCCGGTTCGGCAGGCACGTCCAGGGCGTCGCCCGTCGCAACCTCGGCCTCGACGGCCTGCTTCAGGGCGGCGAGGCCGTCGTGGAACGTGACATCGAGCATCGGCATGAGAGTCTCGGCGATCGCGCGATCCTTCGCCGAGCGGGGACGGCTCAGGCGGACCTCGACGCGCGTCCCGCCGTCGCCGAGGTCGTTGAACACGAACGAGTTGACGAGCTTCGGGACGTCGGGGATCGGCAGCAGGGAGCGATACGTGACGTGATCGTACGGCTGCCAGTCGAGGACCTCCTCGACGATCATGTCCTTGCCGTGGATGCAGTGGTTCACGGTGCCGGTCCCCCGTCGCCCGGATGACGCGCCCTGTTGCAGGACGGCCTCCACGCCAACCTGCCAGCGCGGACGTCGAGTCGGCGAGGTCGCCCACTCCCAGACCATGGCCGGCGCCGCCGCGACCGTCACCTCGTAGGCTCGCACGGTGTCCTTCGGCGCCACGACGAGACTCGCCCGGCGCAGCTCCTCCTCCCACGCGGCCTGCAGGTCGCGGACCCAGCCGACGACCTCGCCGATGCCCTCGAACGCCTCGCGATGCTCGACCAGGCCTGCCTCGGCCGGCTCATGGAGATCCATCGCCGCGACGCAAGCCGCGCTGTACAGGGCATACGCCGCGAAGCCGGTCGCCTCCTCGACGTGGTTCTTGAGCAGTCGATGGACGACGATGACGTCGCTGCCGACGAGCTCCGCCGATGTCGCGATGCGTTGCTGGACGACCCGACCGTAGTGGGCGACGACCTTCAGGTCGAGCTTCGGGACGAGGATGCAGGCGTTGCACTCACAGGACGACGCCTGGCCGACGTCGCGTAGCCGGCGGCGGAAGGCGAAATAGCAGCGCTCGATCGTGTCCTGGAGCAGCGGCCCGTCGACCGACTCGGTGATCGCGAAGACGAAGGCGGCATCGCCCTCGAGCTTGGCGAGGCGGAAGGACGGGCGGAACGCGGTCACCACCGTGCTCATCAGGTCGGCCAGGACGTCCTGGGCATGATCCAGCTCGGCGCCGGCGAGGAAGCCGGTGTAGCCACTGATGTCGGCGATGACGAGGCAGGCGGGTTCGGGCTGGCTCAGCATGAAGACGAATCCGTGCGGGACACCATCATCGGCCGAACGGCGAACCGTGTCACGGGTCCCGCTCCGCTGTTCGCCGCGTCGATCGCGGCGGATCACCGACGCGTCCCGTCCGCCCCAAGTCGGACACTGGAAGCGACCTCACACCCGCGAGACCGCGACCTCGACCTCGTCGCCGACGCTCGCGCCCGCTGACTTGAGCGCGCCCTTGCTAACCCCGATGCAATACCCGCCGCCGGCCACGAGCATCCCGCTGCCCGTGAAGGGAGCGCCCGCGATCGTCCCGGTGACGCGGTATTGGCGCCGGCCGCCGAGGGCGGCGACCAGGTCCGCCGGCACGTCGACGACGGCAAGACCGCGACCCGAGGCCTCGTCCCACAGGCGGACCCGCGACCGGAAGGTGATGCCTGAATCCGCACCCATGACACGCCTCCTCGCAGCTCCTTGCGATCGGCCGGTAGCATCGCACCATGCCGACCCGCAAGGAGATCCTCGAGATCGGCGGCCGGGAGGTCGCGGTCTCGAACCCCGACAAGGTCTACTTCCCCGAGACGGGTTATACCAAGATGGATCTCGTCTCCTACTACCTCGCTGTCGCCGATGGGGCGTTGCGCGGCGCCGGCGGCCGGCCGATGGCCCTGAAGCGATTCGTGGACGGCGCCGCCGGCGAGGCGTTCTTCCAGAAGCGGGCGCCGGACAACCGGCCCGACTGGATCCGGACCGCCGAGCTGACGTTCCCCTCGGGCCGGACGGCCGACGAGATCGTCCTCGACGAGGCGGCCGGTCTCGCCTGGGTCGTGAACCTCGGCTGCATCGACCTGAACCCGCATCCCGTTCGCGCCGAGGACCTCGACCACCCCGACGAGCTCCGAGTCGACCTCGATCCGGTCCCGGGGATCGAATGGCCCCAGATCCGTGACGTCGCGCTCGTGTGCAAGGAGGCGCTCGAGGCCGTCGGGCTCGTGGGCTGGCCGAAGACCTCCGGCTCGCGCGGGATCCACATCAACGTCCGGATCGAGCCGCGCTGGACCTACGCGGAGGTCCGCCGGGCCGCCCTGGCGCTCGCCCGTGACGTCGAGGCCCGGGCGCCATCGATCGCGACGAGCAAGTGGTGGAAGGAGGAGCGTCACGGCGTCTTCCTCGACTACAACCAGAACGCCAAGGACCGGACGGTCGCCTCGGCCTATTCGGTCCGTCCGCTGCCCGATGCGCGCGTGTCGATGCCGCTCCGTTGGGCGGAGGTCGGTGACGTCGAGCCGGAGGCGTTCACGCTCGCCACGGTCCCGGCCATCTATGCCGAGCGCGGCGACGCCGGCGCCGGCATCGACGAGGCCACCGGCACGCTCGAGGCCCTCCTGGAGCTGAGCCGCCGGCACGAGGCCGAGGGCCAGGGCGACGCGCCGTGGCCGCCGAACTACGCCAAGCAGGCGGGCGAGCCGCCACGCGTCCAGCCCTCGAAGGCCCGCCGGCCGAAGGGCGAGTACGAACCCGGACGTGGCGTCGAGGGCGGGCCGCCGCCCGACGTCGCCGCCGAGCGCGCCGCGGCTGTCGCCGCCGGGGATCGCAACGCCGGCCTGCCGACCGACTGGGTGGGCGCGGCGCCACGAGGCACGCCGGGCGGCTCACGCCCGACGCCGACCGGCCGGCGGAAGACGTCGATCCCGGTGATCGAGATCAGCCGGGCCGCGAAAAAGACCGAGGCGCTCGAGGGCTTCGAGCGGTGGAAGGCGCGCCACCCAAAGGCGGCCGAGGCGCTCGAGCCGGCGGACGTCCTCGTCGACGGGATGCGGGGCCGCTCCTCGCTCTGGTATCGCGTCCGCGTCAACCTGATCCACGTCCCCGAAGCCGAACGACCGGCCCAGGAGCCGCTCGACCCGGACTACGACCCGTGGGCCGGTTACGAATGGCCCGACCGGGCGGGCCAGCTCGAGCGAGCTCCCCGCAAGAAAACGACGGCGGAGCCGCCGACCGGGGCCTGAGCGAGCGGCTCGTGCGACCTGGTCGTCCAGCCGGGTCTTCGGTTACTCGATCGCGAACACCACCGTGACCATCACCGACAGGTCCTGCGTCCCGACCTGGATCGGCGTCGCGAGCGAGTCGAGGGCCGCAGCCCGCGCCGCACCGTAGTAGACCGGCGTCGTGGGCGTGCTGTCCGTGATCGAGACCACCGATCCGAGCGTGATGTGCCCGGCGGTGGCCATGGCCTGGGCGCTGGCCTGGGCAGCGGTCACGGCCGAGGCGCGTGCGTCGTTCATCGCCTTGGCGGGATCCGCCAACTCGAACGAGATGCCGTTGACGTCCGTCGCTCCGCTGGCGGTCGCGGCATCGACGACGTCGCCGGTGTTGTCGAGGTCGCGAATCGTGATCTGGAGCTGGTTGCTGATCGTGTAGCCGACCACCCTCGGCTGAGAGCCGTTGCCGTATTGGGGATAGAGGCTCAGGCCGACGGTCTGGATGTCGGCGTCGGCAACGCCGAGCTTCTTGACCGCGCCGATGATCTTCGTCATCGCACCGGCGGCCGTGGCTCGTGCCGCCTTGACGGTGGGCTTCGTGATCGTGACGCCGAGGGTCACGCGGGCGACGTCGGGAACGACGGTGACCTTGCCGGAGGCCGACACGGTGATCGTGTGGCTCGCCGGATCGTTCGCATTCACCGGAGCGGCCGCGGACGGACCCGCGTGGACGGAGAGGGCCGCGATCGCGACGATCAGGGCGCCGAGCGCGCCGGCGCTGAAGGTCCGAACGGACTGGGACATGGGACCACCTGGCTGCGGGCCGCGGAGGCGCGGCGATTGCCGCCGAGACGAGCGAGCGGGGCTGGGTGTTCCCCGGCGGTCTCGGATCAACCGATCCGGAGACGTACGACCCCTGCGCTACCATCGCCGGGCCGATCCGGACGGATTGGGCTTCGGGCGAGACTGGGAGGGGATGCGCATGCCGTGCCTCGGCGCAGTGCCGGCGGTCCGGGTGACCCGAGCCCGGGCGATCGCTGCAGCGCTCCTGATCTCGATCGTCCTCGGAGCGTGCGCGTCGGATCCGTCCCCGCTCCCTTTCTCGATCCCGTCGCTTGTCCCCGCAGCCCTTCGCGGCGACGCGGTCGGCGTGCAGCAAGCGGTCCTCACCGTCCCGCTGGTCCCGCGGCTGGGCGATCGCCCGGACGGCCCCCTGCTCGTCGAGGCACCGGACAGCCAGCCACTCCGGCTTGATGTCGGTCGACAAGTCGTGATCGCCGGGGACCCCCAGCCCGGCCCCGACGGCCCCTGGGTCCGGGTCTGGGTCGAGCCGAGCATCACCGTGGAGCCCGGCGACTTCTACGCCTGGCTCCCGACAACCCAGGGCGGCCGCGCAACGATGGCGATGGTCGAACCGAGGCCCTGCCCGACCGAGGCGACGATCCAGACCCTCGCGGGTCTCGTTCAGCCGGATCGGCTGCGCTGCGCCGGCTCCACGGTCCTCACGATCGATGCCCGCTCGGGATTGCTCGGGTTGGTCCCGATCTACGACGTCACCCCGGCTTGGTATGGGAGGAACAGCGACCAGGGAACGACCACGCTGTTCGACCCCGGGCCCGCTCGGTTCGGGCCGGACGCGAAGACGAGCCCGGAGCTCGCCGGATCCTGGCTCGAGGCGCGGCTCCCACCGTCCGTTGCGCCACTGCCGCTCGGCTTGTTTCTGCGGGTCTCCGGCCGGTTCGACGACCCCAGCGCCGCCGGGTGTAGTCGATCGATCGCGCGGGGCGCCGTCGAACTCGGCCTGCCCGCCGAGGCCCCGGCCGACAGCGTCCAGTGGTGCCGCGAACAGTTCGTCGTCAGCGGCTGGCAGGCGCTGCTCGGTGCGGAAGGTCGGCCCATCGATCCCCTCGACCCACAGCTACATCGACGCGAGTTCCGCCTGCCGCAAGGAGCGATGCTGGCGTGCGGCGGCGTGGGAATGCCTCCACTGACGATCCGGATCGACCCGCGCCAGGTCGACCCGGTCTGGATCGACCTGCCGGGTGGCGGCCACAGCATGGCGATCTTCGCTGCGGAGTTCCACGTTCGACTGGATCTACCGCGGGTCGTGTCGACCACCGGCGTAACCCTGGTCGACGGCGAA
The DNA here is from genome assembly GCA_035577485.1 of Verrucomicrobiia bacterium. GTDB lineage: Bacteria > Chloroflexota > Limnocylindria > Limnocylindrales > CSP1-4 > CF-46. Next base: position 11,955 of record DATLVO010000107.1, read on the forward strand.
GTGCTCGATCCCGACAAGGGCAAGCCCGGTCTGTCGCTCTGCCCGGGCGGCACGGCGGTTATGTTCGACGTGGCGCCACGCTGACGCCGCCGGCGACCCAATCAGTCCGTGCCGAAGATCTGTCCGATCAGGTAGGGCGCCGTCTCCTCGAGCTGGTCGTAGCGGCAGTCGGCCGGCCGCTTGTCGGGGCGCCAGCGCTTGAACGTCGTGGCATGCCGGAACCGATCGCCCTGGAGGTGGTCGTACGCGACCTCCACGACGCGCTCGGGGCGAAGCGCCTCCCACGACAGGTCCTTGCCGCGGTTCCAGCGCGACGTGGCTCCCGGCAATCGCTGCCCGGAGGCATCGGCCGCGCCCCACGCCGCCCACTCCGCCCATTCCGCCCAGGGATGGCCGTCGGAGGCGTGCTCGCGGAGCGGCGCCAGCTCCTTCGCCAGCGCCTCGCGCTTGTCCCAGGTGAACGACGACGTGATCCCGACGTGATGAAGCTTGCCCGCGTCGTCGAAGATCCCGAGCAGGAGCGAGCCGACGTGCGTGCCCTGCCCGTTCTTGTGCCAACGGAAGCCGGCGACCACGCAGTCGGCCGTGCGCTGGTGCTTGATCTTCAACATCGCCCGCTTGCCCGGCTGGTAGGCCGCGTCGAGACGCTTCGCGATCACCCCGTCGAGCCCGGCGCCCTCGAACCGGTCGAACCAGTCGGCGGCCGTTGCCCGGTCGCGGGTCGCGGGCGTGAGGCGGACGGGCGGGTCGACGCCCGCGAGGAGCTCCTCCAGCCGCGTCCGGCGTTCGCCCTGGGGCATCGTCCGGAGATCGTCGTCCCCGAGGGCGAGGATGTCCCACGCGACGAAGCTCGCGGGTGTCTCGGCGGCGAGCATCTTCACCCGTGATGCGGCCGGGTGGATGCGCAGGAGGAGCGCCTCGAAGTCCAGTCCGCCGTCGCGGGCGATCACGACCTCGCCGTCGATCACGCAGCGCTCCGGCAGCGACGCGCGGAGCGGCTCACCGAGCTCCGGGAAGTAGCGATCGAGGGGCTTGAGGTCGCGGCTCTGGATCAGGACCTCATCGCGGTCGCGGAAGACGATCGCCCGGAACCCGTCCCACTTCGGTTCGTAGAGCCAGCCGTCGCCGTCGGGCAGGCTGTCGACGGGCTTGGCGAGCATCGGCTCGAGGGGCGGCTCGAACGGCAGGTGCATGAGCCGAGTGTAGGCGCCCGGCCCGGACCGGGACCGCTCAGCGATCGGGTAGCGTCGCCAGCGCGTCCCGTGCCTGCTCGCGCCCCAGGTTCCACGACGGCCAACCGGCGCTCGCGGGGCCCGCAAGGTCCGCCTTCCGCTCCTCGAGGAGCGCGAGCAGCTCCGCCCGGTCGTCGCCGCTCAGTGCCGGCAGGGCAGCGGCAAGCGCCGGCACCGCATCGTCGCCAAGGAGACGCGCGTACCTGAGGTCCAGACCGGTCCGACCGTCGGCGGGCACCAGTGACGGATCGAGCAGGCGGGCGACGTTCTCCTCGGCGATGAGGCGGGCAGGGCCGACCACGTTGATCGCCACGAGGACCGCCACGGCCGAGATCGCCATCCCGTGGAGGAGCCGGCCCATCCGGTCGCGGACGAAAAGGACGACCGTCAGGCCGATCCCGACGGCGAGCCAGACGATCGTCGCGAGGACGTAGAACCGCAGCTCCGTCCAGCCGTAGGCGTCCTGGTAGATCCGCAGCCGGAGGAACGCCGACGCGAGGACGACGGCCGTGAGGGCGGCGAGCGCCAGCCCGGCGCCGACGATCCAGGGCGTCCGCGCGGCGGCGAGGCCATGAACGGTGACGAGCAGCACGCCGGCAAGCACCGCGACCCAGACCAGCTCGAAGAAGCCGCTCCGGGCGTACTGGGCGTAGGGCAGGCCGGTCGCGGCAAGGGTGTCGAGCCCGCCGAACAGGTAGGCGAGCTGGAGGACGACGAAGAGCGCGAAGAGGGCATCGACGGCCACGAAGATCGTCGCGGCCTCGATCGTCCCGAGGCGGAACGGCCGCGACTCCGACCAGGGGATCGGCGGCTCGGCGGCGGCCGCACCAAGCGATTGGGCGGCGGGCTCCGGCGCCCGGTCCGGCCCGATGGACCCGGCCGCGACGGCCAGCAGACCGGCGACGACCCACGCGATGAGAAAGGCAACAGCCAACCGAAGCGGCAGCTCGCCGAGGTCGATTCGCAAGCCGAAGACCTGGTCGGCCAGCCGGGCGAAGACGGCATCGGCCGACGAGAAGAGGGTGGCGAAGACGGCGAGGATCGGGAGCGCGATGAGGAGGCCGCGAGCCACGGGCGCCGCCGGCGCCGGCAGTCGACGCGGCTGGTCGTCGGGGCTCGACGGCCGTCGGGCGGCGATCGTCACCCGGAGGATTCCGGCCGCCGTCCAGCCGAGCGCGATCAGCGCCAGCTCCACGATGCGGGCGGCGGAACGGCGCGTGACGGCCGACCCGCCGATCGCGGCGACCGCGGCACCGAGCAGCAGGCAGCCGCTGCCGATGTCGAGCAGCACGAGGAACGGGTCGGATCGGATCGCGATCCCGGCGGTGACGGCGATCGCCGCGACCGGCAGCCAGAGATCGAGCGGGTCGATGGGCCGACGGACAGGGCGAAGTGCGACGGCCGCGGCGAGGACGGCGGCCGTCATCAAGGGCAGGTTCAGCCCGAACGCGTTGCCGATGAGCAGCGACTGGCTGAGCAGGCCGACAGCAGCGGCCAGGGCGAGGATCCGGAGGGCTGTCGAGCGACGCATGCAACGCTCCGAGGCAGGAAGGGACATCGGCGGGCGGCCGGGTCGGGGCAGGTCGTGGTCCGGAGACGGCCGGGTTCCGGCTCGTGTTGCGCCGAGTGCAGCAGAGGAACCGTCCCCTGCCTGCCAGCGTCGGGGACGTGCGCCGCCGGATCCTCCGGCGGATCGAGGAGGAACCGGTCATGCGCATCCCCGTCAACGGCGTTGGTCGTCGACGATCCGCCGTCGTTCTCCTGGTCGGACTCTGGGCGATGGTCGTGGTCGCCGCCTGCGGCAGCGCAGGTAGCGCGGCGGCCCCCTACAGGGAGGCTCCTGCCCAGGGCGGTCCGCTTCCGGCGGCTGCATCGGGCGGCGGCTCGACCGGCTCGGGCTCGGCGACTGGCAATCAGTCGGGCAACGGCTCCGGTTCCGGCTCGAACGTCGGCAACGGTGGCGACCAGGTCGCCGTCCTGAATGACGCGAAGATCGTCCGCACCGGCTCCCTCGAGCTCCAGGTCGAAGATGTGACGAAGGCGCTCACCGCAGCGCGGGCAGCCATCGGCTCGCTCGGCGGCTACATCGGCGCCTCGCAGCAGCAGCGGACGGACGACAAGACGGTCGCGTCGGTGACCTACCGGATCCCCGTCGCCCGCTGGGATGACGCCCTCGCCGCGCTCCACGGCCTCGGAACGCTCATCGACGAGAAGACGGACGCGCAAGAGGTGACGAGCCAGATCGTCGACCTCGACGCCCGGATCCGGAACCTGAAGGCCAGCGAGGTGGCGCTCGTCGGATACGCCGAGAAGGCGCCGAAGGTCTCCGATCTCCTCGAGATCCAGTCGCGACTCACCGATACCCGTGGGGAGATCGAGCGGCTGACGGCGCAGCAGGCGAACCTCGAGAACACCGCCGCACTCGCGACCCTGACCGTCACGTTCGGCACGGAGGTCGTCGCGGTGACCCAGGTCGCCGAGCAGTGGAACCCGGCGGCCGAGGTCGACCGCGCATCGGCGACCCTGATCGGCATCGGTCAGGCGATCGTCAGCCTGGCGATCGTCGTTGCAATCGTCTGGATCCCGATCCTCGCTGTCCTCGGCGTCCTCGCCATCGCCGGCATCCTGGTCGCCCGACGCCTGGGCTGGCGGCGGCCGTTGGGTCCACCCCCGATCCTGCCGCCTGCGACGTCCCCGCCCGCCTGATCCCGCTCCGGGGGGAGCCGCCGCTCCGGGGGGAGCCGCCGCGCCGGTCGCCGCGCATGGCAGGATTCGGTTCATGACCGAGCAGGCCGAGCGCTACGACCGGATCGCGGCGGGCTATGCCCGGTGGTGGGCCCCGATCATCGCCCCCGCCGCGCTCGGCGTCCTCGACGAGGTCGCCGGCGCCATCGACGGTGGGGCGACCCGGGTCCTGGATATCGGAACCGGCACGGGCACCCTGTCGACCGCCATCCTCCGGCGCTGGCCGCGGGTTCGGGTCACGGCGATCGACGCCTCGTCGGGGATGATCGAGATGGCCGGAGCCGAGGCCGATCGCCTCCTCTCCGGTGCCGAGCGGGATCGCATCGAGCGGCATGTGGCGTTCGCCGACGAGATGCCCCTCGCCGATGGGTCGATCGACGTCGCCGTCTCCTCGTTCGTCCTCCAGCTGGTCCCGAACCGGTTCCTGGCCCTCCGCGAAGCCCACCGGGTCCTCGTTGCCGGTGGCCGCCTCGCCTATGTGACCTGGCTCGCCGACGATCGCGCCTTCGCCCCCGATGCCGACTTCGACGACGCTCTGGACGAGGTCGGAGTCGGCGCCCGCGAGTGGGAGGACCGCCCCGGGGACGTCCCCAGCGTGGATCGGGCGATCAGCCAGCTGCGCCGCGCCGGCTTCGCGGACGTCCGCGCATCGGCCGGGTTGCTCGAGCATCCATTCGACGTCGAGGGCTACCTGCGGTTCATGACCGAGTTCGACGAGGAGGATCTCCTTGCCGAGATGGAGCCGGACGTCCGCCGCCGGTTCGAAGCGTCGCTGCGCCGCCGCCTGGAGCGCCGGACGCCACGGGAGCTGACCTTGCGGCTGCCGACCGTGACCGCGACCGGGATCCGGACGTGATCACCCGCGACCGGCCGGCCGCGACGGACGGCTGGCAGCCGGACAGCGCGGCCGCCGACTGAGCCCGGGTGACCCCGATGGCTGGGTGACGGGCGGGCGTCAGCCCTCGTCGCCCGAAGTCTCGGCCTCGCCCTCCGCGGCTGGCTCGCCCTCGGCCTCCGGTGCGCCCTCGGCCTCGGCCTCGGCCGCTGCCTCGGCGGCTTCCTCGGCCTTCTCGGCCTCAACCTCGACCTGGAGCCGCGACTGGAGAACCTTGGCAACGACCTCATCAGGATCCGTCAACAGCGTCACGTCGCCGGGGATCTGCAGGTCGGCGACCTTGACGACCGCGTCGAAGTCGACGAGGCCGTCGATCGAGTACTCGATCTGCTGCGGCAGGTGATCGGGAAGCGCCTTGACCTTGACGGCCTCGATCGGATGGAGGAGCGTGCCGTTGAGGTTCTCGACGGCGAGCGACGTGCCGATCGCGACGAGGGGAACGTCGACGATCAGCTCTTCGGTCATCCGGACCAGGTACAGGTCGACGTGCAGTGGTCGGCGGTTCACCGGGTGGACCTGGACGCCGTGGACCAGCACCGGCCGGGACGCCTTGCCGTGGACCGAGAGGTCGATCAGGGCGTTCTGGCCTGCCTTGCGGCGAAGCAGCTCGAAGTCGTGGGCGTCGACCGAGACGCTCTCGGAGCTGATGCCGTGGCCGAACACGACCGCCGGCAGGCGACCCTCGCGGCGGAGACCGGCGACCTTCTTGCCGATGATCTCGCGCGGCTCCGCGGCGAGACTCGGGCGGCTGGACGTGGCGGTGGACATCGGGAGGACCCTCGAGTTGAGACCGTCTGGAGCGGGCGCGGCTCACCAGCGCGTGTGCCTGAGGCGAAAGCGCGTCTGGGGCGCCCGGAACGGCAATCAGGTTACCACGAGGCAAGGTCAACGGCTGGCAACGCGGTTCCGGGTCGTTCGGGGCGTGCGGTGTAGCATCGCGGCCATGAGCGCCACGATCCTGATCGTCGAAGACGAGTTCGCGGTCGCCCGCGGGATCCAGTACGCCCTTCAGCAGGAGGGCTACCAGGTCGCCGTCGCGAAGAGCGGCGAGGAGGGTCTCGACTTCGCGACGAACCAGGCCCCCGACCTCGTCGTCCTCGACGTCCGGCTGCCGGGCATGGACGGGTTCGAGGTGCTGCGCCGCCTCCGGGCCGCCGGGTCGAAGGCGCCGGTCCTCGTCCTCACGGCACGGGACGACGAAGTCGACAAGGTGATCGGGCTGGAGCTCGGCGCGGACGACTACCTGACGAAGCCGTTCGGCCTGCGCGAGCTGATGTCGCGCATCAAGGCGTTGCTCCGGCGGGCGTACGGCGACCTGAGCGACGCGGCGGGCGGACGGGTGATCCGCCATGGCGACCTCGTGATCGACCTCGAGCGTCGGCGCGTCCAGCGCGGCGACCGGCGGATCAGCCTGACGCCGACCGAGTTCGAGATCCTGCGCCACCTGGCGTCGCGACCCGGCCGCGTCTACACGCGGTCCGAGCTGCTCGAGCTCCTCCGCGACTACGAGGCCCTCGACCAGGACGAGAAGACGATCAACGTCCACGTGAGCCATCTTCGCGACAAGATCGAGGACGACCCGGCGGTCCCAGCGTTCGTGATGACCGTCCGCGGGGTCGGGTACGCCTTTGCCGAGCGATGATGCGACGACGGGCGCGCGGCGCAGCCGTCGCCGTCCGCGCCTGATCCCGACCCGCCTACGGCGGCTGGGTCCGAAGACCCTCCAGAGCCGCCTGACGCTCGGCTTTGCCGGCGTCGTCGCGCTGACCCTGTTCCTCGTGACCGTGTTCGTCCTGAACCGCCTAGACGACCAGTTCCGCCAGCAGCAGCAGGCCGACCTCGAGGCCCGGACCGACCTCGTGGCGCAGTACGTCGACAACCTGGCCTTCGACCACGCGGACGGGAAGCCGGTCATCGACAAGAACGACGTCGTGAACCCGGGCGTGGCTGCGGTCCTCCGGTCGGACACGACCCAGCGTTTCATCGCGGACCATCTGGCGCAGGCGGACGTCGACATCGTGCTCGGCCGGCAGCCGGCGAGCGGCGGCGATGCGAACGCGATCGTCCCCGCGACCGGCGGGACGTTCCATGCCGTCGTCGAGGCGCCGGACCGGCCCGGTCTCAGCCGCGAGGAGGGCCAGGCCGAGCCCTTGATCCGCACGGCGACCCAGACCGACTTCCCGTACGACATCCTCGTCCGGCTTTCGAACCCGTACACGGTTCGCCAGGTCACGATCGACAACGTCACGACGATCGCGGCCGCCGTCGGCGCGGTCGCCCTGGGCATCGCGGTCATCGTGGCGGCCGCGATGGCGATCCGGGTCACGACGCCGCTGCGGCGACTGACCGAGGCGTCCCGGGCCCTCGCCGAAGGCGAGCTGGGCCGGCGGATCCCGGGCGCCGATGTCCGGGCCGGCTCGTCGGAGCTGACCGCGCTCGCGATCCAGTTCAATGCGATGGCCGACCAGCTCGAGGAGAGCGTCGCGATCATCCGACGCGACCGCGACCGGAGCCGGGACTTCCTCGCCGACGTATCGCACGAGCTGCGAACGCCCATCGCCGCCCTCCTGACCTTCAACGAGCTGCTCACGGAGCGTGCCGGCGACGACCCGCAGGCGCGGGCGGAGTTCCTGGACAACAGCCGGATCCAGCTCGAACGCCTCGACTGGCTCGCCCAGAACCTGCTCGAGCTCTCGAAGCTCGATTCGGGATTGGTCCTGCTGGATCTCCGGCCGGACGACCTGCGGGCGGCGATCGAGTCGGCGGTCGAGCAGGCCGGCCCGGCCGCCCGCCGCCGCGCCGTGACGCTGTCCCTCAGCATGCCGGACTCACCGCTCCGCCTCCGGCACGACCCGCAGCGGATCGGCCAGGTCGTCACGAACCTCGTCGGCAATGCGATCAAGTTCACCGAGCCCGGTGGCGAGGTCGCGATCACGGCCCACGCGACCGACGACGGCGGCGCGATGATCGAGGTCAGCGATACCGGCGTTGGGATCGAGCCCGCCGAGCTGCCGCGGATCTTCGAGCGCTTCTACCGCGGCTCGCGGGCGAACGAAGCCCGCGGCAGCGGCAGCGGTCTCGGCCTGGCGATCGTCCGCTCGATCGTCGACATGCACCACGGCTCGGTCGAGGTGAGCAGCCGGCTCGGTGCGGGGACGACGTTCCGAGTCGCCTTGCCGGCCGATCCCCGCACCGAGGACGCGGCGACGACGGCGACGACGGCGGGCGGCGGCCTCGCGGGCGGAGCCACCCAGGAACAGGCCGGGACGCCGGCCGAGGCGCCGGCGGCCGCGTCGAAGGTAGTGGATTCTTCACCGACCGGGCGGCCCCGCCTGAACCGCCGGTCCTCAGGCTAGGTTGCCGATGCTCACGCTTCCCGCGCACCCGGCGGTCACCGCCGACGCGATCGATCCGCTCCACGACAAAACGAGACCGCCCCGATGACCGATCCGTCCCGACCAGACGACGAGACCCAGCCGCACGAGACGCGTGGCTGGGGCCAGCCCGACCCGGCCACGCCGTCCGACGCCGGGGCGGAATTCACCACCCCCCCGCCGCCCGCGACTGGCCCGGCGACGACGGCCTCGTTCTCGCCGCCGCCGGAGCCGCGAACCGACTGGTCACAGTCTCGCTGGGCCGACCCCGATCCGACGCCGGAGCGATGGTTCGAGAGCGCCAGCCCGGTTCCTCCGCGGCCGGCACCGGTAGCAGCTCCGACGCGACGCACGAACGGCATGGGCACGGTCATGGCCGCGGCGCTCGCGGCGGCGATCCTGGCATCTGGTGGCACGGTCCTCGCCCTCAACGCCACGGGCGCCCTCGACCGGCCGGCCCCGATCGCGCCGGCGGCGGGCTCGAACGCCAACCCGGCCACCGTGAAGCAGCCGGTCACCCTGGACGAGTCCTCCGCGATCATCGACGTCGCCGCGAAGGCCGGCCCGTCGGTCGTCCGGATCTTCACCGAAGGGGTCGATCCGAACAGCATCGTCCAGCAGCCGCAGGAGGGCGTCGGGTCCGGGATCATCTTCGACGCGAGCGGCTGGATCCTCACGAATCGCCACGTCGTCGCCGGGTCGACCAGCCTGACCGTCGAGCTGAAGAATGGGCTGCGCTATGAGGGCAAGGTCTACGGCGTCGACACGCTCACCGACCTGGCGATCCTGAAGGTCGAGGCCAGCGGCCTGCCCGCCGCGACGATCGGCGATTCCGACGGCCTCAAGGTCGGCGAGCTCGTGGTCGCGATCGGCAGCCCGCTCGGCACGTTCTCGAACACGGTCACCAGCGGCATCGTCTCGGCCACCGGCCGCCACATCCAGACCGACGGCGGCGATCTCCGGAACCTGATCCAGACCGATGCGGCGATCAACCCGGGGAACAGCGGCGGGCCGCTCCTCGATTCGTCCGCGGCCGTGATCGGCGTCAACACCGCGATCGCCAAGGACGCGAGCGGCATCGGGTTCTCGATCCCGATCAATATCGCCCGGCCGATGATGCGACAGGCGCTCGCGGGTCAGCCGCTCGCTCGCCCATACATCGGCATCCACTACGTCCCGATCGACGCCCAGCTCGCGAAGGACAACAGCCTCTCGGCGACCGATGGCGCGTGGGTCCACGCGGACCCGACGACGAGCGACCCGGCCGTGGTCGCGACGGGGCCGGCCGCCAAGGCGGGGCTGAAGGAAGGCGACATCATCACGAAGATCGGGAACCAGGTGATCGACGCCCTCCATCCGCTCGATGCCGACCTGTCGCAGTACTCGCCCGGTGACACCGTCGTCCTGACGGTTCTCCGCGGCGGGAAGACGATCACCGCCACGGTCACGCTCGGGACCCGGCCGGCCAACCCGTAGCCGGCGCTGACGGGAGGTCCGCGACCTAGCTCGAGGGGCGCCGCCGCCAGACTTCAACGCCCGCGAAGTCGAGCGGGCCGCTGAGCTGGACCTTCGGCTTGCGGACCCGGACGCCGACCTCGGTCGCGGGGAACGCGGCGAGCAGCTCGTGGCTGATCGCCTCCGCGAGGGCCTCGAGGAGCCGGTACGACGTCGATTCGACGATCTGGCGGACGATCTCGAACACGCGCCCGTAGTCGATCGACTTCTCGAGGTCGTCGTCGATGCCGGCCGGCTGGAGGTTCATCAGGAGCTCGACGTCGACCTCGAACGGCTGGGGCGTCTCGAGCTCGTGGTCGTAGTAGCCGTGGCGGCCCTGCAGGCGGATGTTTTGGAGGACGATGCGGTCAGTCATCGTGCGTCCTCGGAGAGGCCCGTGACCCCGGCTTGGCCGGCCGGGCCGGCCGGGGCGGCCGATGACCGCACGATCGCGTCCGACATGCGGGCCACCCGCACGTTCGGCCGGACGTCGTGGACCCGGACGATGTCGACGCCGGCCGCGACGCCCAGGGCCGTGGTCGCTAGGGTCGCCTCCAGGCGCTCGTCGGCGGCGAGGTCGAGGACCTTCCCGAGCGTCGACTTCCGCGACGTCCCGAGGAGGACCGGCCGGCCGAGCGTCCGGATCAGGGCGAGCTCCCGGAGGAGGACGAGGTTATGGGCCGCGGTCTTCCCGAAGCCGAAGCCCGGGTCGACGATGATCGAATCCCAGGCGACGCCGGCCTGCAGGGCCTGCTCGATCGCCGCCTGCAGGTCGGCCAGGATCTCGGGCATGAGGTTGACGTAGCGGGCCTCGGCCCGGTTGTGCATCACGACGATCGGCGCGCCACGGTCCGCGGCCAGGCGGAGAAGGGCGTCGTCGGTGGCGACGCCCCAGACGTCGTTCACGAGGTCCGCGCCGGCGTCGAGGGCCGCCGATGCCACCTCGGGCTTCACCGTGTCGACGCTCAGGGGCATGTCCGGCAAGGCGGCCCGGAGCGCCGCGATCACCGGCACGGCCCGGGCGATCTCCTCGGCGGCCGACACCTCGACGTGCCCCGGCCGGCTCGACTCGCCGCCGACGTCGAGGAGGTCCGCGCCCTCCTCGGCCATCGTCCGGCCGAGCGCGACGGCGCGCCTGACCGGATCGCCGCCCGGGAGCAGCCCGTCGCCCGAGAACGAGTCGGGGGTCACGTTGAGGATCCCCATGACGTACGTCCGGCGACCCCATTCGAAGTCGCGCGACCCGATCCGGGTCGGCCGGATGGGCCCCGGGATGCCGGGAGTCGCGCCTTCCGGCAGCTCGTAGGACGGCGTCGCCGCGCCGCCGCCTGCGGCCGGTCGCGCGGGTACGACACCGCCGGTGGCCGTTCGATCCGTCATCACCGCCGATTGTCCACCGGATCGCGGAGGAGCGGATCGTCGACGAGGCGGGCCCGGACGGCCCCGACCAGGTACAGCGAGCCGGCGACGACGACCGGGCCGGGAGGGCCGCCGAGGACGAGGTCGAGCGCCGCATCGGGATCGGGGACGATCGCGACGGATCGTCGGCCGCCGTCGGCGCCGTCCCAGCCGGCGGCCCGCCAGGCCCGCCCGAGCTCGACCGCTGGCAGGGCCCTGGCCATGGTGAGCTGTGTCGCCACGATCCGCGCGTCGCGGAGCGTCGTCGATGACGCCAGGGCAGCGACGACCCCGGCCACGTCCTTGTCCGCCATCGTGGCGGTGACCAGCGTCGGCGTGCCCGGACCGAGGAACGGCCGCAGGTCGTCGAGGGCGGTCGCGAGCGTCGCCGCACCGGCCGGGTTGTGGGCGCCGTCGAGGAGGACGTCCCGACCGTCGATCGTCAGCAGCTCGAGACGACCCGACCACCGCGCATCGGCGTAGCCGCGGCGGCGGGCCTCGGCGGGGACCGCGGCGATCCCCGCCGCCTCGAGCGCATCGAGGACCGCATCGGCGATCGCGACGTTGGCCGCCTGGTGGCGGCCGCGCAGGCCCACCCGCGTTCGTCCGAGGCCCGTCAGGTCAACCTCGAGGCCATCGCGATCGAGCCCGACGACCGTCGCCGGCTCGACGATCGCGAGCGGGACCCCCAGCCGGCGGGCGCGCCGCGCGACGATTGCCCGCGCCTTCCCGGTGGCGCCCGTCACCGCGAGGTCGCCGCGCTCGATGATCGCCGCCTTCTCCCGGGCGATGTGGGCGATCGTCGGTCCGAGCCGGTCCATGTGATCGAGGTCGACGTTCGTGATCGCGGCCACGCCGCCGTCCCAGGCGTGGGTCGCGTCGAGGCGGCCGCCGAGCCCCACCTCCACGATCGCGAGATCGAC
>DATLVO010000108.1:0-9513 GCA_035577485.1 Verrucomicrobiia bacterium
GTCGGTGGCACGCCGGACCTGCGAACGGTCGGGATCGAACGGGGAATGGCGCTGCTGCCGGAGGCCCAGGGCTGGTCTATCCCGACGGCGGGCGTCACGATCGACGCGTCGCGCGCCCAGACCTGGTCGCCGGCCCTGCCCACGTCCGCGCACGTGCGGATGACGAAGCGGCTGATCCGAGCCGGGACCACCGCCCGCGCCCTGGCCGCCGATCGCGCCCCGGCAGGTGGGCTCGCGCCCCTGCTCTCGGGCCGCGACCGGCCGGGCGATCCGTGGCTGGCGGTCGCCGCCGGCTGCATTCGGAGGCAACGGGACGCCCTCGCCGCAGGAGACGTGGCCTCGGCCCTGAATCCGACCGTCGACCTGATCGGCCTCGGGTCGGGATCGACACCGTCGGGCGACGACTATCTGGTCGGGCTGCTGGCCGGGCTCGAGGCGTCGACGCACCCAGCCCGGGATGCGATCGCCGGCGCGATCGTCGCCGCCGCACCGACCCGGACGACGGCGATCGGCGCGGCGATGCTCGGCCATGCCACCCGGGGCGCCTTCGCCGAGCGGCTCCATGACGTGCTCGTCGCCCTGGCCGCCGGCCGGACCGATGGTTTGACGACCGCGATCGAGCGGGCGATGGCATATGGCGCCACCTCGGGATCCGACACGCTCGTCGGGTTGTTCTGCGCGCTCGAGATCGCCGGGGCCCGGCAGGCGACGGCCGGTCGGGCTCGTCCGGGGCGGGTCGCCGCGTGACCCTCGTCGTCCGCGGCGCGATCCATCGAAACAGCTATCGCGACTCGGTCGAGCTCATGGGCATCGCGGCGCAGCTCGAGCAGGTCGATGGGATCCAGCGGGCCGGGCTCGTGATGGCGACGCCGGCCAATCTCGCGGTGCTCGCCGAAGCCGGCCTGTCCGAGGCGGCCGCGGCGGACGCCGGACCGAACGATCTCGTCGTCGCGGTGGCCGCCCTCGATGCCGGGATCGCGGACGCCGCCCTCGCGCGTGCGGCGGCCCTCCTGACCGAGGGCGGTGGCGCTGCCGACACGGCCCAGGAGGCACGCTCGGCCCAGACGCTTCGCGAGGGGCTGGCCGAGCTGCCAGACGCCAACCTGGCGCTCGTGTCGACGCCGGGCACGTACGCCACGGCCGAGTCCCTGCGCGCGCTCAAGCGCGGGCTGAACGTGTTCCTGTTCAGCGACAACGTCCCGATCGAGGACGAGATCGAGCTCAAGGCCCTCGCAGACGAGCGGGGCCTCCTCGTCATGGGCCCCGACTGCGGGACGGCGATCGTCGCCGGCGTGCCGCTCGGCTTCGCGAACGCCGTCCGGCGCGGTCCGATCGGCCTCGTCGGTGCCTCCGGGACGGGTCTGCAGGAGGTGACGTCGCTCATCCATCGCCTCGGCTCTGGCGTCTCGCATGCCTTCGGAACGGGCGGCCGCGACCTGGACGAGCGCGTCGGCGGGACGACGATGCTCGCGGCGATCCGCCGGCTGCTGGACGACCCCGCGACCGAGGTGATCGTCCTGATCTCCAAACCCCCGTCGCCTGCCGTCGCCGCCCGGATCCTCGAGACCGTCCGATCGTCGCCCAAGCCGATCGTGGTGACCTTCCTCGGCGGCGACCCCGAGGCGATCCGCGCCGTCGGGGCCCACCCCGCGGCAACCTTCGAATCGGCGGCGCGTCTCGCGGTCGCCCTGGCACGTCGCGAGCAGGTCCCGGTGGGCATGGCCAGCGCCCTCGCCGCCCTCGCGGACCCGCAGCTGGAAGCCCAGGCCGTCGAGGCGGCGGCCCGGCTCGCGCCCGGCTCGGGCGACATCCGGGGGCTCTTCTCGGGTGGGTCGCTCGCCGGCGAGGCGAAGCTGGTCATCCGCGCGGTCCTCGGGACCGAGCGCCACGACCGGATCATCGACCTCGGCGACGACGAGTACACGGTCGGGCGGCCCCACCCGATGATCGACCCACGACTGCGCAACGAGCACATCGTGGCCACGGCCGAGGAGCCGGCCGTCGGCGTCCTGCTGCTCGACGTCGTCCTGGGCTTCGGCTCGCATCCCGATCCGGCGGAGGCCATCGCGCCGGCCATCGCGGACGCGATGGCCCTCGCGACATCCGCCGGACGGCACCTCCTTGTCGTCGCGTCGGTCTGTGGCACCGACCTGGACCCGCAGGGACTGGTCCGCCAGGAGCGCATCCTGGCCCAGACGGGAGTCATGCTCGAGTCGAGCAACGCCCGCGCTGCCCTCCTCGCGGCGGCGATTGCGAGGCAGACGGCAAGCACGGCGACGGATGTCCCCGGCGGACCCCTGGTCGGAGCGGCCGAGTGATGGCGGCCATCGCGCCGGCCGGGCCGCTGACCGAGGGCGTCCGCGCGATCAACATCGGCCTCGCCGGGTTCGCGGACCCGATCCGGGCGGCCGGCGCGCCGGTCGTGGCGCTCGACTGGCGGCCACCCGCGGCGGGTGATCGCGAGCTCGGATTCCTGCTGGCCGCTCTCGAGGACGACCCGCTCGACGACGTCGGCCGCACGATCGCGACGGCCAACGCGCAAGCGGTCGAGCGGATCCTGGCTGCGCAACCGTCGCTCGTCGACGTGCGCCTCGCGAGCGAGGTGATCGATGGCCTCGCCGGGCGGATGCTGCTCCACAGCGGCCCGCCGATCGAGTGGGCGGCGATGTGTGGCCCGGTGCAGGGGGCCGCAATCGGAGCATGCCTGTTCGAGGGCTGGGCCGCGACCCCCGCGGACGCCCGGCGCCTCCTCGACGACGGCAAGATCGTGTTCGCTCCGTGCCACGACCATGGCGCCGTCGGGCCGATGGCCGGGGTCCTCTCGCCGTCGATGCCCGTCGCGGTGATCGAGAACGCCGCGGCCGGCAACCGCGCGTTCGCGACCCTCAACGAGGGCCTCGGCAAGGTGCTTCGCTTCGGCGCGTACGACGACTCGGTGATCGAGCGGCTGCGGTGGTTCGTGACGACGCTGGGACCGTCCCTCTCGAAGGTCCTCCAGATCGGCGGTCCCGTCGACCTGCGCGCGATCACGGCCCAGGCCCTCCAGATGGGCGACGAGGGCCATAACCGGAACGTCGCGGCGACGTCGCTGTTCACCCGGGCGATCGCGCCCACGGTCGCGACATCGCTCGGGAGCGAGACCGCGGCCGAGGTGTTCACGTTCCTGCGGGCGAACGACCACTTCTTCCTCAACCTCTCGATGGCGGCCTGCAAGTCCGGTCTCGACGCGGCCGCCGGGATCGAGGGGTCGACGGTGGTGACGGCGATGTCGCGGAACGGCGTCGACTTCGGCATCCGGCTGAGCGGGACGGGTTCCAGCTGGTTCACGTCGCCGGTCGGCGTGCCCGAGGGCCTGTACTTCCCGGGCTACGGACCCGACGACGCGAACCCGGACCTCGGCGACAGCGCGATCACCGAAACGTTCGGGATCGGCGGGTTCGCGATGGCCGCGGCACCGGCGATCGTCCGGTTCGTCGGCGGCACGCCGGCAGACGCGATCGCCTTCACCCGGCTGATGGAGCGGATCACGCTCGCGAAGAACTCGGCTTACGGGCTGCCGTCCCTCGGCTTCTCCGGGACACCGACCGGCATCGATGCCCGACGGGTCGTCGAGACCGGCATCGCCCCGGTGATCAACACCGGGATCGCCCATCGCGAGGCGGGCGTGGGCCAGATCGGGGCCGGGATCGCGCGCGCGCCGTTGGCCTGCTTCGAGCTCGCCGTCCGGGCCGTCGCGCGCGGTCTCGGGATCGGGGCCGCGGCATGAGCGCAGGTCGTGCGGTCGTGGCGATCGGCGGCAACGCCCTGATCCTCGACGGGCAGCGAGGAACGATCGCCGAGCAGTACGACAACGCCGTCGAGATGGCCCGCCACATCGCGACCCTCGTCGCCGGCGGCTGGGGCATCGTCCTGACCCACGGCAACGGGCCCCAGGTCGGGTTCATCCTCCTCCGCTCCGAGCTCGTCGGCGACAGCGCCCCGGTCCCGGCGCTCTCGCTCGAGATGTCGTCGGCCGACTCGCAGGGCGGGATCGGCCACATCCTCGCGATGGCGCTGCTGAACGAGCTCGCCGCGCGCGGCCTCCCCGACCGCGTCGCCTACGTCCTGACCCACACGGTCGTCGACCGCGAGGACCCGGCGTTCGGCGACCCGTCGAAGCCGATCGGGCCGTTCTACGACGCCGACCAGGCCGCGACGAAGGAGCGGCAGAACGGCTGGCGGATGATCGAGGACTCGGGGCGCGGCTACCGGCGGGTCGTCCCGTCGCCGAAGCCCCTGCGGATCGTCGAGTCGGCCCAGATCCGGGCGCTCGTCGACGCCGGGTTCGTGGTCGTCGCCGTCGGCGGCGGCGGGATCCCGGTCGTCGAGACGGCGCGTGGCTACGAGGGCGTGGAGGCGGTCATCGACAAGGACCGGGCGTCGGCCCTCCTCGCGTCCAGCCTGGAGGTGCCGCTCCTCGTCCTGTCGACGGGCGTGGAGCAGGTCGCCTGGCATTTCCACCAGCCCGACCAGCGCCTGCTGGCATCGATGACGGCCGCCGAGGCGACCCGCTATCTCGCCGAGGGCGAGTTCCCCAGGGGCAGCATGGGACCCAAGGTCGAGGCGGCCGTCGACTTCCTGGCTCGCGGCGGCAAGGAGGTCCTGATCACGACGCCGGCCGCATTGGAACGCGCGATCGCGGGTCAGACGGGGACCCGGATCGTGCCCGATCCGATCCCCGCCCCAGTCGGACGATCCTGATCAGAGGAGGACGCACGTATGGCGACCGTCGAAGCAGAACCCTACGGATTCGATTTCGAGCCCGCGATGACCGCGCTCTTGATGATCGACTTCCAGCGCGACTTCGTGTATCCGGGCGGCTTCGGCGAAGCCCTCGGCAACGACACCTCGCCGTTGCTGAAGGCGCTGCCACCGGCCGAGCGCGTCCTGAAGGCGTGCCGCGAGGCCGGGATCTTCGTGATCCATACCCGGGAAGGCCATCGGGCCGACCTGTCCGATCTCCCCCCATCCAAGAAGGTCCGCGGCCGGGGCAAGATCACGATCGGGGATGTCGGGCCGATGGGCCGGATCCTCGTCCGGGGTGAGCTTGGTCACGACATCGTCGAGGAGGTCTACCCGATCGAGGGCGAGCCGATCGTCGACAAGCCGGGCAAGGGCGCCTTCTACGCCACGGACCTCGATGCGATCCTGAAGATGAAGGGGATCAAGCAGCTGGTCGTGTGCGGCGTGACGACCGAGGTCTGCGTCCACACCAGCGTCCGGGAGGCGAACGACCGGGGCTACGACGCCCTCGTCCTGTCGGATGCTGTCGGCTCCTACTTCCCGGAGTTCCAGCGGGTCGCCCTCGAGATGATCAAGGCCCAGGGCGGGATCTTCGGCTGGGTCAGCGATTCCGAGCGGTTCCTGCGGGCGTTGGCGACCGCGACCGGCAGGCAGCCGGCGGCGGCGGGAGCGGCCGTTGGTTGACGGCCCGGCGTCGGTCTGAGGCACATGCGGAGGAGTGAAGGAATCCATGCAGCAGCAATCCAGCGCCTACAAGCCACGTCTCTGGGTCCCCGGGGACTGGAACGCGTTCTTCGGGCTCGGGACGAACGTCCTGCTCAACGTCCTCGTTCTGTCGAGCCTCGTCCTGTTCGTCATCAAGCTCCCGAACGACATCGTCTTCGGGCGCATCCTGCCGGCCCTGGGGATCGCCCTCCCGATCGGCAACCTGTACTACGCCTACCTCGCGTATCGGCTCGCCCGGAAGGAAGGCCGCGACGACGTGGCCGCGATGCCGTACGGCCCGAGCGTGCCGCACTACTTCTTCGTCACGTTCGTGATCATGCTGCCGGTCGTCATCAAGACGAACGGTGACGTGATCAAGGCCTGGGAGGCCGGCCTCGCCTGGGCGTTCTTCATCGGGATCGTCGTCCTGATCGGCGCGTTCATCGGCCCAGCGATCCGGCGGTACACGCCGCGCGCGGCGATGCTCGGCACGCTCGCCGGGATCTCGATCGCGTTCATCTCGATGAGCGCGGCGTTCGAGATGTGGAACGCCGCCTGGATCGCCCTCGCGACCTTCGCGATCGTGATGCTGTCGTGGACGGCCGGCGTCCGGCTGCCGTTCGGGATCCCCGGCGGGCTGGCCGCGATCATCGTCGGCACGATCATCGGCTGGCTGTCGTACTTCGTGTTCGGCTGGCACGGTCTCGACCCGAAGGCCGTCGGCGACTCGTTCCTCCAGTTCGGCATCCACCTGCCGCGCCCGGGGACCGAGGTGATCAGCGGCCTCACGGACGTGGCCCCGCTGCTCGCGACCGCCATCCCGCTCGGCGTCTACAACTTCACCGAGGGGATGAACAACGTCGAGAGCGCATCGGCGGCCGGCGACAACTACAACCTCCGCAACATCCTCCTCGCGGACGGAGCCGGCGCGATCATCGGCTCGTTCCTCGGCAGCCCGTTCCCGCCCGCGGTCTACATCGGCCATCCCGGCTGGAAGGCCGTCGGCGGCCGGATCGGCTACTCGCTGGCCACGGGCGTCGTGATCGCCTTGATCTGCTTCTTCGGGGTGACTGGCTTCTTCCTGGCGGTCATCCCGCGGGCGGCGCTGTTCCCGATCCTGCTGTTCATCGGTCTCGTGATCGGGTCGCAGGCGTTCCAGACGTCGAAGGCGAAATACGCCCCGGCGATCGTCCTTGCCCTGATCCCGAACATCGCCCAGTGGGCGGGGACGCTGGTCGACAACGCGCTCGTCTCGGCCGGCACGAACGCCGGCAAGGTCGGCTTCGACGTCCTCGCCGGGAACGGCGTCCTGTACAGCGGGATGGCGATCCTCGGCTCGGGTGCGGTCCTCGCCGGCCTGATGCTCGGTGCGATCGCGGTCTTCGTGATCGACAAGCACTACAGCCGGGCGATCGTCTACTCGGTGATCGCCGCGATCCTCGCCTTCGTCGGGCTGATCCACAACCCGGCCGGGCTGATCCTCCAGTCGAACGGCAACGGCTTGACGCTCGTCGCCCCGAACGAGGTCTGGATCGGCTACCTCCTCGGAGCCGCCGTGATCTGGGCCGTCGCCTACCGCGAGGGCCACGCCACGGTGGCCGAGCTGAAGACCGCGATCACGACTCCGCCGGAAGCGGAGCCGGCGGGGGCCCCCGTCTGAGCCTGTCCCTGCAGCCGGGCGGATCCCCCTGAGCCGCCCGGCTGCCACGTTCCTGGAGAGCCCATGGCATCCGACCTGCTGTTCGTCAACGGAACCCTGATGCGCGGCTTGGCGCTGCACGCCAACCTCGACGGCGCCGAGTTCGTCGAAGAGACCCAGACCGCGCCGATCTACCGGATCCACTCGATCGGCGACGTCCACCCGGGGATGTACGTCGTCCCCGAGGGCGGCGTCTCCGTCACGGGCGAGATCTATCGCGTCCCCGACGAGGTCTGGCGCCGGGTCGAAGCGGGCGAACCGCCCGGCCTGTACCGGGGACCGGTCAGCCTCGCCGACGGCCGCGTCGTGCCGGGGATCCTCTATCCCCGGGAGCTCGCGCAGGCCCACACGGACATCTCCGATCACGGCGGCTGGCGGGCGTACTGGGCGACCCGGACCGCCGCCGGCGCCGGCCAGGGCTGACCCGGGCAGGGCCGACCCGGGCGCGGCTGACCCGGCTCATCACCGGCAGAGAAGGAGAGCGAACGTGGCGAACCTGGACACGGGCAACACGGGGTTCATGCTCCTGTGCACGAGCCTCGTGATGCTGATGACGCCGGGCCTGGCGTTCTTCTACGGCGGTCTGGTCGGCCGCCGGAACGTGCTCGGGATCATGATCCAGAGCTACGTCTCGATGGGCTGGACCACCGTGCTGTGGTTCGTCGTCGGCTACTCGCTGTGCTTCAGCGGTGGCAAGGGCGGGATCATCGGCAACCTCGACATGGCGTTCCTCAACGGGGTGACGCTCGACACGCCGTCGACGCTCAACGACACGATCCCGGCGATCGTCTTCATCGCCTACCAGATGATGTTCGCGATCATCACCCCGGCCCTGATCACGGGCGCGTTCGCCAACCGGGTCACGTTCAAGGCCTACATGCTGTTCCTGACAGGCTGGCTCCTGCTCGTCTACTTCCCGTTCGTGCACATGATCTGGGGCGGTGGCTTCCTGGCCGAGCGCGGGGTCCTCGACTTCGCCGGCGGCATCGTCGTCCACGCGATCGCCGGGATGGCGGCCCTCGCCTCCGTGCTCTTCGTGGGACGGCGGCGCGGCTCCGACGGCGGCGCGCACAGCATCCCGCTCGTCGCCCTCGGCACGGGATTGCTGTGGTTCGGCTGGTACGGGTTCAACGCGGGCAGCGAGTTCCGGGTCGACTCCGTGACCGCCGTCGCGTTCCTCAACACCGACGTCGCGGCGTCCTTCGCGGCGATGGTCTGGCTGGCGATCGACTGGCGGGTGACCGGTCGGCCGAAGTTCCTCGGGCTGCTGACCGGTGCCGTCGCCGGTCTCGCGACGATCACCCCGGCCGCCGGCTACGTGTCGCCGGTGACGGCCGTGATCATCGGCTGCGCCGCGGGGGCCGTCTGCTATCTCGCGGTGGCGGCGAAGAACCGGCTGAAGCTCGACGACGCGCTCGATGTCTGGGGCGTCCACGGCGTCGGTGGGTCGCTCGGCATCGTGATGCTCGGCCTGTTCGCGACGAAGACGTTCAACCCCGCCGGGGCCGACGGTCTCTTCTCGGGCAACCCGGGCTTTTTCGTCGCCGAGGTCGGCGCCGTCGTGCTCGCGGTCGTCTGGGCCTTCGTCTTCACGTGGGGCATGCTCTGGCTCATCAACCGCGTGACCCCGGTCCGGGTCGACGAGGCGGGCGAGCTGGCCGGTCTCGATGAATCGATCCACGGCGAGCAGGCGTACGTGGGGGCGCTGTAGCGAGTTCTCCGTCGGCGCTCCCGGACGAGGCCGCAGGCCCGGCGTGAATGTCCGATATCGAACGCCGCGCGGAATCCCATCGCGGCCGGGCCGGTGTTGTCCGATTTCGGACTCCGAAAGCGGACGGGCGCGGCCGGAAACGGCTGTCATCCCGCCGAGCGTCCGATCTCGGATGCGGAGCGATGCCGACGCGCCCCAGGCCAGACCGGCGGCCCCCGCCTAGTCCTCGAGCAGCCGGCCGAACGTCTCGAGCCGGCGCTCCCGGAGGCTGGAGCCCGCGCCGCCGGAGGCCTCGACCGCCGCATCCGTCAGCGTCGCGGTGACGAGTCGCGGCCGGAGGTAGCCCGCGGAGACGAGGCCGCCATCGGGAGCGGCGATCCCGCTGCCGCCGAAGAACGTCGCCGCGGATCTGCGATCGACGGTGTTGGCGAGCGCGACGTGGACGTTGTTCTCGATCGCCCGGCTCATCAGGTTCGCCGCCTGCTGCGCCCGGTACGGCTCCATGTCGGCCGAGGGCACGGCGATCAGCTGGGCGCCGTCGATCGCCAGCAGCCGCGGGACCTCCGGGAACTCGACGTCGTAGCAGATGCAGACCCCGACCCGGAGCGGCGGGCGA
>DATLVO010000109.1:0-10328 GCA_035577485.1 Verrucomicrobiia bacterium
GTCGTCGCCGCCTCGGCCCGGATCCGGAGGACGCCGGCGGCACGGTCCGGCGTCACCGCGACAACGAGATCGGTCAGCGCCAGCGGATGACAGAGCGGGATCAGGTCGCTCGTCCGCTTGCCGCCCATCACTCCGGCCAGCTCCGCGACACCCAGGACGTCGCCTTTCGGGCCGCCGCCGTCGATCACGAGGCTCATCGTCTCCGGCGAGACGGCGACGAGGGCTTCCGCGACGGCCCGCCGCGCGGTCGACGGCTTGTCGGAGACGTCGACCATGCGCGGCCGGCCGGACCGGTCGACGTGGGTCAGGCGGCGGCGCTCCGATCTCGGCGGGATGTCCCGGGCCATGGCACCTCCAAGGGCTCGTTCGTGCGGACGGGGGTTGGCCCGCCCGGCGTGCTCAGGTCGTCAGTCGAGGTCGATCCACCATAGATCGACGGGCGACCCCGGCGCCAGCCGATCGAGCGCCTCGGGCACGACCGCGAGGCCATCGGCCAGGGCGAGCGCCGACAGCACGTGGCTCCCCTGCCCCGCCGACCCTCCCGCCAGCCGCACCCGGACGCGGCCCTCGGCGTCGCGAATCGGCGCGCCAACCGCGTCCCGTTCGGCGATCACGCGGAGGAAGGCGCGCCGGCCCGGGCTCTTCGTGGCCGCGTCGACGAGGACCGCCCGGTCGATCGGCCGGAGCAGGCGATCCTCGCGCACGCCGGCCAGCCGCCGGATCGCGGGCCGGACGAACAGCTCGAACGTCACGAACGTCGAGACCGGGTTGCCCGGCAGACCGAAGAGGAGCGTTCGGCGGCCATCCGGTCGCTCGTCGGTCCCGAACGCGAACGGCTTGCCGGGCTGGACCGCGACCCGCCACAGGTCGATCCGGCCGACCTCCGCGAACGCCGCCCGGACGACGTCGTACGGCCCGACGGACACGCCGCCCGAGACGATGATCGCGTCCAGGTCCGCATGCCGGGCCGCGTTCAGTCGTGCCCGGACATCCTCGAGCCGATCACGGGCGATCCCGAGGGTGGTGGGCTCGCCACCAGCCTCCTCGATCAGGGCCATCAGCCCGGGTCCGTTCGCGTCGGGGATCCCGGCCGGCCCGAGGTCGCGGCCTGGAGCCCGGATCTCGTCACCGGTCGCGAGCACGCCGACCCGTGGCCGGCGATGGACACGGAGCGTCGGGTTGCCGCTCCCCGCCGCCAGGGCGATCGCCGCCGGCGTGACGCGCGTCCCCGCCGCAAGCACCGAGGCGGCCTCCGGCAGGTCGTCGCCGGCGCGCCGGATCGCGCTCCCCGGCGCGACGGCCGCGTGGACGAGCACTGCGGCCGGCAGCGGGCCGGTCGCATCGCGTCCGCGCTCGCCGGCCGGCATCCCGTCGGCGGATGCCGGCGTCGTGAGCTCCACCTGGACGACGGCGTCCGCGCCCGGTGGGACCGGGGCGCCCGTGGCGATCCGGATCGCCGTTCCGCGGCGGACCTCGGTCTCGGGAGCGGATCCGGCGCGGACCTCGGCGATCACGTCGAGCCGGACCGGGGCCGCGTCGGTGGCGGTCGCGACGTCGGCGGACCGCACGGCGTATCCGTCCATCGCCGAGTTGTCCCACGGCGGCAGCGCCGTCAGGCTCATCACGTCCTCGGCGAGGATCCGGCCACGGGCATCGGCGAGGTAGAGGAGCTCGTCCTCGGTCGGGCCGGAGATCGACGCGAGGACGGCTGCCCGGGCTTCCTCGACCGAAAGGAGGCGATCGGCGGTGGGCGGGGTGGCCGCACCGGTCGACGGCGCGGTCACGACCGACTCGACCGGCTCACAGGGCCTGGCCCTCGGCCTCGGCCCGGGCGTGGAGGATCGCCGCGATCGAGCGGCGGGTGAGGACGCCCCGCAGGGCGACGCCGTCGAGTACGGGGAGGCCGTCGAGGTGCGATCGTCGGAGCCGGTCGAGCGCCACGGTCAGGCTCTCGTCCGGCGTCGCGGTGGGCAGGTCGGGCAGGCCGACCATCACGTCCTCGGTCCGGGTCGAGGCCCAGTTCTTCTGCGCGACCTGGCGGACCTGGGCCGCGCCGACGATGCCGATGACGGCCTCGTCACGAACGACCGGCAGGGCCGGGCCCACGGACCCGTCGAGGACGCCGCCGGCGAACGTGTCGAGCGTGAGCTGGGGGGAGAGGGTCTGGAGCTGCGGCTCCATCGCGTCTCCGACCCGGATCCCGGCGACGAGGCCGTCGAGGAACAGCCAGCGATCGACCGAGCCGGCGGATGCGTTCAGGAACCAGCCGACGAGCGCGATCATCACCCCGTCGATCGGGTCGCTGTTCAGGACGATCACCGCGAGGCCGACGACGAGCAATGCCCGGCCGACCAGACGGCCGACGAGGCCCGCCGCGTGCGTCCCGACCCTCGGGTCACCGCTGCGAGCCCAGGCAACGGCCCGAACCAGGCGGCCGCCGTCGAGGGGGAACGCCGGGATCGCGCTGACCCCGGCGAGGATGAGATCGAGCGCGCCGACGATGAAGAGGGCGTCCGCGACCGGTCCGAGCGCCGGCGCGAGCGCGATGATCGCGAGAGCCAGGGCTATGAGGCCGGTCCCGATCCCGAGGCTCGCGATCGGACCGGCCATCGCGACAAGCGCTTCCGCCCGAGGGCTCGAGGCGACCACGTCGACGATGGCGGGCGACCCGATGAAGTGGACGACGACCGTCGTGCTATCCGAGCCGTCGCGACGGGCGGCGAGCGCGTGGGCGAGCTCGTGGGCGACGACGGTCAGCATGAACCCGACCGAGCTGACGAGACCGACCGCCCAGCTCGCGACGGGCGCGATCTCGGGCTGGAACGCCGAGAGCCGGCCGGCGACCGTGACCGTCACGACCGCGACGATGAACAGCCAGGAGAGGTGGAGGCGGATCTCGAAGCCCAGGATCCGGGCGATCGGGACGCCGCTCATCGGGCCGGCGCCGAGGTGGCCGGCTCCGCCGGGACCGGATCGGGCCGCGCGTCGGCCAGGTCCGAGGCGACGGCAGCATGCGCTCGGGCGCCCGCCCGCGCCCGACGAGCGGCGACGAAGGCCACGACGGCCGCGATCACGAGGATCAGCCCGCCGAGGACGATCGTCGTCTCCGACCAGAAGTCGAAGGGAAAGAGCTGGACGAGGTGGTCGGTCCGCGGGTCGAAGAGATACGTGCCGCTCGGGAAGAACAGCCGGTGGAACAGCTCGAACGCGGCGTCGAACGCGAACGTGGCGATGACACCGGCGACGGCCACCCCGACGATCAGGCCCCGCATGCCGGCCGCGATCGCCGCCCACGCCCGCTCGGGATGGCCCATCCGTCGGGCGCCGGCCGCCAGGACGACGAGGCCCACCGCGGAGACGACCGCCAACAGGCCGAACCCGCCGAACACCCCGCGGACGTCGCGCATGTGCGACCGCTCCCGCTCCTCGAGCACCGGCGCGCCACGGACGGTGACCGCGAAGTCGGGCGGCCCGATCACGAGATCGTGGAGGATCGAGCCGGTCGCGGCGTCGAGCTCGGCCGGCGTGTAGCCGGTCAGGGCCGCCGCCCCGGTTCGACTCTGCTCGAACGATACCCACGCCGGCGTCAGGAACGGAAGGATCGCGATCGCGATCACGACCACCGCCGCCGCGAGGGCGGTCGCCAGCGCCGCCAGGCGCTCGGGAATCGTTCGTGTCACCGGGGCATGGTAGTCCGGCGATCTGGGGCCCGCCGCCTCGGACAGGCTCGGCGGCCCGTCAGTCCTCGAGCGTCCGGGCCTGCTCCCACCAGCTCGAGGTCGTCAGGTCGGCCGGCGGATCCATGTTCAGCTCGATCGCCGCGCGTCCGATCCGGGCGCGGAAGGCGTCGAGGTCGAGGGCGAGGATGTCACGCAGCCCGTCGATCCCGCCCTGCATCAGGAGCTGGTGGTCATCCGGCCCGAAGCTCGCGAGGTTGAGCATCAGGGCCTCGTCCCGCCAGGTCAGGACGTCGTTGGTCGTCGCGGCGAGCTGGTCGGCCAGGGTCTGACGCCGGGTCGGCGTCTCGCTGACCTCGAGCAGCATGCCCGTGGTGAAGATCCCCTGGTGCTCCAGGCGGTCCAGGTGGACCTGCTCGATCCGGGTCAGCTCTCCGATCGGCGGCACGGGCGGTCGATCCTCCGGTGGGTGGCGAGGGACCTCGATGATGCCACGTCGCCCGACGGCACGGGCCGCCAGTCGAGCGTCAGGCGAGCGTCCGTTGCGTCACTCTAGTGGGCGCGGGGCCAGCGGCACGTCCCAGTGGGCCTCGAGGAGCTCGAAGCGGCGGGCCTCCTCGGCCTGGTAGCGCTTCTGGTCCTTGAACAGGCGGGCGGCGATCTCGGCCTCGCTGTGGCCCTCCATCGCGGCCCAGTCCCGGTACGTGATCGAGACGAGGACGTCCCAGTCCGCGCGGCCGTCGCCGTGGAACCGGGGCGTGAACATCTCGACGCTCGTGAACCGGCCGCTCGCGAGCTGGTCGCGCAGGATCGGCCAATGGTTCTTCCGGAACAACTGCACGAACTCGTCGTGGGCGCCCCACCGGGTTCGGTAGAAGTAGAGGACCTCGACGGGCTCGCTCATCGTGGTTGAACCTCCTCGCTCGATCGTCATCCGACCGTTGCGGCCGCGTCGCCCAGCAGCTCCCACGCCCGGGCGACGTGCCGCGGCTCCGTCCGCAGGCTGCCGATCGCGAGCCGGATCGTGAACCGCCCGTCGAGCTTCGTGTGGCTCAGGAAGATCTCGCCGGTCGCGTTGACGGCGTCCATGATCGCCGCGTTGTGGGCGTCGAGCGCCGCGCCGTCCCCGGCAAGACGCGGTGGGACATGCCGGAAGCAGACCGTCGAGAACGGGACGGGCGCGAGACGCTCCCAGTCCGGGGCCGCGTCCACCCAGGCCGCGAACTCCCGGGCAAGCTCGAGATGGTTGCGGATCCGCCGGCGCAGTCCGTCGAGGCCGAACCAGCGCAGCAGCATCCAGAGCTTGAGCGCGCGAAAGCGCCGTCCGAGCTGGGGCGTGTACTCGTTGTAGTTCCGCTCCTCCCCTGCCCCGCCGACGGTTCGCAGGTACTCGGGAACCAGGCTGAAGGCGTCCCGCACGACGCCCAGCCGACGACTCAGGAGGAGCGACGCGTCGACCGGCGTCCACAGCCACTTGTGGGGGTTGACGACGATCGAGTCGGCCCGCTCCCAGCCGGCGAACGGCGCCCGCAGCCCGGGATCGATCGCGACGGCGCCGGCGTAGGCCGCGTCGACGTGCAGCCAGAGGCCCTCGCGTTCCGCGATCGACGCGATGGCGGCAACCGGATCGACCGACGTCGAGGACGTCGTCCCGATCGTCGCGACGATCGCGATCGGCTGCCGGCCCGCGGCTCGGTCCGCGGCGATCGCCGCCTGCAGCGCGGTGGGGTCCAGCTCGTACCGGTCGTTCGTCGGGATCCGGACCAGCGAGGCGCGGCCGAGACCGATCGTCATGCACGCCTTCTCGATCGACGAATGCGCCTCCTGCGAAGCGTAGACACGGAGCGCGGGCACGTCCGATCGCCCGGCGATGCCCACCGCCGCGGCATCGATACCGGCCGCCTGCCGCGCTGCGGCAAGCGCGATGAGCGACGAGGTCGACGCGGTGTCGGTGAGCAGCCCGTCGAACGTGTCGGGCAGTCCCAGGGCCTGTCGGAGCCAGTCGACGACGACCTGCTCGAGCTCCGTGCCCGACGGCGAGGTCCGCCAGAGCATCGGGTTCTGGCCCAGTGCGGCGACGAGCATCTCGCCGAGGATTCCGGGCCCCGACGCCGTCGAGGCGAAATACGCGAAGAACCCGGGGTGTTGCCAATGCGTCCCGGCGGGCTCGATCAGGGCGAGGAAGTCGGCCAGGATCGCGTCGAGCGCCTCTGGCGCGTCGGGCGCCGCGGCCGGCAGCGCGTTCGCGATCGAGCCGGGCGAGACGCCCGGAAAGACCGCATAGCGCTCGACGCCGACGATGTAGTCGGCCATCAGGTCGACGACCCGATGGGCCGCCGCGCGGAAGGTCTCCGGGTCCATGTCGGCGAGACCGACCGTCTGCTCGGGGTCCAGGTCGGCGGTCGCGGCGGCCTCGACGATTGCCGACCCCGCCGCCGGCCCGACCGGCGGCTCGGACGTCGTCACGGCCCGATCGACGGGGTGAGCTGGTTGAGCCGATCCTGGAGCGCCTGGCCGCCGCCGGCCGCGATGATCACCGGCGACAGGAGGACGATCAGGATCATCAGGAAGCAGCCGAGCGTCAGCGGCGCCGTCGCCGCCCCGATCGGCTTGACGACGAGCGTCCGCGTCCAGCGGTCGTGCAGACCCTGGCTCCGGCCGTCGAACATCGTGGTCCCGAGCAGCACGAATGCCCAGACGATCAGCGCGACCGAGGCGATCTGGCTGATCGGGGTTGGGACGGTCAGCAGGTTGATCGCGGCACCGAGGAGGATCGAGCGGGTGATCGCTCGCCCGGGCTCCAGGGGTCGAAGCGTCATGGCGTCGACGACGCGCAAGCCGCCGAGCCGCTGGCCGGGCGTGGCCGCCCGTGGACCGATCCAGGCGACGGCGAACCAGGCGATGGCGAGGAGAGCGGAGAGGATGCCCGCCAGGACGTCGGCGGTGCCCTGGTCGGCGATCGCCTTTCGCATGACGATGGCGATGATGATCGAAGCCGCCGCGAGGATGAACGTGTCGACGAGGAACGCCGCCACCCGCGCGCCGATTCCGGCCAGGACGATCCCGTCCGCCACCTCGCCGGTCCGGCTCCGATCCGGGTGGGTCGTCGCCCAGTCGACCATCGCACCACCGGCGCCGGCGCCGGTGCTCAGGATCGGGCTGCCGGGCCGCCGCCCGTCCGGCGCATCCGGATCGTCCGGGACCGACGCCTGACCGGCGCCGGACGCCTCGTCGTCATCCATGCCCGGATCGTAGCCGGTCGCGGACGTTCAGAGGCCCCGCGACGCGGAGGGCAGTCGCGGGGCCTCGGGTCCCCGGTGCAGGCGGTCGAAGGGCCGGTCGCGGGCGGCCGACACGAGTGCATACGCACGGCCGCGACATCCGGATGTCGATGCGCGATCATCGCGAGCGATCGGAGACATCGCGGAGAGATGGATCACGGCGGTCATCACCACGTGACGGCGCAGCGGGACGACGGGCTGCCCTCCGGCGGCGCCGCGTCGGCCGGACACGGACATGCGGCCGCCACCGGACACGATCGCCACGAGGGTCATTCCGTGGCGATGTTCCGCGACAAGTTCTGGCTGACCCTCGCCCTGACCATCCCGGTCGTGCTCCTGAGCGGCGACATCCAGCGATGGGTTGGATACACGATCCCATCGTTCCCGGGCATCGAGTACCTGCCGGCCATCCTGGGGACGGTCGTGTTCGTGTACGGCGGGCTGGTCTTCCTCCGCGGGGCGCATGGCGAGCTGGCCGATCGACGGCCCGGGATGATGACCCTGATCTCGCTGGCGATCATCGTCGCATTCATCACGTCCTGGGCGGGCACGCTTCGCCTCTTCGACGTCGAGATCTGGTGGGAACTGGCCACCCTGATCACGATCATGCTGCTCGGCCACTGGCTGGAAATGCGGTCCATCGCCCAGGCTCGCGGGGCTCTCGCCGCGCTGGGGGAGCTCCTCCCCGATACGGCCGAACGGGTCTCCGGCGACCGGACCGAGGAGGTCCCGATTGCCGAACTTCGGCTCGACGACATCCTCCTGGTCCGGCCCGGCGGTCGCGTCCCCGCTGACGGCATGGTCGTCGAGGGGAGCGCCGACGTCGACGAGTCGATGATCACCGGTGAGTCACGGGCGGTCGCCAAGTTGGTGGGCGACGCCGTCGTTGCCGGAACCGTCGCCGCCGGCGGATCGCTGCACGTTCGGGTGACCGCCACCGGCGACGCCACGGCGTTGTCGGGGATCATGCGCCTCGTCGCGGCCGCAGAGGCCTCCGCGTCTCGCTCTCAAGCCCTCGCCGACCGCGCAGCGGCAATCCTGTTCTACGTCGCGCTTGCCGCCGGCATCGTCACCCTGCTCTTCTGGTGGGTGGAGGGAGATCACGAGGGGGCCCTGGTTCGAACGGCGACCGTCCTGGTGATCGCCTGTCCGCACGCCCTCGGTCTGGCCATTCCCCTGGTGATCGCCATCTCGACGTCGCTCGGCGCTCGCAACGGTCTCCTGATCAAGGATCGGCTCGCCCTCGAGCGGGCGCGGGCCCTCGACGTCGTGATCTTCGACAAGACCGGGACCTTGACCCGGGGCGAGCCGCTTCTCGTCGACGCGACCGACGAGGAGTCCCTGCGATTGGCAGCCGCGGTCGAGGCCGAATCGGAGCATCCGCTTGCCCGGGCCATCGTGGAGGGCGCCCGAGCACGAGGCGTCGGGACCGGGGTCGCCGGGGAGTTCGAGGCATTGGCGGGACGTGGCGTTCGCGCCGACGTCGATGGCCATCCGGTCGCCGTCGGCGGCCCGCGCCTGCTCTCCGACCTCGGTCAGGCCCCGCTGCCCAGTGCGGCGGACTGGGACCGCGAGGGCCGAACCGTTCTCCACGTCATCGTCGACGGCGAGGTTCGTGGGGCCGTCGCCATCGAAGACGAGATCCGTCCCGAGTCGAAGGAGGCGATCGACGCGCTGCATGCCCTCGGCATTCGCGTCGCCATGATCACGGGCGATAGCCAGGCGGTCGCATACTCGGTCGCTCGACGGCTCGGGATCGACGACGTCGCCGCCCAGGTCCTGCCAGCCGACAAGGCCATCGCGGTGAAGCGGTTCCAGGAGGGCGGCAAGAAGGTCGCGATGGTCGGCGACGGCGTCAATGACGCACCGGCGCTCGCCACCGCCGATGTCGGCATCGCGATCGGCGCTGGCACCGATGTGGCAGTCGAATCGGCGGGCATCATCCTGGTCCGGAACGACCCACGCGATGTGGTCGGCGCGATCGAGCTATCGCGCGCGACCTACAGGAAGATGCTTCAGAACCTGGTCTGGGCGACCGGCTACAACCTCATCGCCATCCCGGTCGCCGCCGGGCTCCTTGTCCCGTGGGGCCTCGATCTTCCCATGGCCGTCGGAGCCATCGCCATGAGCGTCTCGACGATCGTCGTGGCGTTCAACGCCCAGCTGCTGCGACGGGTGCACCTCCGCCCCGACGCATCGATCGCAGGCCCAGCCCTCGCCGGAACCTGAACGAACGACGGTCAAGGCGACCGCGTGACGCGGAACGAGTCGCCCGTGCTGAAGAGGTCACCGGTGGTGGCGATCGTCTGACGGTCGCGCACCATGTCGGTCGCGTCCCACGTCCATGGGCCCCGGATCCGGCCCAGGCGCCCATCGATCGTCACCCGGGCGTTGGTCACCCGGATCGGATCGAAGTCCGGCAGGTCC
This sequence comes from Verrucomicrobiia bacterium, assembly GCA_035577485.1. GTDB lineage: Bacteria > Chloroflexota > Limnocylindria > Limnocylindrales > CSP1-4 > CF-46. The sequence continues at coordinate 9,386 of DATLVO010000109.1, forward strand.
GACGGTTTGCATGCGTCCGGGCAGCCGACCGACGGCGCCTCCACGGTCCATTCCGCGGTCACCCGCGACGCACCCGCCGCCCGCTGGACGATCGTGTCCTGGGTTCCCGTCGTCAGGTTGAGAAGGGTCAGGACGAAGCTGCCGCTCCGGAACGCCACCTGAGCCCGCATGCGATCTCCGGCACTCACGGGGCTGTTGAAGGCGAGGACATGCGGATCAGCTGGGTACACCTCGTGCCAGCCGAAATGGGTCGCGACTCCGCTGTCGCAGTCGACCTGGGTGCCGATCTGGATCAGCGGCTCCAGGGCGTCGATGCCCAGCGACGTGCTCTTCACGCCGTCGATGCCGACCCAGATCGACATCTTCGGCTGGCCCTTCTGCGGGCAGGCGACCACGGGCTCGACCCAGGTCCCCTCGATGCAGGTCACCCGACCCCCGGGCTTTGTCACCAGGTAGCCCGACCAAGCGCGGGAGGCGTCGCGCGTCGCGGTGCCCGAGCCGGACGCGGCGCGACCGGCACAGGCGACGTAGGGCGGCGGCGGTGCCGACGGAGGAGCGGCCGCCGTCGGGATGACGGGCGTCGCGCTCGAAGGAACCGACGGGTTGTCCGCCGACGCGATCGGCAGCGGGGCTGACGCGCCGTCCGACGGGCCCGTTGACGGCGTGACATCGGCGCCGCAGGCGGTCAGGAGAACGGTCGCGAGCAGGATCGGGACGAGGCGAGCGGCCGACGCGGACCGGTGACGTGTCATCGCCGCCATCTTGCCCCGCGGACCCTCGGCGTGTAATCGAGCAACGGGCTCGGATCGAATGGCCGTAGTTCGTCGACCGACCAGAGTTGCCTTAGAGTCGTCCCGCATCGATCGACGCCGCGATCCAGTCGCCGGCGATCAATCGCTGCGCGTCCCCGAGCGGCATCGTTCCCGCGCAGACCCGGCGGTGG
>DATLVO010000110.1:0-38157 GCA_035577485.1 Verrucomicrobiia bacterium
GAGGACGTCCGGCGGGTTGTCCTTCTTGAACGAGTCGGTGATGTACGTCTTGAGCCCGGCTTCGTCGAGGATCGTCGGGTTGACCGGCGTCTTCGGATGGAGTCCCCGGATCGCGACGACCTGGTCCTCGATCGTCTGGTAGACGGTCGACGGGTCGACGCTCGGCGCGGGCGAGGCCGGCGCGCAGGCATTCGTGGCGGGCGAGCCGGAGGATCCGGCCGAGCTCGGGCTCGGGTTCGGGGAGGGGGTCGGGCCGCTCGGGCCGCACGCCGCGACGAGGAGCAGGAGGGCGGCAAGGAGGGCCGGCTGGCGACGCGCCGGGCGCGGGCCGTCGGCGACCCGGCGGTGGTCGGACATTGGCGGGATTGTCGCATGGGCCCTCGCTCCTGGACGAGCGGGCCGATGGTCCCGGGTTCCGTGTCGCTTTCTTAACCGCTCTCGCCGTTGTCGTTGAATGCGGCCGGTCTAGCGTTCGTTTCGGACCGAACCCTCAGGGTTCCATCCTCCCTCCCTCCGAGCGGGGGCGCCGATTGGGCAGGCGCCCCCGCTCACTCTTTCCTGCGGGGGGCGGCTGTCGAACGCAGTTCCGTTCGTCGCCTCCCCGGATTCTGTCAATCGATCGCATGGGGAGCGCTCGGCCGCATCCTCGGGCGTGGCGGGCGGCCGCTTGTGCACGATCGACCTCACGCTCTCTGTCGAACGAGTCGGCCATGGGTCGTTTGGCGACGAGGCGCCGACGAGCGCTCTTGGGCTGAGCAAATGACAGGAATCCGGCCGGGGGGCCGGGACGAGTCGCCAGGCGGCGAGGTGACCCGCGGTGCAGGCGGCTGTGCAAGAATCGGGTCATGGAATTGACCTGGTACGGGCGGACGTGCATCCGCCTCCGCGGTCGCGATGCCGTCGTCGTGGCCGACCCCTATCAGACCGTCGTCGGCCCGACCGGTCGGGGCATCACCGGCGAGATCGTCACCTACTCCCATCCCGACGACAAGCCGCTGCCGAAGGCCAAGGGACGCCTGTCGCGCGACGGCAAGACCATGCTGCCCTCGTCGCTCGACCAGGCCTTCGTGCTGGACGGCCCCGGCGAGTACGAGGTCAAGGACGTGCTCCTGACCGGCGTGCGGACGTACCGTGACGACGCCGGCGGCGCGGACCGCGGGAAGCAGACCGCCTTCTCGATCGAGCTCGACGGGATGCACACGATCCATCTCGGCGAGATCGGCCACCTGCTGACCGAGGAGAAGCTCGCGGACATCGGCCCCGTCGACATCGCCTGCGTTCCGCTCGGGGGCGCGCTCTCGCCCCAGAAGGCGGCCGAGCTGATCGCCCAGCTCGACCCGAAGATCGTCGTGGCGATGCCGCTCGACGAGGAGTCGACCGAGGTCCGCGACGCGCTCGCGAAGTTCTTCCACGAGATGGGCGGCGAGCCCGCGCTGCAGCCGAAGCTGTCGGTAACGCTTTCCGGCCTGCCCGCCGAAACGACCACCGTCCTCCTCGAGTCACGGGGCAAGGTCCAGGCCTGATCCTCGACTGCCGGCGTCAGTCCCGATCGAGCACGACGCGGCCGCGTTTCACCACGGTCCGGACCAGGTCGGCGGCCGGCCAATACGGGATCTGACGCGTCGTCGGTACGTTCCAGATCGTGATGTCGGCCTGCTTGCCGCCCTCGAGCGACCCGATCTCATCGGCAAGCCCGACGGCGAGGGCGGCATTGATCGTCACCCCGGCGAGGACCTCATCGGGGCTCATCCGGAGGTTGACGCAGGCCGCGGTCATCGCCAGCGGCAGGCTCGGCGTCGGTGATGTGCCGGGGTTGAAGTCCGTCCCGATCGCGACAGGAATGCCGCGCTCGATGAACGTCCGCGCCGGCGCGTGGTGGTCCTTCATCAGGAACCACGTCGTCACGGGGAGGAGCGTCGCAACCACCGGGCGATCGCCGGCGGCGGCCTCGGCGAGCGCCTCGATCCCGGCCTCCGACGGCGTCGCGAGATGGTCCGCGGATGTCGCCCCGAGCTCGGCCGCGAGCTCCGCGCCGCCGCTCGGTGCCAGCTCGTCGGCGTGCAGCCGCGGTCGGAGGCCGTAGGCGGCCGCCGCCAGAAGGATCCGTCGCGACTGGTCCGCGCTGAAGACGCCCTGCTCGCAGAACACGTCCGCGGCGACCGCCCGGCCCTGCGCCGCGACGCCGGGGAGCTGCTCTTCGATCAGAAGCCGGACATAGCTCTCCGTGGCATCCGGCCGGTCGCGCAGCTCGGGTGGCACGGCGTGGGCGCCCAGCCAGGTGGGCACGACCTCGACCGGTCCCTCCCGGCCCAGCCGGTGGGCGACGTCGAGCAGCCGGAGCTCCGTCGAGAGATCGAGCCCGTAGCCCGACTTCGCCTCGACCGTCGTGACGCCGTGGCCGAGCATCTCGTCGAGCCAGCGCCGGCCGTGCGCGGCGAGAGTCTCGGCCGACGCCTGACGGGTCGCCGCCACTGTCGACAGGATCCCGCCGCCCGCCGCGAGGATCTCGAGATACCCGGCGCCGTGCTGGCGCAGCTCGAGCTCGCCCTCCCGCGAGCCGGCGAAGAGGAGGTGGGTGTGGGGGTCGACGAGGCCCGGGGTCACCGCGCCGCCCCGCGCGTCCAGCCGCGCGAACCGCTCGAGCGGGTAGCCCTCGGCCTCGAGGATGTGCTCGAGGTCCGCGCGGCCGGCGACGGCGAGGATCCGGCCCTCCCAGGCGGCGAGCACGGGCGCTCGATCCGATTCGGGGCCGCCGACCGCCGCCGCCTCGTGGCGATCGACCTCGGCCTGGCCCGAGCCCGCCCGCGGACCCCCGGCCATCGTGACGATCTCGCTCGCGCCGACGACGAGAAGCCCCGGCGGATCGGCCTCGCCGCGACCGCCCGGCAGGACGCGGAGGGTCACGGGTGATCGGCGTCCCTCACCGCATCGAGCCCGAGCGCGCGGCGTCGAGGCGGAGCTCGAGGGCGTGGAGCGGGCTGAAGTCGCGCAGCTGCAGGAACGACGCCGCCGCCGCCAGGCGATCCTCGACCGGCGCGTCCCCCGGCGTCTCGACGTGGTCGGCGACGTCGAGGAACGCCGCCAGCGGTGCGAGCCCGATGAGCTCCGACTCGTACAGCTCGATGCCGTCCTCGGCCGCCTCGGCCCGGACCGTCTCCCACACTCGCCACAGGGGCGTGACTCGGAAGTCGAGGATGTTCATCGACACCTGCGCCCGCTGGAGCTCATCGATGAAGAAGCCGTTGGCCTGGAGACGCGGCAGGCCGCCGCCCGATTCGCGGATGCGGCGAGCGATCCGCTTGGCGAGATCGACATCGGGCGATTCGAGGTTGATGTTGTAGGCGATGAGGAACGGCCGGGCGCCGACTGCGACGGCCCCGGCGGACGGATGCATCCGCGGCGGCCCGACATCCGGCTCCCGGCCGTGTTGGCCGATCTCGGTCTTCAGGCCTTCGTACTGACCACGACGGACGTCGGCGAGCTTGACCCGATCCGAGCGCAGGGCGGCTTCGGCATAGAGATAGACCGGCAGGTCGAAACGCTCGGCGATCCGAGTCGCGAACGCGCGGGCGAGCTCCACGGTCTCGTCCATGGTCGTGTCGCCGAGCGGCACGAACGGGATGACATCGACCGCCCCGATGCGGGGGTGCTCGCCCAGGTGCGCGTCCATGTCGATCTCGCGGACGGCACCCGCGACGAGACGCTCGAGCGCCTCGGAGACGGCCTCGGCCGGGCCGGCCAACGTGAACACGGATCGGTTGTGGCTCGCGTCGCTCGTCCGGTCGAGGAGGTGGACGCCGTTGACGGATTCGATCGCTGCCGCCAGGCGATCGACGACGTCGAGGCGCCGCCCCTCGGATACGTTCGGGACGGATTCGACGAGGCGTTCGGACAGGCCCGCGGGCAGCAGCGACATCCTCGTAATCGTGCCACGCGACGACCGCCGGAACCGGGTCGGCCCGCTGTCGACGTCGTCGTTGACTAACGAGTGTTAGACGATAAACTAACGTCGCCTCGTCCCAGATCGTTCCGCCCGGTGTCGCTCCGCCCCGCAGCCCGAGGTACGCATTTGGCCTCCCCGACCGCCCCCCGCCGGAGCCTGTTCCACCACCCGAACTACGCCCGGCTGTGGACCGCGGCGACGGTCTCCCTGTTCGGGACGCAGGTCAGCCAGATCGCGATCCCGTTCATCGCCGCCGTCGTCCTGAACGCATCGGCCGGGCAGGTCGGACTGCTCACGACGATCGAGTTCCTGCCGTTCCTGCTCTTCACCCTGCCGGCCGGCGTCTGGGTCGATCGCTTTCCGAAGAAGCGGATCCTCGTCATCGGCGACCTCGGCCGGGCGGTGATGCTCCTCTCGATCCCCATTGCGTACGCGCTGGGGGGCCTGACGATCTGGCAGCTCTATGTCGTCGGCTTCGTCAACGGCGTGATGACGGTCTTCTTCGATGTCGCCGACCAGTCCTACCTGCCGACGATTCTCGAGCGGACCGAGCTCGTCGAGGGCAATGCCAAGCTCCAGATCAGCCAGTCGTCGGCGCAGATCCTCGGCCAGCCCGTCGGGGGCGGGTTGGTCGCACTCGTTTCGGCGCCGGCGGCGGTCCTCGTCGACGCCGTGAGCTATCTCGGCTCGGCGGGGCTGATCCTGTCGATCCGGGAGAAGGCGAAGGTTGCGGCAGCCGCAATCCGCGGGTCGAGCCCTCCGGCGGCCGTCCCGGCCACCGAAGCCGACGAGGTCGTTCCCGGGTCATTTGCCGGCACCTCGATCGGCGTGGAGACGGCGGCGGAACGGAGTCGGCTCGATCCCGCGGCGCAGGCCGACGTCGAGCAGGCCCACGTTGGTGCTGGCGCGCTCGACGGGCCCGACGGCATGCGCCAGCAGATCGCGGACGGCCTGCGCTACATCCTGCAGCACGAGTACCTCGCGAACATCGCCGCGACGACGGCGACCTCGAACCTGGCCTCCAACATCGCCTTCGCGATCTTCCCGGTCTATGTGTACAAGGTGCTGCTCCTGACGCCCGCGGCCGTCGGCACGATGGGCGGGCTCGGCGGAGCGGGCGTGCTCCTGGGCGCGCTCGTCGCGAACCGGATCCAGGCCCGCCTCGGGATCGGGCGGACGATCATCGTGGCCGCGGCCACCTTCGGACCGATCTCGCTCCTTGTGCCGCTGGCCACGCCCGAGCAGGCGTTCTGGCTCCTGTCGGCGTCCCTCTTCCTCGGCAGTGTGAACAACGTCGTCTACAACGTGGCCCAGGTCAGCCTCCGCCAGGCGATTACGCCGGAGCATTTCCTCGGCCGAATGAACGCCACGATGCGGTTCCTCGTCTGGGGCACGATCCCGATCGGGTCGCTGATCGGTGCCGGGCTGTCGGAGGTGATCGGCGTCCGGGCGACGGTCTGGGTCGGGTCGCTGCTGGCCCTCTTCACGTTCCTGCCGGTGTTCTTCTCGCCGGTGCGCCACATCCGGACGATCCCGAGCGAGCCGCCCGAGGCCTCCGCGGCCGCCTGAGCGGATCGGCGATCATCCGGGCGGCGGCGACTCGGCCATCGGGATCCGGAGCCCTCGCTCTCGGGCCACCTCGATCGCGCGCGCATAGCCAGCGTCGACGTGCCGGACCACGCCCATCCCCGGGTCCGTCGTGAGGACGCGTTCCAGCTTCTGCGCCGCGAGCGGCGTGCCGTCGGCGAGCGCGACCATCCCCGCGTGCTGGGAGTAGCCGATCCCGACGCCGCCGCCGTGATGGATCGACACCCAGGTCGCCCCGGCGGCGGTGTTCACGAGGGCGTTGAGGAGCGGCCAGTCGGCGACCGCGTCGCTGCCATCGGCCATCGCCTCCGTCTCGCGGTTCGGCGAGGCGACGCTCCCGGCATCGAGATGGTCGCGACCGATGACGATCGGGGCGCTGACCTCGCCTGACGCGACCAGCTCGTTGAACCGCAGCCCCGCCCGCGCCCGCTCACCGTAGCCGAGCCAGCAGATCCGGGCCGGCAGGCCCTGGAACGGGACCTTCTCCTTCGCCATCGTCAGCCAGCGGCGGAGCCCGTCGTCGTCGGGGAACAGCTCGAGGATCGCCGCGTCTGTCCGGGCGATGTCGGCCGGATCGCCGCTGAGGGCGGCCCACCGGAACGGTCCGCGACCCTCGCAGAAGAGCGGCCGGACGAAGGCCGGGACGAACCCCGGGTAGTCGAACGCGTTCGCGACGCCGGCCTGCTGCGCCTGGGAGCGGAGGTTGTTGCCGTAGTCGAAGACGATCGCGCCGGCATCCTTGAAGGCGAGCATCGCCCGGACGTGGTCGGCCATCGCCGCCATCGACCGGCGGACGTACTCGTCGGGCTGCGTCCGGCGGAGGATCGTCGCGTCGTCGAGGGAGATCTCCGCCGGGACATACCCGACCAATGCATCGTGGGCGGAGGTCTGGTCGGTGACGACGTCGAACCGCTCGCCGGCCTTCGCCCAGCCGGGCTCGATCTCCGCCGCGTTGCCGATGAGCGCGATCGACTCGGCCCGGCCGGCTGCAGCCGCGTCGCGGGCCCAGGTCAGCGCCTCGGCGGGCGAGGCCGTCAGGCGATCGACGTAGCCGATGTCCAGGCGCCGGCGCGCGCGCGACTCGTCGACTTCGATCGCGAGGCAGACGCCGTCGTTCATCGTCACGGCCAGCGGTTGGGCGCCACCCATCCCGCCGAGGCCGGCGGTCAGGACGACGCGCCCGGCGAGCGAGCCCCCGAAATGCTGGCGGGCGAGCTCGGCGAACGTCTCGTACGTGCCCTGGAGGATGCCCTGGGTCCCGATGTAGATCCAGGAGCCGGCCGTCATCTGGCCGTACATCATCAGGCCCTTCGCCTCGAGGTCGCGGAAGACCTCCCAGGTCGCCCACTTCCCGACGAGATTGGAGTTCGCGATCAGGACGCGCGGCGCCCAGACGTGCGTCCGGAAGACGGCCACTGGCTTGCCGCTCTGGACGAGGAGGGTCTCGTCGTCGCCGAGGGCCCGCAGCTCGCGGACGATCGCGTCGAACGCGTCCCAGCTCCGCGCGGCGCGGCCGGTCCCGCCGTAGACGACGAGCGCATCGGGGTTCTCGGCGACCTCCGGATCGAGGTTGTTCATCAACATCCGGAGCGCCGCCTCCTGCGGCCAGCCGCGACATGTCAGCTCCGTGCCGCGAGGCGCGCGGACCGGGCGCGGGCCGCTCGTCATCGGGCGTCGGTCAAGGCTTCAGCCCTTCCATCACCTTCTGGCCGAGGCGACGAGAGCCGACGGACAGGGCCGACACGACGATCCCCCCGTCGGCGAGGCGGACGTGATAGATGAACGCGCCGCCGGCGCACGAGGTGACGAACACCGTCCGAGTGGCGATTGTGGTCTCCGCGTGGCCCGACACGCCCCCGGCCGAGGCGCAGGCCGACTGGTCGTAGGAGTCGCGATAGTCGCGGAACCAGGCCTCGTCGACCGACGGGTCGCGGAGCCGGACGACGCTGACGACCGTGAGCTCCGGGGCAGAGCTCGTCCCGGGATCGACCGCGATCGCGATCGCGAGCCCGGACGCGTCGCGGGCGAGCGCCGGGTCGTCGGTGACCCGGGCGGTGGTCTCCGGGTCGTAGGTGAGCTTGAGGCCGTCGACCGTCGCGGGGACGAACGAGAGGAGGCTCGGATCGACGGCGACGACGGGGCCGGAGCCCGACGCGCTCGGGGCTGCGTTCGTCGGATCGACGGCTGCGACCGAGGGCTGGGCGGTCGGGGATGGCGTCGCCGTCACGGCGACCGGGGCGGCACCGGATCCGCACGCCGCCAGGAGGAGCGCCGCGGCGAGAGTGACCGCTGCGACGGTCCGCGGCTTCAACCTGGCAACCGCTCCACGTCGACCTCGGGCCGCGTGAACGCCGACTCGTAGAACTGGAGCGGGTTGCCCTCCGGGTCCCAGAGGAAGCAGAACGACCCGTAGGCCGTCCGGTTGACATCCTCGTGTCGGACCCCGTTCGCGTCGAGGCGCCGGATCGCGAGCATCAGGTTGTCGACGATCAGCTCCGGAACGACGCCGCCGGCGCGGTAGTCCTTCGGCTCGCTCGAGGCGTGGCCGCCGGCGATCAGGGACAGGCTCGTGCCCTGGGTCGCGTCGAATCGGAGGAACGTCTTCGTCCGGTAGAGCAGGCGCAGGCCGATCACGTCGCGGTAGAACCGGAGCTCCGCCTCGGCGTCCTCGACGAAGATGAGCGCCCCGCGGACCTTGCTGACGTTGCCCAACGCCTGGATCATCGCCATGGATCCCCTCGCGAGCGACGGCTGTCGAAGGCGACGGTACCACCGCGGCGCCCGGTCGATGGGTCTCGCCCCGGTGCTCGCCGTCCGGTCAGCCGAGCTCGCGTCGGACGACCGGGTAGCGCTCGTTCTCGACGGCGAGCCGGAAACCGGCCGCCAGCCAGAACTCGGGCGTGGCGGCGCTCGTCGCGTCCGGCTTCGTGTCGCGCTCAGGGTAAGCTTCGACCGCGGCGAATCCGCGTCGCGCGAGATCGTCGCAGACGGCCCGGACGAGCGCGGTCGCGTGACCCGCGCCGCGTGCCTCGGCCGTCGTCGCGATGCACGTGATGACGGCCGGCAGCGGGGCCTCCGGGAGCTGCGGGTAGAGCTCCCGCAGCCGCTGCGCCCGCGGGTAGGCCGAGAGCGGACCGAACTGGGCGTACGCGACCGCGACGTCGTCCGCGAGGAGCACCTTCGCGTAGGTCCCGAACACCGCCAGCCCGCGGCCCAGGAGGGTCAGCTTGCGCGGGGCGTCGGTCCCGACGGTGGGCCGCGGCGGTGGGGTCGGGGCGAACGGGTTGAAGTCGGGTCTCGGTTCGTCATCGTCGGCGAACGGATCGAACGCCGGAGCCGTCCGGCCTGCGGGCGCGAACGGGTTGAACGCCGGCTGGGCGTTCTCGCGGGCGAACGGATTGCCGGACGGCGGACGGGCGGCGGGCGGTGGATCGGCGTGAGCCTCGAGCCACGCGAGCCGCGCCGCCTTCGACCCGCGGTCGGCGTCCTCCCAGTAGTCGCACGACCGATGGTCGAAGCCCGGGTCGGCACACGGCGGGATGAGCCGGAACGACGGCTCGTCGCGGACGTCGACGATCCGGATCCGGGCCGTCATCGGGGCACCGCGGCCACGACACGAACCCTCATCGGACCGCGGGGCGCCACCCCGGGAGGCTCGTGACCCCGGTCCCGGCGCCTTCGGTCAGGTCGGCCAGCGCGCCGTCATGGACGAGCCGCGTCGCGCCGGCGAGGTCCGCTCCCGGCTCGCGGTCCGCACGGACCCGGGTCGCCACGGCTCGGATCCGGCGATGGGCCTCGTCCACGCCGGCACCGGGCATCGGCGGCGTGGCAGCGTCGGCGTTCCGGCCGTCACCGGCCAGGAGCTCGAGGCGCAGGTCGATCGCCTGCGCGGCGACGAGGAGCTCGATCGCCACAATCCGCTCGACGTGCTCGAGAACGCTCCGCGCGTGACGCGCCGCGATCGGGCCCATCGAGACGTGATCCTCCTGGTTCGCGCTCGTCGGCACCGAATCGACCGAGGCGGGATGGGCGAGCACCTTGTTCTCCGAGGCGAGTGCGGCCGCCGTGTACTGGAGCATCATCAGGCCGGAATCGAAGCCGCTCGGCGGCGCGAGGAACGCCGGCAGCCCGCCACTCAGCCGACCGTCCAGGAGGAGCGCCGTGCGGCGCTCGCTGATCGACCCGAGCTCGGCGATCGCGAGCTTCGCGAAGTCGAGGGCGAGCGCGATCGGCTCGCCGTGGAAGTTGCCGCCGCTGATCACCCGACCGCCGCCGGTGGCCAGGGCGTCCTCGGCCGCGACGCCGCCCTCGGGGAACACGAGCGGGTTGTCGGTGGCGCTGTTCATCTCGATGTCGAGGACCCGTCGAAGGTGGTCGAGAGCGTCGCGGACCGCGCCGTGGACCTGGGGCACGCAGCGCAGCGAGTAGGGGTCCTGGACCTTGTGCGGCAAGGCCTTGTGCGACGCCTGGATCCCGGACTCCCGGAGCAGGTGCCGCATCTCCGCCGCGACCGCGATCTGGCCCGGGTGGGGTCGGGCGAGCTGGTAGGCGGCCGAGAAGGCGACGTCGGTGCCGAGGAGCGCCTCGACGCTCATCGCCGCGGCGACACTCGCCGTGCGGCAGAGCCGGTCGGCGTCGGTAAGCAGCAGGGCACCGATCGCCGACATCTGCTGGGTCCCGTTGAGGAGCGCCAAGCCCTCCTTCGCCTCCAGGACGAGCGGCTCGAGACCGAGCTCGCGGAGGGCGACGAGGGCGGGCATCTGCTGCCCGCGCAGCTCGACCTGGCCGCGGCCGATCAGCGGCAGGGCGAGGTGCGCGAGCGGGGCGAGGTCCCCCGACGCGCCGACCGAGCCCTGGGCGGGGACGATCGGATGGATGCCCACCTCGAGGAACGCGAGCAGCCGGTCGACCAGCAGGGGCCGGCAGCCGCTGTGACCGAGGGCGAGCGTGTTGGCCCGGAGGAGGAGCATCGCCCGGACGATCTCCTGGTCGAGCGGCGCGCCGACCCCGGCGGCGTGGCTCATCAGGAGGTTCTCCTGGAGGCGGGCGGCATCGGCCGGGGCGATGAACCGGTTCGCCAGGTCACCGAACCCGGTCGTGACCCCGTACACGACCGCTCCCGAGTCCACGAGAAGCTCGATCAGGTCCCGCGATTCCTGCATCCGCTCGCGGGCCCCCGGGTCGAGCGTCGCCGTCCGCCGGCCGCGGGCGATGGACTCGACGTCGTGGATCGTGAGGTCGGCGCCGGTCAGGACGAGCGGATCGGCCGGGTCACCGGCCCGTGGGCCGGCGCCTCGTGGTTCGGTCACGATGGGCAGGATAGTCGGCTATTCTCGCCGCGGTCCGGTGGACTGCGACCTGTCCCATTCGTGCAGGCGCCCCGCATCCCGAGGTCGCCTTGCTCGCCTTCATCGACCAGATCGTGATCCCGTTCCTCAACAGCCTGTACGGGGCCGTCGGATACCTCGGGGTCACGGTCGCGATGGCGATCGAATCGGCCATGATCCCCCTCCCCTCGGAGCTGATCCTTCCGTACGCCGGCTTCCTCGTGTCCGACCCGTCGAAGATCGAGCCGCTGACCCACGGGCCGTGGAGCTTCTGGATCGTCGTCGTCGCGGCGACCATCGGAAACACCCTGGGGTCGCTCGTGGGATACGCGATCGGGGCCTGGGGCGGCCGGCCGTTCCTCGAGCGATACGGCCGGTATCTCCTGATCCGGTCGCACGACATCGAGCTCGCCGAGCGGTTCTTCGACCGGTATGGGTCGGCCACCGCGTTCTTCAGCCGGCTCCTGCCGATCGTCCGGACGTTCATCAGCTTTCCCGCCGGGGTCGCCCGGATGCCGCTTGGCCGGTTCATCGCCTATTCGACGGCCGGCGCCTTCCTGTGGTCGATCCTCCTCGTCTACGCCGGGACCGTGCTCGGCGCGCGCTGGGAAGACATCCGCCACGCCCTCCAGCCGTTCGACCTGCTGATCGCCGTGGTCTTCGTCGCTCTCGTCGTCGTCTTCGTCTGGTGGCGGCTGGGGATGCCCGGACGGCCGCGCCGGACGAGCTGATCGTCGGGCCGGGTCAAGTCTTCGGGCGGTCGTACTCGATGTACCGGCTGACCACCTCGAAGCCCATCGAGCGATAGACGGGAAGACCCATCTCGCTGCTCTGGAGGACCGCGATCGTGCTGCCCCAGGCAGCCTGGCCCGCCCGGATCACGGCCCAGGTCACGGCCCGTCCGATCCCCAGCCGGCGGGCCCGCTCGAGCGTCCCGACCGCGTAGACCCCGAGGGTCGACCCAGACGCTCCGGAGGCGATCGCCACGGCACCCGCGACGGGCAGGGAGTCGAGGTAGGCGACGGCGAGCCGGACCGACGGGTCGGTCACGAGGCTGGTCCCGAACAAGCGCCGGAACTTGGCGCCGGATCCGATCGCCTCGTGCAAGTGCTCGAGCAGGTCGCGACCACCGGTCCGGATCTCGACGTCGTCCGGTGGCGGCGTTGCGGTGGCCGCCGCCGGGATCGGCTCGAGGGTCATCACCGGGGTCTGCCAGGGGTCGGCGATCAGGCCCAGGTCCTCGACGGCGGCCCGGATCGCCGGGTCGAGATCCTCGCGGATCTGGACGGAGACGGGCAATCCGCGCGATTCGACCCAGGCGATCCCGGCCAGGACGTCCTCCGGGGTCGTCGTCGGCTCGAGCGCCAGGACCGGGTTGAAGAACGCGATGTCGACACCGATCGCGATGACCTCCACGCCACCGAACCGAGCGATCCCGCCGCGCGGGTCACCGGAGCGCTCCTGGGTGAGCGAGAAGGCGGCCACGACGTTCTCGTCGGCCAGGCGCCGTCGGTCGGCGAGATCCACGAGCGGGTCCTCGCTCCGGGCCGGCCGCTACCGGCCGCCGCCGGCGGAGGCCCGCTCGTCCGGGGCACGACCGGCCCGGAACGCGCGGTACAGCAGGAGGTCGTACACGATCTTCAGCCCGCCGGCGAGGAAGAACGGCAATGAGGTCAGCCCGTTGCTCGCGACGAGCGGCGCGGAGATGATCGGCGAGAGGGCGGCGCCCGTCGTCCGGGCGATCCCGGTGACGCCGGCGGCGGCCGACCGCTCGTCGGGCTCGACCACGGCCATCACGTACGACTGCCGGGTCGGGACGTCCATCTGGCTCAGGCTGAACCGCAACAACAGGACGGCGATCGCGAGGGGCAGGTTGGGCATCAGCGGCACCAGGATCAGCAGCACGTTCGAGGGCAGGTGGGTGAACACCATCGTGTTGACCAGCCCGATCCGGGCGGCGATCCGCGACGCGGACAGCGACGACACCGCCGCGAGGAGGTTCGCCCCGAAGAAGATCCCGCCGAGGACGGCCGGCTCGACCCCGAACCGGAGGTGGAACCAGTACGCCATCAGGCTCTGCGGGATGAACCCGCCGCCGAAGGCGTCGATGCTGAAGAGCGCGGACAAGCGAGCGACGATGCCCTTCGATCGACCGAGCCCGAGCCGCCGTCGGACGCCATCGTCGGCCGCCGGTGCGTGTGGCGCCTCGACCGCCGAGCTGACACGGGCGAACACCGCGGCCATCGCCAGCCCGACGATCGCGTAGCCGACGACGATCGCCCGGTAGGCATCGGCCGGCGAGAAGCCCGCCGCGAGCAGGCCCTGGCTGAGGAAGCCCGCGGCGAGCGCCCCCACTGCGGTCGCGACGTAGCCCGCGAGGTTGTACCAGGCGAAGGTCGGCGTGCGGCGGGCGTCGGGGGTCGCCTGGCTGAGGGCGGCCTGCTCGACGGCGAGGAACGGCCCGACCTCGTTGCCGGTCGGGCTGATGACGCCGATCGTCGCGGCGAGGACCAGCAACGGCACCCAGCTCGTCACCGCGAACAGGATCCCGGCCCCCACCATCAGGAGCGACCCCGCGATCAGGACCCGCCGCCGCCCGATCCGGTCGGCGTTCGTCGTCAGCCAGAGCGAGATCAGCGTGTCCCCGACGAGCGTCAGGGTGAGGATCGCCCCGATCGTGAGCGCGTCGATGCCCAGGGCGGCGAGGTAGAGGACGAGCACGACGGCGAGGAACCCGTAGCCGAACATCCGCAGGACGCGGGTCGTGAAGAGGAGCCGGCCGTCGCGATCGAGCCCGCGGAGGCTGGCGGCCAGGCTCGCATCGATCGGGGCCGGGGCCGAGGGAGGGGTCACCGGCGCGATTCTACGTGCCAGAATGGGCGCGGAGGTATCCGCGCCGACGATGAACGAGACGCAGACGGGCCACGAGCCCAGCCCGGATGAGCTGGCCCACGGCGGGGCCGATCACGGCCTCCATCACCCGGGCGACCTGCCCGACGAGGCCCACGGGGCCGACGACCACGGCGACGGGCACGGTCACGACGATCACGCCCACGCCGCCGAGGAGCTCGGCCCGGTCGACGTCCGCGCCTGGGGCGCGCTCGTGGTCGGCGTGGCGGCGGGTCTCGCGATCGTCTTCGGCCTGGTCCTGACGAACGCGATCCTGCCCTGACGCGTCGTCCGCAGACCCGCGCGCTCGATCGCTTCTGCGGCGGCCGGGCGCTCCGCGACTAGAAGAGCCCGACGATCTCGCCGGCCGCGTCGATGTCGATGTTCTCGCCGCCCGGTCGCGACGGCAACCCCGGCATCGTCCGCATCTCGCCCACGAGCGGCGTGATGAAGCCCGCGCCGGCAGAGAGCCGGATGTCGCGGATCGGGATCGTGAAGCCGCTGGGCCGGCCCTTGAGGTTCGCGTCGTGGCTGAGCGAGTACTGGGTCTTGGCCATGCACACCGGCAGCCGTCCCATCCCGAGGTCCTCGTACAGCTTCAGCGCCTTGCGGGCCACGGGTGTGAGCTCGATCCCGTCCGCGCCGTAGACCTTCGTCGCGATGGTCAGGATCTTCTCGCCGAGTGGCGCGTCGTCGGGATAGAGGAGGCGGAAGTCGGCCTCGCCGCTGTTGGCGGCGTCCCAGACCGCCTCGGCCAGCGCCCGCGCCCCGTCGCCCCCCTCGACGAAATGTGTCGCGACGACGGCGTCCCGGGCCCCGGCCTCGAGGGCCACCTGGCGGACAGCCTCCACCTCGGCCGGCGTGTCGGTCGGGAATGAGTTGATCGCCACGACCGCTGGCACGCCGAACAGCCGGACGTTCTCGATCTGCTTGGCCAGGTTCGAAGCGCCCGTCCGGACCGCCACGACGTTCTCCTCGGCGAGGGCCGGGTCGAGCGGCTTGCCGGCGACGATCTTGCCGACGCCGCCGTGCATCTTCAGGGCCCGGATCGTGGCGACGACGACGGCCGCGTCCGGCGCCAGACCCGATGCCCGGCACTTGATGTCGAAGAACTTCTCGGCGCCCATGTCGGCGCCGAAGCCGGCCTCGGTGCAGACGATCTCGTTCGTCGCGAGGGCGATCCGGTCGGCGATGATCGAGTTGTTGCCGTGGGCGATGTTCGCGAACGGCCCGCAGTGGACGAAGGCGGGTCCGCCCTCGAGCGTCTGCAGCAGGTTCGGCTTGATCGCGTCGGTCAGGAGCGCGGTCATCGCGCCGGCGACCCGGAGGTCCTCGGCGGTGACGGCGCTGCCGTCCTTGCGGGTCGCGAGGACGATCCGGCCGAGCCGCGCCCGGAGATCGTGGATGTCGCGGGCGAGGGCCAGCACCGCCATCACTTCCGAGGCGACGGTGATCACGAACTCGGTCTCGCGGGGGATCCCGTTCTCCTTGCCGCCGAGCCCGACGATCACCTTGCGCACCGCGCGATCGCTGATGTCCACGACCCGCGGCCAGAGGATCGAGAACGGATCGATGCCGAGGGCGTTGCCGTGGTGGAGGTGGTTGTCGAGGAAGGCGGCCCCGAGGTTGTGGGCGGCCCCGATCGCATGGACGTCGCCGGTCAGGTGGAGGTTGAAATCGGCCATCGGGATGACCTGGCTGTAGCCACCCCCGGCGGCACCGCCCTTGATCCCGAAGACCGGCCCCAGGGACGGCTGGCGGATGCACACCGCGGCCTTCCGGCCGATCCTGTTGAGGCCCTGCGCGAGCCCGACCGTCGTCGTCGACTTGCCCTCGCCGAGCGGCGTCGGCGTGATCGCGGTCACCACGACGTACTTGCCGCGGGGCCGTTCGGTTTCGAGCCGCTCGATCGCGGCGAGCGTGATCTTCGCCTTCGTGTGTCCGTACGGCTCGATCTCGTCGTCGCGGAGGCCAAGGTCGTGGGCGACATCCATGATCGGACGCGGGGTGACGGACCGGGCGATCTCCAGGTCGGAGGGAAAGCTCATCGATCTCCTCGGGTGGCCGCGCCGACGCGCGCGCGAGTGCTGGCAGGTTCCGCGACAGGCCGCGCCGCCGCGCCTTCGGCGGCGCCAGGCGAAACGCGAGGATCGAGCGCTCCATCGGCCTCCTGGCCGAGGGCCGCCCGGACGAGATGGGCGAGGAGCAGCGCGTTCGTCAACGGCCCGACGCCACCGGGAACCGGCGTGATCGCCGACGCCACCCGGCGAGCGGCCTCGAAGTCCACGTCGCCGACGATGCGGCCGTCGACGACGTTGATCCCGATATCGACCACGACCGCCCCGCGCCGGAGCATGGGTCCCGTGATCAGGCCCGGCCGGCCGGCGGCGACGAGGACGATCTCGGCGTCCTTGACGTGGCGGGCGAGGTCGCGCGTCCGCGAGTGACAGACCGTCACCGTGGCGTTCTCGCGGACCAGGAGGAACGCGGCCGGCATCCCGACGACCGCCGACCGCCCGACGACGACGGCACGCTTCCCCTCGATCTCGATGCCCGACCGCCGCAGGATCTCGACCGCGGCATGGGCCGTCGCCGGCAGGAAGCCGTCGTAGCCGAGCCGCAGGAGGCCGGCGTTCAGCGGGTGGATCCCGTCGATGTCCTTCGCCGGGTCGATCGCGTCGACGACGCTCCGGAGTCGGATTGTCGGCGGGAGCGGCATCTGGACGATGATCCCGTTCACGGCCGGGTCCGCATTCAGGCCCCGGATCGCCTCGACGAGGCTGGCCTCCGATGCCTCGCCGTCGACCTCGACCAGGCGACCCTCGATGCCGACCTTCTCGCAACCGCGAATGATCTGGTGGAGATAGACCATCGACGGGGCGTCACGGCCGCAGATCACGACCGCGAGGACGGGCGGCCGACCGTGGCGCTCGCGATAGGCGGCGACGTCCTCGCTGACTGCCTGGCGAATCTCGCTGGCGATCGGACCGCCTTCCAGCAGCCGAGCGCCGCCGCGTGCCACCGGGCTCAGGCCCTCATCCGTTCGTCGCGTCGAGCGGCTCGCGCGTCTCGCCGCTGCGCACCCCGGCATGGACCGAGGCCACGATCTCCGCGATGCTGTCGAGGAGGTGCATCACGCGCGCCGTCGCCTCGCCGGAATACGAGTCGTCATCGACCGAGGGAAGGTTGATCAGCACGTTCGCCGCGGCGCCACGAGCCGCGGCCTCGCCCAGCAGCGTGGCGACATCGAGATCGCTCGATGCGTTGGTATTGCTCCGGCCGACGAGCGACTCGGCCGTGGCCACGAGCTCCAGGCAGGCCTCGACGGTCCGGAGGGGGACCTCGGCCGCGCGCCTGGCCGCCGTGCTGAGCGCGGCCTTCCGCTCCCCGTGTTCCTGTTCGGTCGTCCGGGGCAGCTTCATCGCTGCCGCGAACTCGGCGTAGGCGACCGCGTCCTCGTCCGCCAGGTCGAGAAACCTTGTCGTAAGGCGCCGCCCGACCGCCTGGCTCTCGTGATGGAGGTCCGCGTGGGCGGCGTACTTGGGCCGACCTTCCGAGAGCGACGCGACCATCGCGACCAGTGCCGCCCCGAGCGAGGCGGCGACTGCGGACGCGCTGCCTCCGCCGGGAACCGGTTCCGCAGAGGCGAGCCTGTCGACGAACGACCCGAGCGTCAGGTCACGGAACGAGACGCCGGCGTCGGATTGGGGCATGCCTGAATTGTAGGTTGGGCGTCGGACCGACGGCGTCCGGATCGCGCGGATGGCGGACTCCGGGAGCCAAACGATGTCCGGACTCCCTACCGCCACGGGACCATTGACCCGGGGACCGGGCCCGATTGCGTTCGTACGGTTCGGCGATGATCTCGAGTGGGCAGGGTGAGCAGCTCGGCCGGTCCGGCACCGTGACGAATCGATGGAGCGGCGCGGTTCTTGGGTGGTCGTCGGTGGTGACCCGTCTCCGGCAGAGCGACTATTTCGTCATT
The DNA here is from genome assembly GCA_035577485.1 of Verrucomicrobiia bacterium. Lineage (GTDB taxonomy): Bacteria > Chloroflexota > Limnocylindria > Limnocylindrales > CSP1-4 > CF-46. The sequence continues at coordinate 17,732 of DATLVO010000110.1, forward strand.
GGAGCGAGTCGTCGCTTCCGCGCGGCCCAGCGGCGGCGAACGCGGACCGCCAGTCGGGCCGGATTCCTGGTCATCGCTGCAGCGGTCGCCTTCGACGCGATCGCCCTGCTCGGCCTCCAGGGCAGCGAGACGATGACGGCGCTCGCGCTGAGCGCGAGCACGGTCGGGATTGCCCTGGCGGGCTGGCTGCTGCTGGCGCGGCGTCTGCGCCGATACCCCGAGCCCGTGGCATGGGTCGTCGCGATGGGCGTCGCCGTCACGACGGTGGCAACCGGCCTCACGATCCAGAGCCTCGCGGTGCAAACGGCCGGGTACCTCATCGTGATCCCGGTGCTCGTCTCGCTCGTCCTTCCATGGCGCACCATCACCCACGTCCGGTGGCTTCTCGGGTATGCGGTCGTCGCCATCGCGTACTTCATCCTCGAACCGAACGATTCGTTCAACGTCGGTGAGCGTGGAGACCTCATCGTCGTCCTCCTCGTTTCGGTCGGCGCCAGCCTCGCCGGACACGTCCTCCTGCAGTCGTCGCAGCATCGGGCGTTTGCACAGCTCGAGCGCATTCGCGCGCTACAGCGTCGCGCAGCGGCCGACATGGTCGAGCTCGAGCGTGCCCACCACGCACTCGAGCTGACGGCCCGAACGGATCCCCTGACCGGAGCGGGCAACCGGCGTCGCCTCAGCGAGGACCTCCGGGCCGTGCGAGCGCACATCCACCGCTCCGGGTTCACGTACGGCTTGGTCGAGCTCGACCTCGATCGCTTCAAGGCGATCAACGACATGCAAGGCCACGCTGCGGGCGACGAAGTCCTGCGCCGGGTCGTCGAGGCGATCCAGGCGTCCCTTCGTGCGAACGACGCCGTGTATCGACTGGGCGGCGAGGAATTCGCCGTCATCCTGTCCGTGCCCACGCTGGACGGTCTCGCGGCCGCGATGGAGCGCCTTCGCACGATCGTCCTCGGGCTCCGCATCGATCACCCCGCAAACCCACCCCACGGCGTCGTCTCGATCAGTCTCGGTGGGACGCTGATCGGCCTCGACGACCTCGCGGACTCCGATGACGCCTGGTTCCGACGGACCGACCGTGCGCTCTACGCGGCAAAGGACGGCGGCCGGAATCGCGTGGAGCTCTGGTCTCGTCCTGAGGAGGATGCCGGAGCCCCGAGCGAGTAATCCCTCGACCGATCAAGCCATGGTCGGTCGTCGGAGAGGGGCCGGCGACGGGACGAGCACGGTACCGGCGCGCTCGCCCCGCGTCCGACCACTGCGAACGGGCTGGGCCACCCGCCCGGTCGACGCTCCGCTCTAGGCGGCTCGCCGTTCGTCGTCGTCGAGGGCCGTGATCGTCCAGCGCCGCGAACGATGCTGATACGTGAGGGCGACACGCGCCCTGGGCGTCTCGACGTCGAAGAGGGTCCGCGGGCCGGTGACCACTGGGTATGCGGCCGCTTCCTCGCGCACGGCGTTGAGACGGGTGACGGGCAGGTGCTCGTCGCCCCAGGTGATCTCTCGTGGGCTGCCATCGAACCAGCCGGTCCGGACGTGGACCTCCACTGGCTCGACTCTGATCATCGCCATTCCAGGCTCCTTGCAGCGAGCCGACGCGGGAGCGCCGGCAGGGGGATCGCTTTGGCTCGCGTCCGTCGTCGGGGCACATCGGCGACTGGAACGTCTGTTCGGTTCTGACGTGATCCTGCATCGAACAGGTGTTCGATGTCAAGGCCCTCGTCGACCGGATGTTCCGTGTCGGCTGTGTCAGCTAGGGCGTCACGACGAGGACCACGAACGGCCGGCGAAACGCCGACGGTTCGAGAGCCCGCGGCTGGTCGCCAGGTCCACTGGGAGCGCGGTCAGTCCATTGGTTCGATCCCGGGCTCGGGCCCGTCCGCTTCGTCGGCTTCGTCGGCTTCGTCGAGATCCTCGCCTTCCGCTGCTCGGTCCGGGGTCGCCTCCTCCAAGCCGTCGTCGACGGCGATCGACCGCTTGTCGACCGGCGTCATCGGGTCGCGCTCGAACGGGGCCGGCAGGCGCGAGCCGACGAGCCGAGCCCGGGTGATCGCCCGCTCGCCGTACTTGTGGCGGACCTCGTCGGCCGCCTCGACCACCTTCCGGCGGCGTGGCTCGTCGGCCTCGGCGGCGAAGAGGACCGCCTGGTCGGGCTCGCCCAGGCCCGAGGCGGTCACGCCGAGGAGCCGGATCCGGACGCCCCGGACCTCGGGTCGGGCGAGATCGAGGGCGGTCCGGAAGATCGGCTCGGTCAGGTCCGTCGGAGCGGGCAGGGTCCGCTGGCGGGTGATCGTCCGGAACGTCGTGTCCCGGATCTTCACCGTGATCGTCGAGGCGCGGACCCCGCTGTCGCGGAGGCGCCCGGCGACGCCCTCGCTCATGCCGAGGAGGGTCCGCTCGATCACCTCGCGATCGGACGTATCGACATCGAACGTGTGCTCGTGGCCGATCGACTTCGCCGGGTCCCGCCCTCCGACGGGATCGGCGTCCCGGCCCCGGGCTCGCTCGCCGATCGCCGCCCCGTACTTGCCGAATCGCCGCACGAGGAGGTCGTCGGGGAGTGCCGCCAGGTCGCCGATCGTCCGGACGCCGTATTCGCGCAGGGCCGCCGCCGACTTCGCACCGACACCCCACAGCCGGGAGATCGAGAGAGGCGCCAGGAACTCGGCTTCCGTGCCCGGCTCGACCACGACGAGGCCGTCCGGCTTCCGCAGGTCCGACGCGATCTTCGCGACGAGCTTCGTCGTCGCCACCCCGACCGAGATCGTCAGCTCGACCTCCCGCCGGATCGCGTCCTTGATCTGGCGGCCGATCGCCTCGCCGTCGCCGAACAGGCCGCGCGACCCAGTCACGTCGAGGAACGCCTCGTCGATCGAGATCGGTTCGACCAGGGGCGTGAACCGGCGCAGCACGGCCATGACGTCGCGACTCACCGCCAGGTACTTCGCTCCGTCGACCGGCACGAAGATGCCGTGGGGGCAGAGCCGGCCCGCCTGGCGGAGGGGCATCGCGCTGTGGACGCCGAAGGCCCGCGCCTCGTAGCTCGCGGTGCTGACGACGCCGCGATCGTTGGGGCCGCCGCCACCGACGATCACCGGCTTGCCCCGGAGCTCCGGGCGATCGCGCTGCTCGACCGCCGCGAAGAACGCGTCGAGGTCGACGTGGAGGATCGTGCGGGTCTGGGTCACGCGGCCATCATCGCGCGCCCGTCACGGGTCGCGCGGATTGCCGGCCGCGGCTCTCCCGCCGCCGTCCCGCGGCTCTCCCGCCGCCGTCCCGCGGCTCGAAATTGTCATACGACCACCAGGCGGGCGTTAGTCGCCGGAATTCGGCGTGGCAGGCCGAATCCGGGCGCTCCGCAGCTACTTGCCGAGCGTCGGGATCGGGTCCGAGGCTCGTCGACCGCCGCACCACGGCCCGAAATTGTCAAACGACCACTAGGCGGGCGTTAGTCGCCAAGAATCACGTGTGCGGGCCGCATCCGACGCGAAATTAGCGCTCCGCAGCTACTTGCGGCGCTTCGGGAGCGCCCGGGCCGGTCTAACGACCGCGTGGCGGTCGGATGGCAGGAACTTGGCCGCCGGCTGCGACCGCGGCGACGGCCCTGCCCGCGGCCGCGACCCTTGCCCGAGAACCTAGCCCTTTGGCTCGACGACGATCGTGACCTCGGGCGCGAGCCCGCTGAAGACCTTGATCGCGACCTTGTACGTGCCGAGCGACTTCAGCGGCTCCTCCAGGTCGATCTTGTGGCGGTCGACGTCGATCCCCCGCCGGGCGAGGGCGTCGGCGATGTCCTTGGCCGTGATCGAGCCGTAGAGCTTGCCGCCTTCGCCGACCTTGACGCCCATCGTGAGGGTCGTCGACCCGATGCGGGTCGCGGCGATCTCGGCGTCCTCGCGCTCGCGCTTGCGCTTGTCCTCGCGGCTGGCGATGTCGTGCTGCCAGGCGCGGTAGGCGCCACCCGCGGCGGGGACGGCGACCCCGTTGGGGATCAGGAAGTTGGTGGCGTAGCCATCGGCCACCGACTTCATCTCGCCGCTCTTGCCGAGCTTGTCGACGTCCTTGGTCAGGATGACCTTCACGCGATCGGTTCCTCCCTGTTGATCCACTGCCGGACACGCGGGCCGATGCCCGACTCGTTGATCGCCGTCCCGGCCTGGCCGAGCAGCTCCGGGATCCGCCGGATCGTCTTGCGAACCGGGCCCGGCGTCAATCGCCGGATCCTGGCGATGTCCTCGTCGAACGCGGCCCGATCGATCTCGAGCTCGGCGAGCTTCTCGGCGAGGAGCTCCTCCGGCACGCCGTCGAGGAAGGCGTCGATCGCGAGCACGACGACGACGAGGTCGTCGAGACCGCCGAGGAGCGGGATCTCGTCGGGGATCAGGTCGCGGCCGATCAGGATGTAGCCAGCGGCGCCAGCGAGGAATGCCTTGCGCGCCGCGGGGGTCCGCTCGTCGACGATCAGGGCCAGCATCAGTCGCGCGTACGTGGGCGCCCGGCTGGCGAGCGGCATGAACGCCATCAGCCCGAGGGCTCGACCGAGCGCGCTCGAGCGCCGGCTCTTCTGATTGTCCTTCGAACCGCGGGCCATTCGCGTCCCTTCACCCAGCCGCCGGCCGAGGGCCGCGCGCTCGCGCGTCCACGCCGGGGTCGGTGAGTCTACCAGCCCGGCCGGCAACGGCTCGGCCACGCCGGGCTCGATCTTGACATCGAACGTCCGTTCGGTATCATGCAGCAACAAGGAGGCGCCGGTGACCAAGCACGATGCGGACCGCAAGGTCAGGATCCTGGACTTCATCGCAGCGACGCTGCGTGCCCGGGGTTTCCCGCCGTCGGTCCGCGAGATCGCCAAGGCCGTCGGGCTGGCTTCGACGTCGGCGGTCCACCATCACCTCCAGATCCTCGAGCGCGACGGCTACCTCGAGCGAGGCGCCGCTCAGTCCCGGGCGATCCGCCTGACGCCGTACGCGGCCATCCGTCTCGGTCTCGCCGCGGAGCTCGTCCCCCAATCGGTCACGATGGAGGCGCACGTGCTCCCGGTCGTCGGCGAAATCGCCGCCGGCGGCCCGATCGAGGCGTACCAGGACGCGTCTGAGACCATCGGGATCCCGGACATGCTGGCGCCGTCGGGCGATGCATACGTCCTCAAGGTCCGTGGCGACTCGATGATCGAGGCCCACATCGCGGACGGAGACTTCGTCCTGATCCGGCCCCAGAATACGGCCCGCAATGGCGACATCGTCGTCGCCCAGGTGGAGGAGAACGCGGTCACCCTCAAGCGGTTCTTCAAGGAGAAGGACCGGATCCGCCTCCAGCCCGCGAACCCGGCGTATCCCGCCCAGTTCTACGACGATGTGCGCATTCAGGGCAAGCTCATCGGCGTGATCCGGAGGCTGGATTAGGGTCTGCCCGCCGGGACGGCCGATGGCGGCGTTGGCAGCCTGCGCCCCTCCCTCACGCACCTAAAGTGCGCTCGGTCGGGTACTCGGCGGCCGCCTTGCCCTCGACCGTCGCAGCGGGCGATCGCAGAATCTGATCGGCGGCGCTGATCTCCACAGGGTTTCCACAGCCTTGGGCGGGGCCGGGGCAAGTCGTGGATGGAGTTCGTGGAGAAGCCCCTATCGGGCGGGGTGGACCGGCCGTGACACTGGAGGTGACACAGTCGACCGCGACGATATCGAGAGCCCATGATCGACCGCCTGCCGCCCCAGAGTCTCGAGGCCGAGCAGTCTGTGCTCGGCGCGCTACTCATTGATCGCGATGCCATCGTCGAGGTCGCTGAGTTCCTCAAGCCGGCGGACTTCTATCGGCAGGCGAACGCCTCGATCTTCGCCGCGGCCCTCGAATTGTTCGAGCGACGCGAGCCCATCGACATCGTTACTGTCGCCGAAGCGCTCGAGCGGGCAGAGCAACTTGAGAGTGTGGGCGGGCGGGCCTATTTGTCCAGCCTGTCGAGTTCGACTCCCACCGCCGTTCATGCCGTCCAGTACGCCCGGATCGTCGAACGAAAGGCTGTCCTACGAAACCTCATCGGCGCAGCCGGGCGGATCGCAGGGATCGGCTATGAGGATCCCGCGGAGATCCAGGAGGCGATCGATCGAGCCGAGGCGGAACTCTTCTCGGTCAGCCAGAAACGGATCGACTCCGGTTTTCAGAAGCTTGATTCGCTTCTTCACGAAGCCTACGACCGCCTCGACTATCTGCACGCCCACCGCGGCGAGATCAGCGGCGTCCGGACAGGGTTCACCGATCTCGACAGCCTGACCACCGGCCTGCAGAAGAGCGACCTTGTCATCCTTGCCGCCCGGCCGAGCGTCGGCAAGACCAGCCTCGCCCTGAATATCGCGGAGCACGCGGCAGTGAAGGAGAAGAAGAGCGTCGGAGTCTTCAGCTTGGAGATGAGCAAGGAACAGTTGGTGCTGCGACTCCTATCGAGTGTCGCCAACATTGACAGCCAGCGCCTCCGAAGCGGCTTCCTCGAGGAGATGGACTTCGCTCGGATCGCGCCAGCAATGAACGCGTTGTCCGAGGCGCCTCTCTACATCGACGACACGCCAAGTATCAGCACGATGGAGTTGCGGACCAAGGCCCGTAGGCTTCACGCGGAGGCCGGGTTGGACCTGGTGATCGTCGACTACCTCCAGCTCATGCAGGCGCCGACGACGCACCGCGATTCCAACCGGGTCCAAGAAGTGTCGGAGATTTCGCGTGGGTTGAAGGCGCTCGCCCGCGAGTTGAGTGTCCCGGTCCTCGCTCTCTCGCAGCTCAGTCGGCAGCCCGAAATGCGAAACGAGAACGAACCCCGCCTATCCGACCTGCGTGAATCCGGGGCGATCGAGCAGGACGCGGACTTGGTCATGTTCCTCTACCGGGACAAAGATCGGCCAGCGGACGAAAGCGATGCGGACGGTGAAGTCATCCACCTCAAGTTGGCGAAGCATCGGAACGGGCCGACAGGCAACATCGACCTTTGGTTCAAGAAGAGCCAGACTCGATTTGTCTCGTACGCTGGAGAGCGGTTCGCGGGTGTGAGCTGAGGATCAGCCTTCGTATTCGAAGCCGATCTTGACCTCTACCCGGTATTCAACGATCTCGCCGTCGCGGACCTCGGCCGTCGACTTCACGACCTCGACGGTCTGGATGTTGCGAACCGTCTTCGATGCCGTCTCGACCGCCCGCCGGGCCGCGTCGCTCCATGAGTTCGGGCTCCGGCCGACCATCTCCCGGATGATGATGACACCCATGCGATCTCGGTCCTCCTGTCTGCGGTGACCGGAAGTCTAGCCACCTGATTCGACAGTGCCGGAATCGACGAGGCCGGCCCATCGGCCGGCCTCGATGATTGCCGGGTGCGGCGCCTCAGACCGTGGCGTGGGCCGTGATCGTCCCGGCTCGGACCTTGTCGAAGCACGTGCTGCAGTAGACGGGCCGGTCGTTCCGGGGCGCGAAGGGGACCATGGCCTGGCCCCCGCAACTGCCGCAGATCGCGGCGTGGAACTCTCGCGGTCCGCCGTTGGTCCGCGCTCGCTTCGCGACAGCCCGGCACGACGGGCAGCGTTGTGGGTCGTTCAAGAGTCCTTTGCTGGCAAAGAAGGCCTGTTCGCCGCTCGAGAAGGTGAACTCCTCGGAGCAGTCACGACACGTTAAGGCTCGGTCCTGGTACACGCTCTCCCGGTCCTCCTGTGGCGTATCCGCCCCGGATGGCGTCGCGGCCCCCCCAGGCACTGCCGGACCGGTCATCGAGATGCACGAAGCGGGTGCGTCCCGACCTCCGTTCCAGGCAGGACCCCGGAACTCATGTCGCGGAGAATAGCGGCGACGTCAAGCGGTTTGCGCGACGAAATCTCGGGCGCGTACCCAGATTCGCCAACGAAATTCGAATCGGCACGCTCGGTGAACGGCCGGCGTTGCCGAGCGTTGCCGTCGCGCACCGGAGCATGTCCCTCCGGGAACCCGTTGCCCCCACCGATCGTCGGGGACCCCATGCCAACCCTGCCTTCGTCTCCTTCGTTCCTGCCCGGCCGTCGTCGATCCTCGCTGACCGGCCTCGCGACCCTGGCCACGGCCTTCGCCGTGGCGGCCTGCATCCCCGCCCCGAGCCCCTCCCCGACCGGTTCGCCGGGCGCCAGCGCGAACCCGACGGCGGCCCCTAGCGCGAGCCCGAGCACCGTCGGAACGATCGATCATCGAACCGGCGCGACGGACGTCGTTCTCCGCCTGGAGTCGGGCGGCGGTTTCGTCCCGATCGACTTCCTCGCCTCAAAGGCTCCGACCTTCACCCTGTATGGCAATGGCGTGATCGTCTTCCAGCGCAAGACCGACACCTTCCCCCAGCCCGATGCCTCGGGCATCACCCACGGGATCCCGTGGCGGACTGCGAAGCTCGACGAGGGCCAGATCCAGGAGCTCCTCGAGTTCGCGATCACCCAGGGCGCACTCGGCACCGCCCGCGACGCGTACGTTGCCGGCGGCATCGCGGACGCGCCGGACACGATCTTCACGATCCACGCCGGCGGCCTAGACAAGACCGTCACGGTCAACGCGCTTTCGGAGGCCACGCCCGACGTCCCCGACGGCCTGGCGCGGGCGGCCTTCCTCAAGCTGGCCAATCGGCTCGGCGACATCGATCGTGGCGGCGCGATCGACTCGGACGTCTTCGCGCCGGCCGCCTACCGTGGCGTCCTGCTCAGCGGTGATGCAGCCGCGATCGCGCCGAAGGCCTGGCCGTGGCCGGCCATCCAGCCGACCGACTTCACGGACCCCGACGCCGCGTCCGGCGGCGGCATCCCGCTGGCCCATCGGGTCCTCACGGTTGACGACGTCGCAGCGCTCGGCCTCGAGGACGTCGCGGGCGGCCTGCAGGGCATCGTGCTGAAGGGCCCTGACAGCAAGATCTACTTGCTGACCATTCGACCCCTGCTCGCCGACGAGAAGGAATAGGACCTGGAGCGCCATCGACCAGCGTCAGTTGAGAGAGCGCCTCTGGCGCTGTCGCTGCCGGATCACCGCGACGAAGCTCTCAGCCTCGTGCCAGTCCTGCCCGTCGAAGAACATGCTGACGGCCTCCCAGGGCATCCGACCCGTGCGGAGGAGGATCCGGGCCTGGCCGCGATGGGGCTCGGACAGCGAGACCGTCACGATCCGATCGAATGGCCACGATCGGACCCCGGTGCGCGGTCGGGTCGAGGAGCGGTCTCGAAGAAGGACGACCCGACGTTCGGTGGCGATCAGGCTCGCACCCTGACCGATGAGGACCGCGAGGACGTCCTCGCCGACCTCGAGCCAGCTCCGCAGGTCGGTCTCCTCAGGGTCGATCCGCCGCGGACGGCTCATCCGGTCGATTGGGTCGCAGGGCGCGGCTCCGGTCGACCGAGCAGATAGCCCTGGCCCAGCTTGATGCCGAGACCGCGGACCGCCTCCAGCTCGTGCTGCGTCTCGATCCCCTCGGCGATCAGCTCGCAGCCGGTCTCCGAGGCGAAATAGGCGAGCCCGGAGACGAGGGCGCGCCGGACTGGGTCGCGGTCGATTCCGTGGACCCACTCGATGTCGAGCTTCACGAAGGCCGGCTCGAGCGCGAGGATGTGGCGCAGGCTCGCGTAGCCGGACCCGGCGTCGTCCACCGCCAGCCTCACGCCCGGTCCGAGTCGATCGAGCGCCGATCGCACCGCGTCGTAGTCGTCGATCCGCTCGTGCTCGGTGATCTCGACGATCAAGGGGCGGCCGGCACCCGCCACGATGCGCGGCAATGAGGCCTCGTGCTGGAGGACGTCGGCGGACAGGTTGACGCTCAGCGCGACGTCCGGCGGAAGCCACTCGGCCGCCTCGATCGCCGCCGACACCGCGGCGCGCTGCAGCGCAAGGCCGAGCCCGACCGCGGACGCCTGCTCGAACTGGACGTCCGGTGGCGTCTTATCGGTGAAGCGAGTGAGGGCCTCGACGGCGAACAAGGTTCCCGTCTCCAGGCGGACGATCGGCTGCAGGTACGACACGAACTCGTGCCGGGCGATGATCCGGCGGAGGCGGGTGATCGCGCTGTCGGTCGTCTCGGCCCGTTCGACCGCCGGTCGCAGCACGGCCGAGATAAAGTCGGTCGCATCGATCAGGTCGGGCAGGCGATGCGAGAGCGGGGCGATCTCCGCACCAGGCGTCGCCGCGAAGACGAGACATCCGAGCGGCTTCGGCGTCGCGCCGAGCCGGAACGGGACATAGGCAATGTCCTGGGTCGGGCTGCCGAGGTCGGAGGCACCGGACCGCTCGAGCCAGGGCCCGGAGGCCGCGCGATGTGCGACGTCCCGGCCGATCCGGCGAGGCATCGTCGAGCTCGCCGGGAACGCGCGGCGCAGGGCGCCGCCCGAAGCGATCGCCCGGACCTCGCCGTGGGCGAAGTGCAGGATCGCCAGGCCCTCGACGCCGAGGACCTCCGGGAGCCGCTCGACGACGAGCGACGCCAGCGCGACGAGCGGACCGTCGCGTGGCAGCTCCTCGACGGCAGCGGCGAGGCGCCGCCGCTGGTCGCGACCGCGGTCGATCTGGCGTGTCCAGGCGGCGCGGGCCCGGATCTGGGCCCGAATGCGGGCCGTCAGCTCCTTGAGCGCGAACGGCTTTGTCAGGTAGTCGTCGGCGCCGCTCTCCAGGCCACGGATCCGCTCGGTCTCGGCGGCGGTCCCCGTGATGAGAATGACGGGCAGGGTCCGGGTCCGCTCATCCGCCCGGATCGCCTGCAGCGTGCGGAGGCCGTCCATGACCGGCATGTGCAGGTCGAGCAGCACGACGGCCATGTCGAACTCGTTGATCAGCTCGAACGCCTCGCGTCCGTTCGTCGCCTCGACGACCTCGAACCCGTCCCGCTCCAGCACGCGTCGGAGCAATGACCGGATCCCGGCCTCGTCGTCGGCGATGAGAATCCGCGGGCGATCGTCCCGATCGGAAGGCGTCTTCGCTTGCGCGGGCACGGACGCGGCGATCGCCGCGAGAGGAATCGGAGGGCCCAGGGCGCTCCGTGGATCGATCGTCCGTTTGGCCGTCATGACCCTCCCCGTTGAGGCCCCGACCATCGCATCGGCGCTCGCATGCTGGCGAGGAATTTGTTCCGTTCTCGCTGCACGGCCATGGCCCGCTCGTCCGGACCGGATCAGGGTGCCCTGGTCGAACGGACCATGGCGTCGAGCTCGAGACCATCCGGATGCAGGAGCCGGAGCCCTCGCCGACCGACCCGAGCCAGGGTTCCTTCTCGTTCGAGCTCCCGAAGGACGCGGCCGGTCATCTCGCGACTGGTGCCGACGAGGCTCGGGAGATCGGACCGGGCCAGGACTGGCGGCTCGCCGAAGAAGAGGTCCTGGTGCCGGGCGAGGATCCGGATCACGCGGCGTCGGGAGTCCTGGTGGAGGAACCCGTCGATCTTCTCCGTGATGACGTTCGCGAAGCCGGCCAGTCGATCGATGGCGTCGAGAGCAAGGCCGAGGTCGGTCCCTGCCAGCGCTCGGAGCTCGGGGCCACTCCAGAGGGCGACGTCGGCGTCGGTCAGGGCCACCATATCGACGGTCGTGTTGACGAGGGCGATGCTGGAGTAGCCGAAGAGCTCCGTGGGGCCGCCGATCCCGACCGCGAGCTGCTGGCCATCGACTGTGGTCCGGCGGAAGAGGCCGTACCCGCGCAATAGCAGCGCCATGGGGATCGGCTCGTCCTGTCGGAAGATCGTCACATGTCGACGGAAGGCCTGGATCCGGGCCGTTTCGACGAGGATGTCAACCGTCCCGGCGCTGGCGTTCGGCAGCCCTCGCTCGATCGAGGCGCGAAGGTTCGGCTCGCCACGGGATGTCGGCGAACCGGAGAGGGTGTTGCGAGAAGCCACGGATCCGTTTCTGTTTCCTGTAATGAACGCGGGGGTCAGTCCGATCGAACGACCGGCTCACTCGACCGAGCGGCGACCGGCTAGGAACCTTGTACTGCACCAGCGTCGAGAAGTCCAAGACATCATTGACCTCGGACCAATAATCGGGGTGCATGGAACTTCGCTCGCTCCGGTATGTCGTGGCGGTTGCCCGATGGAGGAACTTCACCCGGGCGGCGGGTGAGCTCCACGTGGCGCAGCCGGCGCTGTCGCGGGCGATCCGGGATCTCGAGACCGAGCTCGGCGTCCGCCTGTTCGACCGGACGAGTCGGCGCGTGACCGTGACGGCCGCCGGCACGGCGTTCGTCGCCCACGCGTCGCGGATCCTCGAGCGAGTCGACGCCCTCGGCGACGACATGGCCGAGTTCAGCGGGGCGATCCGGGGCCGGGTCCGCCTGTCGGTCTGGTATCACATCGACCCCGGCCTGCCGATGCTCCTCCGGGACTTCATCGCCGAGAACCCGAACGTCGAGGTCGACATCAACGAGCTCCCCGGCGCGGCGATGCTCGAGGCCGTTCGGCAGGGCGACATCGACATCGCGGTGCCGTTCCTGACACCGACGCTGGACCTCACGGACATCGAATACGAGATCGTTCGCGAGGAGCCGGTCGTGCTCGCCGGAGCACCCGACGGCCCCCTGGCGTCTCTGACCTCGGTCACGCTTCAGGACCTCTCGACGATTCGCCTCGTGGCGCCACGGATCGGGACGTCCTGGCGGCTGTGGTTCGATCTGGCCGTGGCCGCGGGGGGCATTCGACCCCCGATCGTGGTCGAGACCAACGAGGTCTCGGCGGCCGTCGCCTATGCCTCGGCCGGGATCGGCGCGACGATCCTCCCGCGCCGAGTGATCGAGGCCGTCGGTCGGCCCGTCGCGATGGTCCCGATCACCGATGCGCCGCCACTCGTCACCGCGCTTGCCTGGAGTCGCACTCGCTATCGAGGCCCTGCCGCCGAGCGGGCGCTCGCGTTCATCCGCGCGGCGGCCGAACGGGCGAGAGCCGGCGAGAACGCCGCCTGGGTCTGACGAAGACAGGCAGTCGGGTCGGAGCAGGTCGGGCAAACCCGGCCGGCAGTCGCAGCTAAGCGGCCGGTGAGCCCTCGCGGGCACCATCCATCCATGTCCGGCCCAGACGATCTGCGCAGGCGCCACCGCCTCCGAATCGTTGACACCGCCCATCAGCCGTCCGTATCGTTCGCGCCGCCCGATCCGATGGTCATCGGTCCGCGAGGGAGGACCCGCGCCACGCGCGCGCCGATCGCGCTCGGTCCGGGGCGCGCGCTGATCGCGACGCCCAATCGCGTCCGCGCCGATACAGGTGACGGCGTGAGCGGCTACCCGATTCAGCCCGGCAAGGTCCAGGCACCTGCCCTCCGGGACGAGACGCTGGCCCGGACGCGCCTGCTCGACTGGCTGGACGTGAAGATCCACAGTCGGGTCGTCTTCGTCATCGCCGACGCGGGCTACGGCAAGACGACGTTGCTCGCGGACTTCGCCCGTCGGACCCGACTCCGGACCCTCTGGTACCGGATCGACGAGGAGGATCGGGACTGGGTCGGGTTCCTGTCACACCTCGTGGCCGCCGGGCGCGAACACGACCCCGGGTTTGCGCCCTCGACGGCGGCGATGCTCCGATCTCTCGAGCCCGCCGGCCCGACGCGCGAAGACACGCTCGAGACCTTCCTGGCCGAGCTTCCAACGATCGCCGACGACGGGGCCGTCCTGATCTTCGACGACTTCCACCTGGCCGACGAGGTGGCCGACATCCGCCTCATCGCACGTGAGATCGTCACGCGGGCGCCGGAGCGGCTCTCCGTCGTGTTTGCCAGCCGTCGCCAGCCGGCGGTGCCGGTCGCGCGGCTGCGGTCGCTGGGTGAGCTCGCGGAGATCGGGATCGCCGAGCTGCGCTTCTCCGAGGCGGAGATGGAGCAGCTCTTCCGGGAGACGTTCCGCCGGCCGCTCGAAGCCGATGTCCTCGTCGAGCTCGCGCGTCGAACCGAGGGCTGGGCCGCGTCACTCAGCCTCGTCCAGGCCGCCCTCCGTGAGCGGACCCCGGCTGAGACGCGGTCGTTCGTCCGAGGCCTGTCCGGCGCGCACGACGAGCTGCACGACTATCTGGCCGAGGAGGTCGTCGGCGAACTTCCCGCGATCCACCAGCAGTTCCTGATGCGGACGTCGATCCTCCAGCTCGTGACGCCCGAGCTGGCTCAGGTCGCGACCGGGTTGACCGCGGTCGAGGTCCAGTCGCTCCTCACCGAGTCCGAGCGTCTGGGCATGCTCGGCCGACGGACGGAGCGCCGCGCATCAGGCCAGCGATATCACCCCTTGGTGCGTGAGTTTCTTGAATCTCGCCTCATCCGCGACGTCGGTGCCGACGGTATCGACCGGCTGCATGGACTGGTTGCTGCATGGGCTGAGCCTTTCGACTGGCGCACTGCTGCCCATCACTACGCCGCATGCCGTCGCTGGCGGGACTTGCGGAGGGTGCTCGACGACTCGCTTGAGTCAGTCGTCGCTGCAGGAGCGTTTTCCATTGCGGCCGAGCTGATTGAACAACTGCCAGCCGGCCTTCACGCGTCAGCAACCGTTGAGGTCGTCCGATCCAGGCTTGCAAGTTTGGTTGGCGACGTCGAGCAAGTCATGGCTCATGCCCAACGCGCAATCGAGCTGGATCCTGACTCGGATGCGGCCGTGAACAACCTGATCTCATCGAGCTACTTGTCCGGGGACCTCGACATCGCGTTGACCTTGGCGGACCAACTTGCGACCGGAGCGAAATCGCCCTTGATGAGGTCAGTCGGCGAAGCGGCAAGCGTGTCCATCAGAACGTCGCTTGACTACGAACTTGGCCCAGCGATTCGGAAGATGGAGGAGCTCGCTGCCAGTAGCCGCGAAAATGGGCATCTTCATTTCGAAGGCGTCAGCCTCCTGAACGCCTCGCTTATGTATCGCGCCCAGGGCGCAGTAGTCGATGTCTTGGCGGCCTCATCTCAGGCAATGGATGCCCTGTCTGCGTCCTCATCGGGCAACGAACTAGCCTCTGCGGCTTTCGTCAAAGCCTGGGCTTTAGCGTTCCGCGGCGACTTACCTGCCGCGAGGCAGCTTCTCCGGGATACGGGCGCCGATCTCAGTCACAGCTCTCGAGCCGAGTTTCTCGTCGAATTTGCAGAGATGGAGTCCCACTTCGGCGACGCCGCTTCCGCGACACACCTTTTGGATGAAACGGTGGGCCTGACAATGCCCGGTCCAATCGTGGAGATTCGGAAGGTCGTTCGAGCCCAGCTGGCTATTAGGGAAGGCGATCTCGTCGAAGCCGTTCGCGAGCTTGACTTGGCCCACGTCGACAAACCCACCTCAAACCCGGGGCATCTCAACCGGGTGCTTGCGATGAGGGCAATGGTGGCATCGCTTCGCGGAAACTCGAGCGCTCGATCGCTCGCATCGGCGGCAGTCGCATCATCCGAGAGGCAGCAGGCCTACCTGTGGCGCGAGTTGGCGTCGCTGAGTTTGGCCGCACAGACGGACCAACTTGGAGCCGCAATTCTAGGGTTGCCATCTCAAATTTCGCCAGTGATCTCGATCGCATGCGAGCTCGTTCTTAGCAAACTTCAAGGGCTTCCTGACGACGCGCTCAACGTGATCCAGGAAGAGGCGTCGATTCGGCCAGAACGTTGGCGACCAGCGCTTAGAAAGGTCTTGGCTGGCGGCTCAGCCGATGCCCGATTGATTGCAGCCCGCCTACTCGACGTCGTCGGCGACCAGTCAGATGTCGTTCGGCTGCGGTTGGTGGCGCGAGAGCCGGGGCGAACTGGGGGCGACAAGCTACTTGGACGAGCCTTGGCCCGGCGAATCGCGCCGAGAGCCGTCGTAGAGGATTTGGGCCGCGTCGTAATACATCTCGGGTCTGTCCAGATCAACGGTGGCGACGTGCGACGCAAGGTTCTCGCGATGCTGTGCTATTTGCTGACGAAGCCCAAATTTGCTGCCGCTCGAGAAGAAGTAATGGACGCCATGTGGCCCGATATGGATCCAGCGGCGGCATTGAACTCGCTCAATCAAACTCTTTATTTCCTGCGACGAGTGTTCGAACCAGCGTATTCAGAGGACACCTCCGCTGGGTACGTCCACCAGGAGTCCGACGTCGTCTGGCTTGATCCCACCCTCGTTCAATCGACCAGCTCAAACTGTCGCGACCTCATCAGGGCGTACGAGCTCCGACCGGATCCAGAGATCGTGCGACAGTTGGGGCGATCGTATGCAGGACGATTCGCCTTGGATTTCGCCTACGAAGACTGGGCGAACGACTTCAGGGAATCACTACACGTGGCCTATCTGCACGTCATCGAGTCGTCGATTCACGACGACATCCGCAGTGGTCATTTCATGCGAGGGATCGAAGTCGCTCGGCGAGCGATCGAGCTCGATCCGGGGCTCGATTCCCTCGAGGTCTCACTGTTGAGACTCTTGAAAAACTCGGGTGCCCACTCCGCCGCAGCGGAGCAATACGGACGCTACGCGCACCTAATGCGGGACGAGCTCGGCGTCGAGCCGCCGCCCCTCGACGGCGTGTGAATTGAGTATGGGGATAGGTAGGATGACGTATTGACCGGTGTTGAAGGGTCTACCTATAGTCCGGCTCACTTCCCAGTACGGAGGTACTAGGAAGCAAAGGTAAGAACGCTCGGACGCGCAGACGCCTCACCTGAAATGGGCACTTAGGGTGAGGCCGAGCGATTAGTGCAACCGACCGACCATTGCGTCAGGTCGGTTTTCGTGTTCTTAGAGCACGAAAGCCGCGAGGAGGAACGAGCGTGTTTCCAGATACGAGCGTCAAGGGCTGGTAGGGAGAATCCGATGAAGCTTCGCTTGATTCGGATCGCTCTTGCTCTGGGCACCGTTGCATCGATGGCGATTGCAGGCGGGGCGTCAGTCAAGGGCTGGTAAATCAGTACGTTTGGAGGCTGACGTATAAAGCGGCGGAGGGTTAGAGTCGCTTCGACGTCCCCGAACGTACAGGGGCTGTAATGCCTAGGTCCCTAAAGCTCTATATCACACTGCTCGTGGCACTCAGCGCCGTTGCGCTGGCGGTCACGAGTTTTGTGTTTGGCATCCACCCCGCGATCGCCATCCAAGTAGATGGCGACCCGACGACTGCGTCGACGTTTGAGATCGCACTCGGGCTCACATTCTGGACAGCCGTCACGGTGTTGGCTTCGGCCCTCCCCGTCCGCATGCCTCGAGGAATGCTGGTCACGGTTTCGATCGCGCCCGTCATTGCTGCGACGACGCTCGGCGGACCGGCAGCGGGTGGCTGGATTGCTCTAATCGGGTCAACGGAATTTCGAGAACTGCGAGGGCGCGTTCCCTGGTATGGGACTTTGGCGAACCACGCCGGGATTGTCGTGCCCGCGACCATCGGTGGCGTCGTCATCGAGGTGCTGCGTCAGAACTCCCCGTTGGTCATTCTCGATTTCGCGGCGACTTTGGTCGGCGCGGCGGTCTACTTCGGCCTCAACTTGTTACTCGTTTCGGTCCTGCTCCACCTCCGAACACAGCAGCGCCTCCGTGAACTCTTCGTCGGAGACGTCACGGCTTTCTGGGGCAACCTCTTCGCGCTCGCTCCCCTTGGCTGGCTCATGGCGCGGATGTATTCGCTCGCCGGTGCGGGATGGTGGGCGATGCTGCTCTTTGCGCTTCCGCTCTACACGACCCGGGTGGCGTACAACCGCTTCGTCGAGATGCGGGACATGTTCACGCAGACCATCGGCGCATTGGCCGAGGCGGTGGACAAGCGCGATCCGTTCACCAGCAAACACAGCCACCGGGTCAAGCAGATCGCGGTCGACATTGGGCGGGAGATGCGGGTTGGCGCCCACGAGCTCGAGGCGCTCGAATGGGGCGGGCTGCTCCACGATGTTGGCAAGATCGGCGTGCCAGACAACGTCCTGCTCAAAAGCGATCGCCTGACGCGCGACGAGCGCATGACGATGAACGCCCACCCGGTGCTCGGCGCCCAGATCATCGCGCCGGTCACGAAGCTGGCGCCGGAGCTGCCGATCATCCGCCACCACCACGAGTGGTACAACGGCAGTGGCTACCCCGACCGGCTGATCGGCGATGAGATCCCGAAGCTCGCCCGCATCCTCCACGTCGCCGACGCATTCGAGGCGATGACCGCCCAACGCCCGTACCGGATGACGCCACTGACGGCGGAGCAGGCGCTCGCCGAGCTTCGCAAGTTCGCCGGCATCCAGTTCGACCCGGTCGTGGTCGACGCGTTCGTCCGGACCCCGTGGGTCCACGGCGTGTCGGACCCGGGTCGTCGGGCCGAGCCGCGTCAGATCCCGCTCATCGGCCAGGCCGCGAACCAGCCCACCCCGGCCCGGGCGGGAGCAGTCAGCGGCGATTCGGCGGCCACCATGGTCGAGCAGGCCTGACGCCCGAGCGACGCCATTCGGGGGGCGATCGACCGGACGCAGCGACCCACGCAACCACGAATGCCGGCGCCTGAGCCTTCGACCGCGCACTACGCCATTCGTCCGGGTGGCGTCCGCTCAATCGCCCGGCGCATGATTCGGCCGCGATGACGATCCCTCCGGCAGCCGGCCGGCACGCTCGACAGAGCCCCGCGTGCTGATCGGCGGCATCGTCTTCGGGCTTGTCCTCGGCCTGCTGGCCGGCGGCTCGATCGGCAACCTTTCGAACGTCCGCCTGCGCTGGGTCGCGATCCTCATGTTCGCGGTCATCCTTCGCTTCGCGACGGAATGGCTGCTGATCCATGGCAACGCCCTCGTCGAAGCGTTGCGCCTGCCGCTCTTCGTCTTCGCGTTCGCCTTGCTGCTCATCGCCCTGTGGGCGAACCGGACCCAGCCAGGGATGCGGCTGGCATTCGTCGGGATCCTCTCGAACACGATCGCGATCGTGGCCAACGCCGGCCACATGCCGATCTGGTCGCCCAGCCTCGAGGCGGCCGGCTTCACGTTCGCCGACGTGACGTCGCCCTTCCACGTGATCCTGCCGCCCGACCTGAACGCGGGCTTCCTCCTCCACGCCGGCCCGCTCGCCGACATCCTGCCGATCCCGATCCCCTGGGTCCGCAACGTCGCCTCGATCGGGGACGTGTTCCTGACCGCAGGCCTCGCATTCTTCCTGTTCGCGACGGTCCTCCGGTCGCAGGACGAGGAGGAGAACCCCGAGATCAGCCCCGACGGGGTGCCGCTGGCGGGCCTTGCGGCGGCCACGCGCCTGCCCCGCGGGATCCAGGCCGCGATGGGCAACCAGCGGCTGCGGCCCGGCACGGGATTGGCGACGGGGCTGCCGAGCGGCCTGTCGAACACGGCGGCGCTGCGGCGGCCGCTCGTCCTCGGCTCGCCGGGGGAGGGTCTCGCGGCGCCGGCGCCGGCATTGGCGCCCGTCCCGTACGGCACGGCCGGTGAGTCGGCACTCCCCATCCCAGGCCGGCCGCGGATCGAAGTCGGGGAGCTCGTCCGTCGCCACCCCTACGTCCGGCTCGCCCTCAACGGTTCGTTCTCGTCGCTCTGGACCGGCCAGCTGATCAGCCTCTTCGGCGATCGGGTCCACCAGGTGGCGCTTGCGTTCCTCGTCCTCGGGATCACCAACTCGCCGCTCGCGATGGCGATGGTCTTCGTCGCGGCGACGCTCCCGAACCTCCTCCTGGCGCCGATCGCAGGCGCCTATGTCGACCGCTGGAACCATCGCGACGTGATGATCGTGAGCGACCTGCTCCGGGCCGCGGCCGTGCTCCTGATCCCGATCGTCGCGGTCACGAACATCTACCTGGTCTACCCGTTCGTGTTCCTCGTCACGTCGGTCTCGATCTTCTTCCGGCCGGCCCGCGTCGCGGTCCTGCCGCGGATCGTGCGCCAGGACGAGCTGCTCACGGCCAACTCGGCCCTGTGGGCCGGCGAGACCTTCGCCGACATCCTCGGCTACCCGCTGGCGGGGATCTTCGTCGCTTTCCTCGGCCCGGCGCTGCCCCTGGCCTTCTGGCTGGACGCCGCCACCTACGCCGCGTCGGCGATCCTGATCGCCTCGATCTTCGTCCCGCCCGTTCGACGGGCGCGGGCGGGCGGGAGGCGCGCCGGCGACCCCGACGCCGACGACGCCGGCACCGGCGCCGACGGGGCCCCGCGAGGCGTTCTCGCCGAGATGGCCGAGGGGTTCCACTTCCTCCGACGGGAGCCCGTCCTCTTCGCGAACACGATCCAGGCGGTCTTCGCCCAGTTCGCGATCGGCGCCCTCACGGTGCTGACGCCGCTCCTGGTCCGCGACGTCATCGCCGACCCGCATGTCGAGCCGACCGCGGCGTACGCATTCCTGGAGACGGCGATCGGGATCGGCAACCTGCTCGGCGGCTTCGTGCTGGGGCTCGTCGGGGCGCGGCTCGCCAAGGGCCGGACGGTGATCGTCGGCTATGTCCTGTGGGGCATCTCGATGGTCGCCGTCGCGTTCGCGGGCAACCTGGCCCTCGCGTTCGGGATCCTGTTCGGGGCCGGCGTCGCCAACATGATCTT
>DATLVO010000111.1:0-8309 GCA_035577485.1 Verrucomicrobiia bacterium
GCCATCTCCCGGAGCGCCTCGCGACCGTTCGCCGGATCCATCTGGTAGGAACGCCGGTCGCCGAAGGCAGGCGCACTGTCCGCGGCCTCGCGGAACGGACCGTAGAAGGCCGAGGCGTGCTTCGCGGCGTACGCCATGATCGCGGTGTGCTCGAAGCTCGCCGCGTCGAGTGCCGTCCGGATCGCCGCGACCTGGCCGTCGATCATCGCACTTGGCGCGACGATGTCCGCGCCGGCCCGGGCCTGGCTGACGGCGGTCTCGGCGAGCCGGACGAGCGCGGCGTCGTTGTCGACGCTGCCGTCGGTCGCCAGCGGGCCGCAATGGCCGTGATCGGTGTATTCGCAGAGGCACGTGTCCGCGATCGTGACGATCGGCAGCCCGAGGGCCCGAATGCGCCGGAACGCGTCCTGGACGATCCCGTCCTCGGCCGACGCCTCCGAGCCGAACGGGTCCTTCGCCTCGGGCAGACCGAACAGGATCACCCCGCCGACCCCGAGGTCGGCCAGGCGAGCCGTCTCGTCGGCCGCGAGATCGGGCGACAGCCGGGCCTGGCCGGGCATCGACGCGATCGGATCGCGACGGCCGTCGCCCGGCTGGACGAACAGCGGCGCGATGAGCATCGACGGATGCAGGCGGGTCTCGCGGACCAGCGCGCGCAGGGCCGGCGTTCGGCGCAGCCGGCGGGGCCGGATGGGCATCGACGCCGCAGCGGCCGTCGGTGCGGAGGGCGGAGCTTCGAGGTCGAGCGTCATGCGATCTCCTGTGGCAGGCGCGCCAGGGCGCGGGCGGTGGCCGCCGCGAGGGCGGCCGAGTCCGGGGTCGGCGAAACGGCGAGGACGTGGAAACCGGCCGCCCGGGCGACCTGAGCGGTCTCCGGGCCGATGCAGACAGATGGGATCGACAGGACGTCGATCGACTCGTCCCGCCCGAGAGCGACCAGGCCTCGGACCGTCGAGCCGCTCGAGAAGACGACGGCGACGAGGGGCCCACCGGCTGTCGCCTCACGGAGCCGGTCTCGCGAGCTCTCGGGCGCCTCCCGGGTCCGATACGCGACGATGTCGTCGACCCGTGCCCCTCGGACAACGAGCGCCGAAGCGAGCTCCCCGCCCGCAAGATCGCCCCGAACCACGAGGACCCGGTCCCCCACCGCGATCGGCAGCTCCGTGGCCATTGCGGTGCCGTTGCTTCGGCTCGGCTGGAAGCCGACCTCGATCCCCTCGTCTTCGAGGAGTCGACGGGTCGCCGGCCCGATGACGGCCCACGACGGCGCCCGGGGCTCGATGTCGACGCGCCCGGCGGCCTCGAGGATCGCCCGCGCGCCATTCGTGCTCGTGACGACCACCCAGGCATACGCGCCCAGGCGGCGGGCCGCGAGGTCGAGGGGCCCGCCGGCCGGCTCGAGCTCGACGTCGATCGTCGGGATCGGCACCGGATCGAGACCGGCATCGCGCAGCGCCGTCGCGAGCTCATCGGCCTGCTCGGCGTTGCGCGTGACGAGGACGCGGGGGGCCGCGGATCTCGCGCCACCAGGCGCGGAGCGTTCGGCACCACGGCGGATCCGCGCTCTGGAGTCCAGGGCCGTCGCGAGGTCCCGAGCCAGGTCCACGCCCTGGGTGATGGAGCCGCGACGGTCGGCCAGGGCGGTGTCGGAGCCGTCCGAGCTGGCATATCCGCCGAGAAGGACGAGCTCGTCGCCTTCGAGAATCGCGAGGGCGCCGATCGGCGCCCGACAGCCGCCTCCCGAGGCGACGAGAAATGCCCGCTCGGCCTCGACGGCCGCGCGCGTCGGTCGATCGTCGATCGCGTCGGTGACGTCGACCAGTCGCGCGTCGTCGGTTCGGATCTGCACCGCGATCGCGCCCTGGCCGGGCGCCGGTGGCACGACCTCGGGCTCGAGACGCTCGGCGATCCGGTCGGCGAGCCCGAGCCGATCCAGGCCGGCGCACGCGAGGACGAGGGCGTCGGTCTCGCCGCTGTCGAGCCGGCGGAGCCGGGTGTCGACGTTGCCGTGGAGCGGATGGACGTCGAGGTCCGGTCGCCGAGCGAGCAGGAATCCGGTCCGGCGGGGGCTGTCGGTG
Source organism: Verrucomicrobiia bacterium (assembly GCA_035577485.1). GTDB lineage: Bacteria > Chloroflexota > Limnocylindria > Limnocylindrales > CSP1-4 > CF-46. The sequence continues at coordinate 2,079 of DATLVO010000111.1, forward strand.
CCGACGCGTGACCCCGGTTCGAGATCCGCGAGCCGTCGCCGTTCGGCGTCGGCCCGCACGACGAGCGCGTCGCGCGGGTCCGCCCGGGGCAGGTAGGCGCCGATCTTCAACCTCGGGTCCTCGTCGGTCGGCACGTCCTTGGCGCTGTGGACCGCAACGTCGACAGAGCCGTCGAGCAACGCTCGCTCGATCGCCGCCACGAACGCCCCCTCGCCCCACGCCGTGTCCGGCGCCCGGCGGTCACCCGCGGTCTGGATGACGACGATCCGACTGGGCCGGCCCTGGCGCCCGAGCGCGTCCACGACGAGCGAGGCCTGGGCGAGGGCGAGGGCGCTGCCGCGCGACCCGATCCGGACCTCCGTGGCGCTCACAGGCCGAACAGCTCGCGGGCCGCCCGCTCGTAACGGCCGTCGGGGTCCTGACCGAGCCGCTCGAGGGGCTCGCGGAGCAGGCGCCGGGCGAGATGCCCGCTCATGCGCTCGATCGCGTCGCGGGTGTCGTCGTCGAGGCCCGGCAACTGCCGCCAGAGCCGTTCGAGCTCGGCGCTCCGCTCGCGGTCGGCGCGGGCGGTCAGGGCGGCGGCCGCTTCCCGGCCGTCGCGGACGTCGAGCCAGGCACCGAACTCCGCGGTCGCGCCGTCGATGAGGGCGTCGAGGCGAGCCAGTGACCGGGTGTCGACATCCGCCGCGTCGGCATCGGCGACGGCCAGGTCGTCGGCGGACACGAAGCGCGCGGCGAGGCGACGGGCGACCTCCCCGCCGAGGGCCGAGGGCACGGACAGGTCGACGACGACCGTCGACGCGGCGGCGAGCGAGTCGACGGTCGTCCCGCGGATCGTCCACGGCCCGCCGATGGCAACGATCACTGCCCCGAACCGCTCGATCTCCGGACCGGGATCGAACGCCTCGACCCGGATCCCGATCTCCGCCGCGATCGCGGACGACCGTGCGGTCGAACGATTGGCAACCGAGACGAACGCCCCGGCCGCGACCGCTGCGCGGACCGCGAGCCGGCCCATCCTCCCCGCTCCGACGACAAGGACCTCGCGCCCGGCGACCGGGCCGGCCTGCCGCTCGATCGCCGACAACGCCGCGTCCGCGAGGGACCGCGGTGCCCCCTCCCGCCACGACCGAGCCCGCCGTCCCGCCCGGAGTGCCACTGCGAACAATCGCTCGAGGACCGGGTCGAGTCGGCGCTCGGCGCGGGCTCGGTCGACCGTCTCGCGGAGCTGGTGGAGGATCTGGTCCTCGCCGATGACGACCGAGTCCCGACCGACCGCGACGGAGATGGCATGACGAACCGCCTCCTCGCCCGTCAACCGGCGGCCGCCGGGAGGCAGAGAAGCGTCGAACGCCGTGTCGTGATCAGGCGAAACGAGATAGGCCTCCACGCGATGGCACGTCTCGATGGTCAGGACCCGGGCGTCGGTCTCCGCCCGCAGTCGCGCCGCGAACCGCTCCCGCTCGGCGGCTGGAACGTGACGGGCGTGGCCGACGAGCGCGACCAGCGACGCGGTCGAGTCCACGCTCACCTGGGCTCGACCTCACCCGCGATCGCCGCACGGCCCTTGCGGCTGCGACCGCGGCCCGGCCGCGGGTCGGACACCACACCGTGACCGGTCATCGTGGCCACGAGCAGACGGTCCATCGCTCGTTCGGCGGCCTCGAGGAGCCCGGTCGTCTCGGCGGTGTCGAAGCCGCGTCGACGGGCCGCGACCGCCAGCTCGCGGTGGAACGGCATGCGGAATCGGAGGAATCCCTCGACGGTCTGGCTGAGCGAGAGGCCGAGCCCGGCGGCGACACGACCGTATTCCGTGGCACTGACCGCCGCCTCGGCGAGATGATGAGCAGCCGATTCCGGCTCCGGCGCATCGAGATGCTGCAGCAGGCCCGCGGCCAGGAGCTGGCCGCGCTCGCGGAACAGCTGGCGCTGGTCGTCCGTGAGGGTCAACACCCACGGCAGCTCCGGCGTTGCCTCGCGACTTGCTCGCCGATACGTGCGAGCGATGTGGGTCGGCGTCAGCCCGGCACTCCCGAGGGTCGGGCGCCGCGTACGATCTGCGGGCAGCAGGCGTTCGAGCGCGCTCCGCGAGAACCGTCGGTGGCCGCCCGGCGTCGTGAAGACCCGAAGGCGCCCGGCGTTGCTCCAGCGCCGCAGCGTGGCCGGCGAGACGCCGAGCAGCCGACTCGCCTCGGACAGGCCGAGCCAGTCGGGGTCGCGAGTCGTCGAGGGGGTCAAAACCTACTCAAATCTATCAGAACATCGCCGACTCGCTCACTGTAGCACCTTCGACCGCGGAGGCGCTCCCGGTCGCAGAAATCGCCGGTCCGAGTTGAAGGTCACGCGGCCTGCGGCGTAAGGTCTGGCCGATGGCCTACGCCAAGGATCCCCGCGTCGACGCCTACCTCGACCGCCTCCCCGGCTGGCAACGCGAGACGCTGACTCGGGTCCGCGATCTCGTCCACGACGCGGATCCCGAGGTCGAGGAGACGATCAAGCGGACGGTCCAGCCCTACTTCGTCCTCGACGGCAACGTCTGTGCGTTCCTGGCCGCGAAGGACCACGTCAACGTGTTCCTCTACGACGGCGCGATCGTGCCCGATCCCGAGGGCATCATCACTGCCGGCCACGACAACACGACCGCCCGCACGATCTCGTTCCGCCGCGACGACCCGATCAACGAGCGGGCCCTCCTGACGATGTTCCGTCAGATCGTCGCCAACAACCGGGCCGGCGGCTGGCGGAGGCTCAAGGGCGGCTGACGACCGTCTCGAGGGCGGCGAGGATCACGTCGAGACCGGACTCGAACTCGTCCCCGTAGTCGTAGCCCGGCTGCATGGCGTGCTCGGTGATGAACGCGACCAGGTTCGGGTACTCGTCGACGGGAAACGGCTCGAGCATCGTCTGCGCGATCTCCGCGACGTCCTCGCCGCGCTCGAACGGGAGGTTCATCTTGGTGAGGGCGAACCCGTAGACATAGCTGTCGAGCAACGAGTACGCATGAGCGACCGCCGCCATGTCGAAACCCCCACCCCGGAGGCTCCCGATGACGGCGTCGTGATGACGCAGGTTCGCCGGCCCCGGATTCGCCCGTGACTCCATCAGCCCGATCGCCCAGCGGTGGCGCAACAGCACGTCGCGCACGGAGATCGCCCGCCGACGCATCGCGGCCTTCCAGCCTTCGGCGTCCGTCGGCAGATCGATCTCGCTGAAGACGATGTCGACCATCCCGTCGATGAGGTCGTCGCGGTTCGCGACGTGGCGGTACAGCGCCATCGGCGCGACGCGGAGCTCCTCGGCGAGCCCGCGCATCGTGAGCGCCTCGAGCCCGCCGGCGTCCGCGTGGACGATCGCGGCCCGGAGCACGCGCTCCCGGTTGAGGCGAACCCGGGGCTCCACGGTCTTGATCGAACGGATCGCCATCCGCGATCCTCCTCGGTTTGCAGGGTCTCGGCTTCTCAACAACTTCGATGTTGACAGCGTACATCGTACGCGCTAGCGTACGCCGTACACACCGAGCGTACACCGTACGCAGGACAAGTGTCCAGAGAACCGAGGCCCGACATGCAGGCAATCACGCAGGACGCGTACGGATCGCACGACGTGCTCAAGCTCGCGGACATGGACAAGCCCGAGATCGCGGAGGGCGAGGTCCTGGTCCGCGTCCGCGCGGCATCGATCCATGTGGGCGACTGGATCCTCATGACCGGCTCGCCGTTCGTGATGCGCTTCGCGACCGGTCTCCGCAAGCCGAAGAACCGGGTGCCGGGAACCGACATCGCCGGGATCGTCGAGGCGGTGGGCACCGGCGTCGAGCGCCTTCAACCGGGCGACGAGGTCTTTGGATGGTGCGCGGGCGCGTTCGCCGAGTACGCCCGGACCACCGAGGACCAGCTCGTCAGGAAGCCGGCCCGTCTCACGTTCGAGCAGGCGGCCGCCGTCGGCGTGTCGGCCTCGACCGCCCTCCAGCTCCTCCGCGACGACGCCAGGATCCAGCCGGGACAGAAGATCTTGATCAACGGGGCATCCGGCGGCGTGGGCACGTTCGCCGTGCAGATCGCGAAGGCCCTCGGTGCCGAGGTAACGGGCGTCTGCAGCACGAAGAACGTGGAGATGGTCCGCGCGATCGGTGCCGATCACGTCATCGACTACACCCGCGAGGACTTCACGGCGGGCGTGGAGCGCTACGACGTGATCCTCGACAACGTCGGCGACCGCTCCATGGCCCGGATCCGGCGCGCGCTGAACCCGCGCGGGACGCTGATCTCGAACGGCGGCGGTCACGCCGGCGGCAAGCTCGGCCGTACGTTGCGGACGATGTTCGTCTCGATGGTCGTCCGTCAGCAGGCCGGCCCGACCGTCAAGACGCAGAACCACGACGACCTGGTGGCGTTGCAGGGCCTCGTCGAAGCCGGGAAGGTGATGCCCGTCATCGACCAGACCTACGCGCTCACCGCGACGTCCGCGGCGATCGACCACGTCGCGGCGGGTCATGCCCGGGGCACTGTCGTCATCACGGTCTGACACCAGGCGCCTGCAGATCGGCATCACCGGCATCGCGAGATGCTCGAGACCCGCGCCTTCGGCTCGGGCGTCGTCCTGCTCCGGCACGGAGCGGTCGGCCGCTAGGGGTTGCCGGCTTCCTGCTCGGCGGCGATCGTCCAGGTGGTGGAGGTCGTGGCGCCCTGGTACTCGTTGCCGGCGTCGGAGCGCATCCGGATCTCGATGCAGAGGGCCTCGCGCTCGCCCGGTCCGAGGATGCGATCGCCCGGCTGGCTGCCCATCTGGACATCGCCGAAGCCGGCGCGGTCGGCGCCGAGCGGTCCGTCGTAGAGCTTCGTGCCGTCGAACCGGTCGCAGGTCCCGGCCGATCCGGTCCCGAGGTCGGCGGTCCGGATCGTCACCTCGAGGGCCTCGCGGACACTCTTGTGATCGTCGTTGATGCTCGCGCTCCGGAGCGCGTAGCGGAGGGGCGCCCGCTCGTCGTTGAGGACGACCTGGCGGCCGCGGCTCTTCTGTCCGGGATCGAGGCTGCCGACCGGCAGGCTGAAGCGCGGCCCGTCGCCGATCGCGACCCCGCCGGACTCGCCGGTGTGGCCGGAGGTGCCCATCGTGGGGAACGTGACCGAGGCGGCCGCCGCGACGCCGGCCGCACAGACCAGGAGCAGCAGGCCGAGCACGATGCCGATCCGCAGGTGCAGGTGCGACGGGCGGTAGGTCATACGCCTATTTCAGCGTTTGACGGGGTCGGCTCGGAAGCGTTGGTTTGATGAGATCGACCGGGCAAATCGTCCGCCTCGGCCTACGGCGGATGGGGGAGACCACCGACAACACGAGGGGGCTTGCAAAGACCTGCGTCCTTCAACGTAAGATTGCGACCATGTCGAAACGACTTGCGGAGGTTGCCCAGAAGGTCGGCGTCAGCGAGGCGACGGTCAGCCGTGTCCTCAACGAGCGGCCGGGCGTGTCCGAGTCGACCCGCCAGGCCGTCCTCACAGCGCTCGACGTCCTCGGCTACGAGCGGCCGACAAAGCTCCGCGGCGAGCGCGCCCGGCTCGTCGGGCTCGTGCTCCCCGAGCTCCAGAACCCGATCTTCCCGGCGTTCGCCGAGGTCGTCAGTGGCGCCCTGGCCCAACAGGGATTCACGCCCGTCCTCTGCACGCAGACGGCCGGCGGCGTCACGGAGGCCGACTACATCGAGCTCCTGCTCTCGCACCAGGTGTCGGGAGTCGTCTTCGCCGGTGGGCTGTACGCGCAGGCGGACGCGCCGCACGATCACTACCAGCTCCTCGCCGACCGCGGCCTGCCGACCGTCATCGTGAACGCGGCGATCGACGGGCTCCCGTTCCCCTGCGTGTCGTGCGACGACGCAGTCGCCGCCGAGCAGGCGTGGAGCCACCTCCGTTCGCTCGGCCACACCCGGATCGGGTTGCTCATGGGACCGGCCGATCACGTCCCGTCGAATCGCAAGATCGCCGCCGCTCGGGCGCTCGCCACGGAGGCCGGCGCGACGATCGAACCGGCGGACATCGTCCACTCGCTGTACTCGCTCGAGGCCGCGCAGGCCGCCGCTGCTCGTCTCCTCGCGCGCGGGATCACGGGGATCATCTGCGCCAGCGACCCGATGGCGCTCGGCACGATCCGAGCCGCGCGCCGGGCAGGCAAACGGGTGCCCGCCGACGTCTCGGTAATCGGCTTCGACGACAGCGCGCTCATGAACTACACCGATCA
>DATLVO010000112.1:0-2429 GCA_035577485.1 Verrucomicrobiia bacterium
CGGACCGGTCGACACCGCACGCGACGCCCGGATGATCGTTTTCGACGGGGGCTACGTCGGGCTCGCCCCGATACCGGGCGGACGGGTCAACGTCGGGATCGTCCTGGGCGGCCGCCGCTGGACGGACCGGCTCCGGCAGGACGGCGCGGCCGCCGTCGTCGACGCCGTCCTGGCCGCGATCCCCGCCGCCGACGATGACCCGGTCCCCTGGAGTGACGCCCGACGCTGCGACCCCATCGAGGGTGCGGCACCGATCGGCCATCGCGTCACGCGGCGCCACGGCGACGGCTGGCTGCTGGTCGGCGACGCGGCCGGGTTCCTCGACCCATTCACGGGCGAGGGCCTCCATCGCGCGCTCCGATCGGCGGCGCTCGCAACCGAGGCGATCGATGCGGCGCTGAACGGCGACGGCGCCGCGCTCGCCCGCTACGACCGCGCCATGGGGGCGCGCTTCCGGGCGAAGGATGCCGTGAGCCTTGTCGTGCAGGGATTCCTCGCCCGGCCGGCCCTGTTCGAGCACGCCGCCCGCTCCCTCTCGGAGCGGACGGCCGTCCGTGAGACGATGGGTCTCGTGATGGGCGACCTCGTTCCCGCGACCCGGGCGCTCGACCCGCGGTTCGTGGCCGCCCTCCTCCGGCCGTGACCGAGACGGGGAACGTCCCCCCCGAGCCTCGCGAGATCGTGGAGGCCGGCCGGACGCGCGTCGGCGGCTACGCCCTCTGTGTCGATGACGAGAGCCGGATCCTCCTGAGCCGCCTGTCCGTGATCGAGGTCGACGTCGGTGCCTGGACCCTGCCCGGTGGCGGCGTCGAGTTCGGCGAGCATCCGGAGGCCGCGGTCATCCGGGAGCTCGAGGAGGAGACCGGTCTGCGCGGCGAGATCGAGCAGGTCGCGGGCGTCTTCTCGCACGTCTACCGGAAGTCCCGAGCGGCCCAGGGCCGCGACTTCCACTTCCTGGGGATCCTCTATCACGTCCAGATCGTCGGCGGCGAGCTGCGCGACGAGGTCGACGGCTCGACCGACATGGCGGCCTGGTTCAGCCGTGCCGAGCTGGCCGACGTCCGACTCGTCGAGATCGCCCGGTACGGCATCGAGCTCGCCTTCGCCCGACGCCAGGTCGCGGGCCCGGGTGAGGCTGCCGGCCGGCGCGGGACCACGACGTGATGCCGACGGCCCGATGAGGAGCACGATCGGGATCGACGTGGCCGCCCCGCCCGAGCTCGTGTTCCGGCTCGCCCGCGACGTCGAGCGCTGGCCGCGGCTGCTCCCCCACTACGTGTCGACCCGGCGCGAGACGCCACCCGATGCGGACGGGCGTCTGCTCGTCCGGTTCGTCGCCCGCCGGACGCTGGTGCCGGTGCTCGGGCTCGGGGTACCGGTCGCGTGGCGATCGCTGACCTGGTCCGAGCCCGACCGCTGCCGCCTCCGGTTCGTCCATCGCGGCGGCGCGACGAACGGGATGGACGTCACGTGGCGGATCGAACCGGCCGGGGCCGGCCACGAACGCTGCCGCGTGGAGATCGACCACGACTTCCGGCCGCGCGTCCCGGGCTGGGCCTGGCTCGTCGATCGCCTCTTCACGCGCCCGATCGCGCGCCGGACGCTCGAGACCTTCCGGGCCCTCGCCGAGACGCTCGCCGGTGAGTCCACCATGGGCGCCGCGACGAATCTCCGGACATGAGCCGCGACCGCCGTCGGGTCTGGATCACGGGCATCGGCCCGATCACCGCGATCGGCACGGGCCGTGACGCCTTCCGGGCCGGCCTTCGGGCGGGCTGCTCGCCGATCAAACGGATCGATCGCTTCGACCCGTCCCCGTTCCGCAGCCGGGTCGCGGCCCAGGTCGACGACTTCGACCCGTTGGCCTGGATGCCGCCGAAGACGGCCCGCCAGCTCGATCGGTTCAGCCAGTTCGGTCTCGTCGCCGGCCAGCTCGCCCTCGCCGACGCGGGCCTCCGGCCCGGCGCGGGCGGCGGAGCGGCCGCGGATCGGATCGGGATCTACCTCGGGAGCGCCCTCGGCGGGATCGCCTACGCCGAGGAGCAACACGAGCGTTACATGGAGCGTGGGATCAAGGCCGTCGCCCCGAACCTCGCCCTCGCCGTGTTCGGTGGGGCGGCCCCGGCCAACCTCGGCATCGCCCTCGACGTCCGCGGCCCGATCCTCTCGACCGCGAACTCGTGCGCGAGCGGCGCCGTCGCGATCGGCGAGGCGGTCGCGGCGATCCGGGACGGCGAGATCGACGCCGCGATCGCCGGTGGCTGCGAGGTGCCGTTGTCGTCGCTCGCGTTCGGGGCGTTCGACATCATCCGGGCGCTGTCGTCCGGCTCGAACGAGGCGCCGGCCGCCGCCGCGCGACCGTTCGATGCCGGCCGCGACGGGTTCGTCATGGGCGAGGGGGTGGGTCTGCTCGTCCTCGAGGCCGAGGA
>DATLVO010000113.1:0-4681 GCA_035577485.1 Verrucomicrobiia bacterium
GGATCCGCTCACGGCCGAGATCATCGCCGCCGACTGCGAGAACCTCCCGTACAGCGCGAGCGCCGCCCCCAGCGCCGGGCCGAGCGCGGGCGCAAGCGCCGCCGCGAGCATGGCCGCCAGCGAGGCGCCCAGCGTGGCGGCGAGTGAGGCCGCCAGCGCCGGCCCGAGCACGGCGCCAACACCGGCCAGCCTGCCGATCAAGTTGAACGACGTGAACGGCGGCTCGTCGAACACCGTCGTCCAGATCGGCCTCGCTGACCTGCTCGGCTCGACCAGCGCGATCGTGCTCCACAAGTCGGCCGCCAATCCATTGGTCGTCGCGTGTGCGGACGTGACCGCGACGGCGGCGGTGTCGTCAGCGGCGCCGTCCGAGGCACCCTCGGCTCTGCCGTCGGCATCGACCGCGCCGTAATCGCGGGCGCGCGAATCATCGGAGCCCCGGCCGCTGGCCGGGGCTCTGCCATGGAGCGTCGATCAGATGCGGACGCTACAGCCCGCTGTACGAATGCAGGCCGTTGAACCAGAGCGAGCCCGAGTACGTGACGATCACCATCCCGAACGCGACGACCAGCAGGAGCGCGGCGGGCCGGCCGGCCCAGGCCTTCTGGTTGCGGGCGTGGAGGTAGACCGCGTAGCTGAGCCACGTCACGAGGGCCGCCGTCTCCTTCGGGTCCCAGCCCCAGTAGCGCGACCACGCGATCGAGGCCCACCACGAGCCGAGGATGATCATCGTCGCGAAGATCGGGAAGCCGATGATCACCGCCCGATAGGCCACTTCGTCGAGGACCTTGTGGCTCGGCAGCCAGGCGAACCGGTCGTTCTGGCCCTGGAGGAGGTAGCCGACGCCCGCGGCGAACGACGTCGCGAAGATCCCGTAGCTGAGCACCGCCAGCCCGACGTGGATCGTGATCAGCGGCGGGTTCTGGAGCGCCGGCACGAGCTGGCTGATCGACGACGGGAGGCTCGACGCGTACAGCAGCAGGGCGAGGGAGAGCCCAGTCGGGATGAAGCCGATCGCCCGGATCGGGTAGCGCCGCTGGAGGTAGAGGTAGCCGCCCGTGATCGAGGTCGCGAAGGCGACCGAGAACTCGAACATGTTGCCCCACGGTCCGCGTCCGACCGTGATCCCCCGGGCCACGAGATAGGCGAGCAGGCAGCCGAATCCGAGCACCGTGATCGCGGCGGCCGCCCGACCGAGCGGGGTCGGGGCGAGTCCGAGCGGCGCGTCGCCGGGGTTGCCGGATGTCTGGGCGAGTCGCGCCTCGGCGAACGATCCGCTGACGGCACCGGCCCAGGCCGGCTGGGCGGTCGGGCGGTTGAAGGCCAGCGCCAGCGATCGGCGGCCGTTGGCGAGGAGGACGGCGTGCCCGACGTGGGCGGCGAAGGCGATCGCGATCGCGACGGTGCCGATCGGAAAGAGGAGCGTGGCGAGGACGTTCATGCGGCTGCAGCGCCTCCGGGGGGCGGCCCGTCGGTCGCCACGATCATCGCCCGCGGCTGGAGCTGGAGCGCCAGTCCGCAATTGCCGCAGGCCTGGATCGACGCCTCGCGGACGACGTCGCATTTCGGACAGCGGAGCAGGAGGGTCGTCCGGTCGCGGTCGCACCGCTGCGTGCCGAACGGGTAGATCAGGCCATCCTTCGGGCAGTAGGGCTCACCGACCGGCACGATCGGGCGCCCGAGATGGTCGCGCGGCGCGACGCGGACGCCCTCGTCGTAGCTGACCTTCGTGCGCGGCTTCGTGACGCCGTAGCCGAGCCACGCGAGCACCGCGAGCGACAGCAGGGGCCCGACGACGCCGATGAGCAGGAACACCGGGAGCAGCTGGATCAGGCCGGCCCAGTCGGGGATGACCAGCTTCGCCGTGAACCCGAGGAGGTTGTTCCACAACTGCTGGATCTGGTCGAGCACGCTCACGCGGCGCATTCTAGTCGCGTCGGCGGTGAGGGCGCCGCGGCGAGCCTCAGGCCCAGCGAGAAGCCGCGAGCGATTCGCGCCGAGACGGCTGGCAACGATGACCAGCGAGTATTTGCTCCAGACGGGCTGGTTCGTTCCTTGTCACGACTCGCAGCCGAACGCGTCAAGAGGGCGAGGCGCCGACGAAGCGCGCCACGACGGGAGGAACGGCTGACATGGCCGACAGGCTCGACCGTCCCCAGGATGCGACCGGCGACGGGACCGTCGCCGCGGCCCACCGGGACGCTGACCGGCACCTGCAGGAATCCACGCTGCCGGATTCCGACCTCGCCGTGGACGCGGCCGAGGCTCGCGAGCTGGTCACGAGCTTCCGCCGCATTCGCGACACGCAGAGGGGACGGTTCGTCGCCGACGTGCGCGACCTGCCAGCTGAGCCGGTCCGCGTCGCGACCGCCATCGCGTCGCTCGGTGAGACGGCGACATCAGACGAGCGGCGCCACCTGCTCGAGGATCTCGTCGATCTTCAATCGTTCGTCGTCGATGCCCCCGCGTCGCTCAACCCGCCGCCAGGCCCGAGCGCTCCGACCGCCCCAGCCGCGGCCGCCAACCCGCTCCTCGAGCAGATCCGTTGGAAGCAGGCCGCCCTGATGGCATACGCGATGGGCCACGTCTCCGTCCTGGGCGACCACAATGCGATCCGCGGCCGCTGGACACCGATCGGCGACGCGCGGGCGGCGATCAACCTCGTGAACGATTACCGCGAATCGCAGGCGGCCGGGTTCGGAGCGCTCTCCGCCTGGCCGATCGGGGCGCTGATCGGCTTCGGGCTCGCGATCGTGTCCGGCAACGCTCGTCCTGCCGTCGTCGCACTCGTGGTGCTCGGCGTCGGCTGGTTCGCCGCCGCATACCTTGGAGCCGCGGTCGGCCTGATCGAGGCCCGGATCGAGCGATCGTCATTGCGGCGCACGCACCCAAGGCTGGCCGGCGGGCTCGAGCTCGTGATTGGCCTCGGGGTCATCGGGATCGTGCCCCTCGTGGCCGGTGTCGCGGTCACGATCCTCGCGACGCGCCTCGGGCTTCCGTAGCGGAGCCGGGGCGCGGCTGCGGGCTCGAATTCCTCGCTCGTTCTCGGCGGATTCTCCCCCGGTCAACCCTTGGGCATGCCCGGACTTGCTGACCGGTCGTCGGCGATCAGCGTCGGGTCGGCGGCGCGACGTCAGCGCTTCGGGGCGCGTTTGCCGTTGCCGCGCTTGACCGTTGCGCCGCGGCCGGGCGACCACGGCTCGCGTTCGGGCGGATCGCTACCCGCGGGGCCGGTCACCGAGCCTGGCGCCCGTTGCCCGACCGATGCCGGTCGCGACCCGGGCACCCGCGGCGGCCGGGGATTGCCGACCGACGGGGCCGAGAGCCGCGGGCGCTGCATCCGCGTGACGAGCCAGGACGTGCCCGCGGTCCGCGCCCCGCGGCGCTGGAGCGCGAAGCGGAGCTCGCGGTCGTCGGTGACGACGAGGATCGCGTCGGTCGCCGGCGAGCCGCCGCCCCGCGGTGCGCCCGCGACCATCGCGACGTCCTCGACCAGCGTTACCAGGACCGTGTCGGCCGAGAACCGCCCGCCGTACCGGACACTCACCCCGTGGGCGATGCGCTCGCCGCGGATGCCGGGCTCGGGCGGGCCGTCGAAGACGAGCTCGATCGCCGTCTCGGCGGGGACCGCGGCGCGCAGCCGGCCGATGAGCGCGGCGGGCGGCTGGCGATCGCCGGTCGTGCCGCGGCTCAGGGCGTGGAGCAGGTTCGTGCCGTCGACGAGGAGGCGGGTCACCCCGGCGAGCGGCTCGTTGTGGTGGGAGATGCGGGTCACGCGTCGATCGTAGCCGCTCCCCGTCAGCGGGTAGCCGCTCCCCGTCGACGGGTAGCATTCCCCGTCGATGCCGACCACGTCCCGTCCGTCGCGGCTGCTCCTGCTCGTCGATCTCGACGGCGTCCTCTACCGCGGCGCGGATCCGGTGCCGGGAGTCGCCGCCGTGCTTGCGGCGCGGGCGGCCCGCGGCGACGACGTCGTCTACGTCACGAACAACTCGATGTGGTACCGGGCCGAATACGTCGACCGGATCGCGGCGATGGGCGCGCCCGTCGACGCCGACCGGATCGTGTCGTCGCCGCGGGCCACGGCCCTCTACCTCCGCGACCAGGAGCCGACGATCCAGCACGTCCTGACGGTCGGTGCCCGCGGCCTCGAGCGCGAGCTCGAGGATGCCGGCTTCCGGGTCACCCCCGCGGGCACGGCCGCCGAGCGGATCCGGGGCGGTGGCGCGGAGGGCACCGACGGAGGCAACGGCTGGGAGGCGGCCGGCCGACCGGACGCGATCGTCGTCGGCCTCGACCCGGCGATCGACTACCTCCGCCTCGCGGTGGCGGCCGACTGTGTCCGGGCCGGAGCCCGGTTCATCGCGACGAACCGCGACCCGGTCTACCCGACCGAGCGGGCGATCCGCCCCGGCGCGGGCTCGATCGTCGCCGCCGTCGAGGCGGCGAGCGGCGTCAGGCCGGTGTCGATCGGCAAGCCCGAGCCCTACCTCCTCGAGGAGGCCGCTCGGGCGGTCGGCCGTGAGCCGGGCGAGGCGATCATGATCGGCGACGGCCTCGGCACCGATATCGCAGCCGCCCGCGCCGTCGGGGCGCGGAGCATCCTGATGCTGACGGGTGTCACGGGACGCGACGCGGTCGAGGCGACCGCCCCCGGGGACCGGCCCACGGCGATCGCCGC
>DATLVO010000114.1:0-4181 GCA_035577485.1 Verrucomicrobiia bacterium
CGTCGTATCGGCGACCACCGGGATCGCGATGAGATCCTGGATCGCGGCCGCGACCGACTCGCCGACCGCGCGCCGGTAGGCCTGGACACGGACATGCAGCCGTGCGGCCGCCCCCGAAGCGTTGCCGCTCACCTACCGACGTCCAACGGTCAGGCAAGAGTCCACTGCACCGCACCATAGGGCATCGGCGCCCCCGTGTGTCAAGGAATAGGTGCCGTTCCGTCGTTCCTTACGGCCAGCCGGCGTGCGGCACCGCGACCTGCGCGGCGAGAATCTGGCCGGTCTTCGCCTCGAACAGCTCGTCCACCCGATCGGAACCGAACCACTGGGCGACGACCATGAACAGCGTCCTGCCGTCCTCGCCGCCGAGCGTGCACGCATAGCACGGACGGTCGATCTCGATGCGGTCGACGACCTCGCCGCCCTCGCGAACCCGCAGGACGACATTTCCTCCCTCCGAGCCGACGGCGCTGCACCAGACCGCGCCCTCCTCATCGAGGCAGATCCCGTCGCCCGTGACGTCGGCCCAGACGCGCCGGTTCGAGAGGCTGCCGTCGGCCGCGATGTCGAACGCCGTGAGCCGACGGGCGAACGACTCGGCGACGATCAGCGTGCCGTTGTCCGGCGTCACGATCATCCCGTTCGGGAACGCGAGGCCGTGCGCGACCTCGCGAGCCGCGCCGTCGGGCGTCACGAGGGCGATCTTGCCCGGCGCCGTCCCGCCGGCGAGCACCTTCCCGAAGTCGGCGAAGTCGAAGTTGATCGAGTTGACGTAGGCGTTGCCGCGTCCGTCGACCGTGATCTCACTCCACCCGTACCGGGAGATCTGGCGCAGATCGGCGTGTTGGACACGCGACCCGTCGGGCTCGACGCGGAGGAGCTCTCCGCCGGTCACGAGCATGCGGCCGTCGTGCAACCAGTTGACGGCCCAGCCGCTGCCTCCGCCGCCGGCGCCCATGACCTCGGTCGTCCCGTCGAGGTCGACGGCGACGATCTCGTTCGTCCCCCAGTTCGAGAACCACAGGCGGCCCTCGTGCCACCGCGGCGACTCCCCCATCCCGAAGCCGTCCAGCAGGACCCTCGTATCCAAGACCCGTCCAGGCGCCATGGCGTTTCTCCTTCCTGCTGGTGCCGTCGCCATCCCCGAACGATGTCGCAACCGCGCGCCTCTGGCGAGGTACTCCTGAATGTGGTGCGTAACGGAGGCGCTGTCGTCGACTGCGGAAGAAGCGCGCCAGGTAGGCTTCGTCGCTCTGTCCGGGTCGGGCGTACGCCGGACGATCGCGTTGCGCCGAAGCACCGCGAACGACCGAAACGCTCTCCACCACAAGACGGCGGACGTTTATGGTTCTCGGAACCGCGCGGGTGGCAGGGACGGCGCGGGGCGTCCCAGAGCACGTGTCTCGATGGAACGGTCGCCGCTGACACGTGCTGGATGCCAATGGCGAGACCGACCCGACGCGCGAGGAGGTTTGCGCCGATGATTCGTCGGTTGTTCAGCGCGATGTGCGCCGCCCTGCTCGTGTTCGCCATCGGCGCGAGCACCGTGCTCGCGGGCGAGGTGAAGGGGCCACCGAATCAGATCAACAACACCAACGAGACCGGTGCGCTGGATCACGCGAATTCCGCCTGCGCGGCCAGCGGCCTGAACGACCTCGACCAGTCGGCAGGCCAGACCGTCTCGCAGGTCCAGACGGCCGCGGACTCGTGGAAGTACTACGGGCTGCCGAAGGGATCGCCCGGGACGCTTGGCCTCTGCCGCGGTGGAACCGGCGAGAGGTAAGAACGGCAAGATGAGCGAATCGGCCCCGGCGTCACGCCGGGGCCGATCGCTTTTTCAATGGTCTGCTCGCCGCCAGTCGAGCGGGTCCGCTCGACCGGCGACGACTGCGTCCAGTGCTAGGCGAGACCCCCGGCGGGCCGCTGTCTCGACCGGCGCCGAGATCCTTGGTGAAGGGGCGGCAATCCCTGGAGGCCAGGTCCAACTGCCGAAACGACAAGAGGCGTGCGTTCGATCAAGGCCAGGAAGATGGGCACCAGTTCCGGGTCGAATTGTCGGCCGGCGTTTCGATCGATCTCGTCGAGGCAACGTTCGAGATCCCAGGCGGGCTTGTACGGCCGATCGCTGAGCAGGGCGTCGAACACGTCCACCAGCCGGACGATCCGCGCCGGCAGCGGAATCTTCTCACCGCGCAGGCGATCCGGGTAGCCGCTGCCATCCCAATTCTCGTGATGCCAGCGGCAGATGACCCTGGCACGCTCGAACGCGCTGGATCCACCGAGGATCTCGGCACCCCAGGTCGTGTGCCGCCGCATGATCGACCACTCCGCGTCGTTGAGCGCGCCGGGCTTCAAGAGGATCCGATCCGGAACGTGGAGCTTGCCGACGTCGTGGAGCATCGCCGCGAAGCCGAAGTCGGCGACCGTGTCCTCGGGCATGCCGACGGACCGCGCCAACCGCGCCGACAGGTCGCCAACCCGGGCGACATGCTCTCCCGTGTGCTCGTCCTTGGCCTCGGCGGCCCGAGCGAGGATGAGGACGGCCTCGCGTTCCGCGGATCGCGTCGCCTCGAGCTGACGATCGAGGGCCCGCGCGCGCCGTCGGGCCAGTCGGCCTGCCGTCCACGGCACCAGGGACGCGCCGAGGAGGTAGATGAACGCGTAGACCGGGTCGGTCGGATTCACGCCAAGCCGGTGGTTGATCAGGAAGGGAATCAGGAGGGCACCGGGGATCACGGCTCCGAGGGACGCCCGGAACCCGTGGACGATCGCGAAGCCGGCCACCAACAGGGTGAAGAGCAGTCCGATCTGGTGGTAGTAGTCCTGGAACATCACGGCGAGCACGGCGACGAGGCAGGCATCGAAGAACGCGAAGCCCGCCGCCACGGTCGTTCGGCGCCCGATCACGAAGAAGGAGCCGGCGATCACGGCCGCCGCGACGCACGCCATGGCCCCGAACGGCAACCAGAGATCCAGCGGCACCTTCGCGATGACGAGGGATGGGCCGAAGAAGCCAACCGCAACGATCGCAATGAACGCCACGACGCGGCGGAAATCGTCGGGGCTCGGCGGACCCGAGGTGGTCGTCGGCGGCACGAAGATCCGCTCGCCGTTCCTGACGAAGCGGCGCAGCTTCAGGCGCGCCCGGAGGTACCGGCTCAGCGGCCGCTTCGCGATGATGGCTCGGCGCACGCTCGTCGTGTTGTCCTCGTCCGCGGGCGATGGAGAGGCAGTGTCTGCGCCCACCGCAGCGGGTACTCGCGCACGTTATCCCGCTGATGGGCAATCGAGCCATCCCCCGACCGGGCCATGACGGATGGTCCCCCGGTCATGGAAGGAGCTCGCAACGGCAAGAGCTGGCGCGCTCGCGAGCCTCGCCTACCTGCCGATCATCGAGCTGCTCGTGCTGGCTGGTCAACCGCTCGAGCGTGGACCGCGGCCCCGATCAGTGCCGAGTCTTCCGGGTGGGCGGCGCGACGGACGGCGAGGCCGGCCAGGGCGGGCTCGGCTCGCCGGAGCGCACCGACGAGCGGCGGCCGGATGAGATTCCATGAGCCGGCCATCGCCCCGCCGACCACCAGCACCGACGCCTCGAACCGGGCGAGCCACGGGGCGAGCGCGGTGCCCAACTCCATGAACGCGTCGTCGAATACTCGACGGGCGCGCCGGTCGCCGGCTCGGGCCACCATCGCGAGGTCGAGCACGTCGGCGTCCGCGGGGAGCTCCTCGATGGCCAGCCGCGCCCGGCGCAGCAGCGCCCGGCGAGAGATCGCCTCCTCCAGCGGCAGCCCAACGATCGACAGCAGGTGCACCGAACCGTCCGGAGGCACGCGTGGATCGTCCACCACGATGCGCCCCTCGTCGAGGAACCCCGAGCCGACACCCGTCCCGAGCGTGATCCCTGCGACCCGTCGGTGGCCGGCGGCCGCGCCCCACGCCCACTCGCCGAGGACGAACGCGTCGGCGTCGTTCAGGAACGAGATCCGGTCCACCATCCCGTCCAGCCCGGCCTGCAGCGATGCGCCCACGTCCACGCCGTGCAGGGACTCGAACTTCGCGACCCCCGCGAACCGTCCGACGCCACCGAGGTAGTCGAATGGGCCGGGAATGGCGACGCCGAGCGTGGCGTTTGGACCCGCCGCCGCGGCAACGGGCGCGGCCGCCTCGAGGAGCGTCCGGAT
>DATLVO010000115.1:0-2540 GCA_035577485.1 Verrucomicrobiia bacterium
TCGTGACGAGATCGTCGCCACGAGCCCCCGGCCCCTGGAATCGGCCCGCTGGGCAGGCGCCGTCGACGCGGTCGGTGCGGCAACGCTGCCGTACGTGCTGCGGACGCTGCGCCCGGGTGCCGCCGTCGCGTCGTCGGGGAACGCGAGCGGGGCGGCCCTCGAGACCACGGTCCTGCCGTTCATCCTCCGGGGCGTTTCGCTCCTCGGGATGGACTCGGCGAACCTCGCGATCGCCGAGCGGCGGGCGCTCTGGGAGCGGTTGGCGACCGATCTCCGGCCGGCCAGCCTCGGCGAGGACCAGGGACTGACGGAGATCGGCCTGGACGGGCTCGACGTCGCGTTCGACGCGATCCTCGCGGGACAGGCCCGCGGCCGGTGGGTCGTGCGGGTCGCAGGCTGAGGCGGCTCGGTCAGTCCAGCTCGCCGCGAAGCTGGGCGAGCCCTCGCTCGAGGGGCTCGCGCGCCGCGTCGGCGGGGTACGGGGTCCGGAGCACCGCGTCCTGGAGGTCGATGACGCCCTGGTGGACGAGCGTCGCCAGCTCCGCGATCGTCCGGATCTCGGTCATCGAGCGGACCGCGAACGCCCGGTCGCCGACGGTGCCGTGACCGGGCACGACCGACCCGGTGACGAGCTCGACCATCCGTTCCAGCGTCGTGGGCCAGTCGAGCGGGTAGCCGTCGCCGAAGTACGGCGGGGCATCGGCCTCGACGAGGTCGCCCGCGAACATGACGTCGGCGTCGGGCACGAGCACCACGATGTCGTTGTCCGTGTGGCCCCGACCGAGGTGGCGGAGCTCGATCCGGCGCCCGCCGGCATCGAAATCGAGCGTCGCCTCGTCGCCGTCGAACGTCCGGTCCGGCGGGTCGAGGACGACCTCCGCGAGGTCGTCGGCCAGCTCCGGGAGGCCTTCCGCGACCTTCGCAAGCTGGGCGTTGCCCGTCTCCCGGATCATCCGCGCGCACCGTTCGTGACCCCAGATGGGCGCCGGGCGGAACCGATGGTTGCCGAACGCGTGGTCGTTGTGGCCGTGGGTGTTGACGACCGCCCGGACGGGCAGGGCGGTCAGCGAGCGGAGGTCGGACAGGATCTCGTCCGCCTGGCGGTGGGAGATCCGCGTGTCGACGATCAGGACCCCGTCGTCGCCCAGGATCGCGCCGATGTTCTGGTCGTAGAACGCGTAGCGGCGGGCGAATACACGATCGCCGACCTCGGACCACACGGACATGCCGGCAATGTAGCGCCCCGGATGCCTACCATTCGGCTCATGGCGACATCGACGACCTCGACGGCGACGACGGCCGATGGAACCGATCTCCTCGTGCGGCACTGGCGGGCCACCGGCGACCCCTGGGCATCGGTCCTGCTGGTCCACGGGATCGCCGAGCACAGCGGCCGGTACGAGCACGTCGGGGCGTGGTTCGGCGAGGCGGGCATCGACCTGACCGGCTACGACCAGCGGGGATTCGGCGGTTCCGGCGGGCGCCGGGCCTGGATCGACCGCTGGTCGGACAACCACGACGACCTCGAGGAGCGGTTGGCGGCCGTTCGAGCTGCAGCGGCCGGCCGGCCGGTCTTCGTCTATGGCCATTCCCTGGGCGGGTTGATCGCGTTCGGCTACGCCGTCGCGAACCCGCCGCGGCCCCAGCCGGACGGCTATGTGCTCAGCGCTCCGGCCCTCGAGAGCGAGATTCCCGCATGGAAGCAGGCGCTCGCCCAGGTCCTCGGCCGGGTCGTGCCGGGCATGACGATCCCGAACGCCCTCGACGGCGGCCTCCTGTCGCGCGATCCGGACGTGGGCCGGCGGTACCTGGCGGATCCGCTGAACCAGCACGTGACCACGACCCGGTTCGGCCTCGAGGCGATCCGGGAACAGGGCCGGGTCCGGGCCGCGATCGCCCGGCTGACGGTGCCGGCGCTCGTGATCCACGGCGCCGCCGATCGCCTCGTCTCGCCGTCGGCGAGCGAGCCGCTGGCCGACCTGCCGGGCGTGACCCGCGTGACGTACCCGAACCTCCGGCACGAGCTCCACAACGAGCCCGAGGGCCGCGAGGTGATCGCGGACGTCATCGCCTGGCTCCGCGGGCAGGCGGCGGGCCACGCCGGCGCCCCGAGCGTGACCGATGCCCTGACGCCGACCGACCGATCGAGCTTGGTCCACGCCTCCGTCTGAGCCGTCGAGTGCTACGATCGGCGTAACTGAAGATCGCCTCCGGGGAGCGCAACCGCGCTGAGAGTGTGGCCCGACCACAGACCCGCCGAACCTGATCTGGCTCGTACCAGCGAAGGAAGCAGGCCCATCGACTCACTGCCGCCGTCCCCCGGATGGCGCGTCGTTTCGATGGAGGCTTCACGTCATGACGACCACCGCCCGATCCGCCACGAGCTGGCGGACCCGTGACATCGTCGTGACCGCGGTGATCGCGGTCGCGTTCGGCGTCTTCTTCTGGGCCTTCGGGCCCGTCTGGTCCGGCCTGACGTGGCTCGGGCCGCTCCAGAACATCCTGTACGGCGCCTGGCTCCTGCCGGCGATCGTCGCGCC
>DATLVO010000116.1:0-7160 GCA_035577485.1 Verrucomicrobiia bacterium
AGGTTCGGCTGGTAGCCGACCGCCGACGGCATCCGGCCGAGCAGCGCCGACACCTCGGAGCCCGCCTGCGTGAATCGGAAGATGTTGTCGATGAACAGGAG
Organism: Verrucomicrobiia bacterium; assembly: GCA_035577485.1. GTDB lineage: Bacteria > Chloroflexota > Limnocylindria > Limnocylindrales > CSP1-4 > CF-46. The sequence continues at coordinate 102 of DATLVO010000116.1, forward strand.
GACGTCGCGGCCCTCCTCGTCGCGGAAGTACTCGGCCATCGTCAGGCCGGACAGGCCGACCCGCTGGCGGGCGCCGGGCGGCTCGTTCATCTGGCCGAACACGAAGGCCGTGCTCTTGATGACGCCTGACTCGGTCATCTCGTGGATCAGGTCGTTGCCCTCGCGGGAGCGCTCACCGACGCCGGCGAAGACGGACACGCCCTCGTGCTCCTGGGCGACGTTGTTGATCAGCTCCTGGATGATGACCGTCTTGCCGACACCGGCACCGCCGAAGATGCCGACCTTGCCGCCCTTCTTGAACGGGCAGATCAGGTCGATGATCTTCAGGCCGGTCTCGAAGATCTCGACATCGGTCGTCTGCTGGTCGAACGCCGGGGCGCTGCGATGGATCGGCAGGGTCTTCGAGCGGTCGACCGCTCCCTTGCCGTCGATCGCGTTGCCAAGAACGTCGAAGACGCGGCCGAGGGTCACCGCACCGACCGGGACGGAGATCGGGCCGCCGGTGTCGAGTGCGTCGATCCCCCGGGCGAGCCCGTCGGTCGTCGTCATCGCCACGGCCCGGACCCAGTTGTTGCCGAGGTGCTGCTGGACCTCGCAGACGAGATCGGGCTGACCCTTGCGCTGGATCGCGACGGCGTTGTAGATCGCCGGCAGGCGGCCAGCCGGGAACTCGATGTCGACGACGGGACCGGTGATCTGGATGACCTGGCCGGTCGCGGGCGGTGCGGCGCTCGCCATGATGGGACTGCCTCCTGGTTCAGGGGATCGCGTCAGCGCGCCTGGGCGCCCGACGCGATCTCGATCATCTCGCGGGTGATGTTGGACTGGCGGACCTTGTTGTAGGCGAGGGTCAGGTCCTCGATCAGCTCCTCGGCGTTCTCGGTTGCGTTCTTCATCGCGACCATCCGGCTCGACTCCTCGCTCGCCTTGCTCTCGAGGACCGCCTGGAAGATGCGCGTGGCGACGTAGCGCGGCAACAGTTGCTCGAGGACGGCGCCGGCGTTCGGCTCGAAGATGAACTGGTTGCCGGGGATGCCGGCCGTGTCCTCGTGCGGCGTGATCGGCAGCAGCTCGTCGATCGACGGGCGCTGGACCAGCGTCGAGACGAAGCGACTGAAGACGATGTCCACCCGGTTGTATGTGCCGGCGAGGTAGTCGTCGGTCACGAGGCGGGCGAGCGGCAGGACGTCGGCGAAGCTCGGGCGCTCGCCGTAGCCCTCGAAATGGGCCTCGAGCGGGACGCGGGCGCGGCGCATCGCGTCGCGCCCCTTGCGACCGACGGTGACGACGGTCAGATCGCCGGCGTTCGAGGTGATCTGCTGGGCGGCGAACCGGATCGTATTGGTGTTCAGGGCACCGGCGAGGCCACGGTCGGTCGTGATCAGCACGATCAGCCGCTTGCCCTCCTCGCGTCGGACGAGGAGCGGATGGTCGTCGCCGCTGAGGACGGTCGCGATGTCGGCCAGGACCTCCTCGAGCTTCGTCGAGTACGGCCGGGCTGCGAGCGTCGCGTCCTGGGCCCGCTTCAGCTTCGAGGCGGCGACGAACTGCATCGCGCGCGTGATCTGGGCGATGTTCTTGGAGCTCTGGATCCGCCGCCGGATGTCCCGCTGGCTAGCCACGGAGGGCCTCCCGCGGGGCGGTCGTGCGCCCGGTGCGCCAACTGGCGAACGAGACGAGCGTCGCGGTGCCGGCGCGGCCCTTCAGCCGACGTTCCGTGCGCCCGGCGCGCGAATCCGCGAAGGACGAGCAGCCGATGGCGTGCGTCTGGGCGCCCAGCCGTCGGTTGCGGCGTCCGGTGCGCCGCGGGTCCGTGCCGAGGAACAGAGGGGTCGTCATCTACGCCAGGAAGGACTCGCGGAAGGCGCCGATCGCCTCGTCGAGCGACGACGCGATGTCGTCCGACAGCGCGTTCGTCTCGCCGAGCTGCTTGAGGATGTCCGGCCGCTCGGCCTCGAGGAAGCGGTAGAACTGGCTCTCGAACTCCCGGACGCGCGGCGTCGGGACGTCGTCGAGCTTGCCGGTCGTGGCCGCGTACAGGATCGCGACCTGCTTCTCGACCGGGAGCGGCTGATACTGCGGCTGCTTCGTGATCTCGGAGAGCTTCTCGCCGCGGGTCAGCTGGTCGCGCGTCGCCTTGTCGAGGTCCCCGGCGAACTGGGCGAACGCCGCGAGGGAGCGGTACTGGGCAAGGTCGAGCTTGAGCGGCGCCGCGACCTTCTTCATCGCCTTCGTCTGGGCGGCCGAGCCGACCCGCGAGACGGAGATGCCGATGTTCAGGGCGGGCCGCTGGCCGGCGTTGAACAGGTCGGTCTCGAGGAAGATCTGACCGTCGGTGATCGAGATCACGTTCGTCGGGATGTAGGCCGAGACGTCGCCCGCCTGCGTCTCGATGATCGGCAGGGCCGTCAGCGAGCCGCCGCCGTTCTCCTCGTTCATCCGGGCGGCCCGCTCGAGCAGGCGCGAGTGGAGGTAGAAGACGTCGCCGGGGTAGGCCTCCCGGCCGGGTGGCCGGCGGAGGAGGAGGGACATCTCTCGGTAGGCCCAGGCGTGCTTGCTCAGGTCGTCGTAGACGCACAGGGCGTCCTTGACCAGGCCCTGGCCGGCGACCTCGACCCCGTTCTCCATGACCTCCTCGCCCATCGCCACGCCCGAGTACGGGGCGAGGTATTGGAGCGGAGCCGGATCCTCGGCGCCGGCGACGACGACGATCGTGTGGTCCATCGCGCCGTACTGCTCGAGGACGGCCACGGTCTGGGCGACGGTCGACAGCTTCTGGCCGATCGCGACGTAGATGCAGACGAGGCCTTTGCCCTTCTGGTTGATGATCGTGTCGATCGCGATCGCCGTCTTGCCCGTCTGGCGGTCGCCGATGATCAGCTCGCGCTGGCCGCGGCCGATCGGGATCAGCGCATCGATCGCCTTGACGCCGGTCTGGACCGGCGTGTCGACGCCCTGCCGGACGATGACGCCCGGGGCGATGCGCTCGACCGGTCGGGTCTTCTTCGTGTCGATCGGGCCCTTGTCGTCGATCGGCCGGCCGAGCGGGTCGACGACCCGGCCGAGAAGCGCCTGGCCGACCGGCACCTCGGCCACGCGGCCGGTGGTCTTGACGGTGTCGCCTTCCTTGATCGCGCGGGCGTCGCCGAGGATCACCGCGCCGACCGTCTCCTCCTCGAGGTTGAGGGCGAGGCCGAAGACGTCGCCCGGGAACTCGAGCAGCTCCGACGCGAGCGCCGCGTCGAGGCCGTAGATCTGGGCGATGCCGTCACCCACCTCGACGACCGTGCCGACGCTGCGGGTCTCGACCCCGGCGTCGAACTGCTCGATCGAGGACTTGATGATGCTGGTGATCTCGTCTGAGCGGATGGCCATCAGTTGACTCCCGGGATCTGAGCGAAAGGGTGGGTGGGTGGGCGGTAGGGACGAGCCCGGCAGTCGGGTCTAGACGGTTCCGGCGGCGAGTTGCATCCGCAGCCGCTCGAGGCGGCCCCGGACGCTCCCGTCGATGAGTCGATCGCCGATCCGGACGACGATCCCGCCGATGAGGTCGGGGTCGACGGCGGTCTCGAGCGCGACCTGCGCGCCGGACATCTGCTCGAGACGGGCAGTGATCGCCCGGAGCTCGGCGTCGTCCAGCGGGCTCGCGCTCGTGGCGGTGGCGTGAACGATGTTGTTGCGCTTGTCGTCGAGGCGGCGGAACTCGGCCGCGACGCGCGGCAGCTGCCGGATCCGGCCCCGCCGGAGGAGCAGCAGGATCAGGTTCCGGACCGGGTCGCTGAGACCCGCGAAGACGCCCTGGACGACATCGACCCGCTGCTGCAGCGGCAGGGCCGGGTTCGCCAGCGCCTCGCTCAGCTCGGCGTTGTCGAGCTCGGCGACGGCCCCGTCGAGCTCCGTCCGCCAGCGGTCGACCGACTCCTCCCGGAGGGCGATCTCGAAGGCGGCCTCGGCGTACCGTCGCGGCGCGCTGTCGCGGCGGGCCATCAGGCGTTCGAGCCCGTGCCGGCACCCTTGCCACCCGAGCCGGCGCCCTTGCCACCGGACTCGCGGCCAGTCCCCGACTCGGCGAGGAACTGCTCGACCAACCGCTTCTCGCGCTCGGACGTCATCGTCTCGCCGATGACCCGGCCGGCCGCCTGCAAGGCGAGGTCGGCGACCTCGGCCCGGAGCTCGCCGATCGCCCGTTGCTTCTCCGCCTCGAGGTCGGCCGATGCGCGCTCGCGGATCCGCTCGAGATCCGCCTTTGTCGCGGCGATGTCCGCGTCGCGGGTCTCCTGGGCAACCTTCTGGGCCCGGGCCAGGATGTCGTTCGCCTCCCGGCGGGCCTCCTGGAGGGCGGCCAGCCGCTCGGTCTCCGCGCTCTCGCGATCGCGCCGGGCCTGCTCCGCGTCGCGCAGGCCTTCCTCGATGCGCGTCTTCCGATCGGCGAGCATCTTCGACACCGGCTTGAACGCGAACGTCCAGATCAGCGCGAGGAAGACGACGAAGTTCGCCGCTGCGATCAGGACCTGGAACAGGTTGATCTGGAACAGCGGCTCGGCCTCGGCCGCGGCCAGGCTGACGGCCCCGTGCCCGACGCCGGACGCGATGGTCAGAAGATCCACGATGGGTTCTCCGATGCCGGTCGCCTACGCGCTCGGGCCCGTGATGAAGATCGCGAGCAGGCCGACGACGATCGCCAGCACGCCGAGCCCTTCGGCGAACGCCGCGAGGATGATCGCGATGCCGCGGATCTGGCCCGCCGCGTCCGGGTTTCGGCCGATCGCCTGGGCCGACATGCCGGCGAGGATGCCGATGCCGATGCCGGGGCCGAAGACCCCGAGAGCGGCGAGACCGGCGCCGATGTGCTCCATTCGAGACTTCCTCCTGTTCCCCGAGCGGACCGCTCGGGATCCTGAACCGTTTGGGTTGGCTGCGCCTTGAGCGGCGCGTCAGTGGGCCGGCTGGAGCTTGGGCCGCTCCTTGCCTTCGACCTCGTTCAGCACCTCTTCCGCGAGATGCCCCTCCTCTTCGTGGTGACTCTCGATCGCGAGGACGATGAACATCAGCGTGAGGACGCTGAAGATGAGGGCCTGGATCGCGTTGAGCATCAGCTCGAGGCCGATCAGCGCGACCGGGATCAGGCTGATTGTGAGGGTCGTCATGACCCCGAGCGCCACCTCGCCGCCGTAGATGTTGCCGAAGAGTCGCATCGACAGCGTGACGGGCTTGACGAACTCGAGCATCAGCTCGATCAGGCCGACGAACAGGGCGATGATGCCCGCGCCGATCCCGTTCCGGAACTCGTAAAGCGGAAAGAACTTGCCGAGATAGCCGCGAACGCCGAGATGCCGGAAGCCCTCGACGTGGAAGATCGTGAAGCTGACGAGCGCCATCCCGATCGTGATGTTGACGTCGCTCGAGGGGGCCCGGAGTAGGTCGATCTTTCCGACCGGCGGGACGAGACCGATCCAGTTGTCGAACAGGATCAGGAGGAACGCCCCGGCGAAGATCGGGATGTAGGGCCGGGCGGCCGGGCCGGCGATGCCGATCCCGAAGTCGCTCAGGAACTCATATACGAACTCGACGAGGTTCTGGCCGCGCCCGGGGAGCATCGTCGCGCCGCGGACCAGCAGGGCCGCCCCAATCACGACGATCGCGATGACCAGCCACATCGTCAGGAGCGTGTTGCTGATGCTCGGGTGGAACGTGATCAGGTCGGTCGCGGCGGGCGGCGTGCCCCCGAAGTCGAGGACCGTATGTGGCGCAGGGAACTCGAGGCTGTTCGCGATGAAGCACGCGGGGAACGGGCATTCGGTGCCCGCGGACGTGTCCTTGGGGTGCTGGGGAAAGGCGACGAACGCGAAGATGTCGACGACGATGACGGCGGCAACGAGGCCGAGCCAGCGACGCTGCAGCCTGCGACCCGGCGTTCGCCCGGGCGCCGGCGCAGCTCCGGGGGCCTCCGCGACCTGCTCGGTCGCGACCCGCTCCTCCGACACGCTCCCTCCACACACAGGAGCGCGGCCCGGCGCCGCGCTCGATCCTTGTCCGTCCTGCCGCCGCAGCGGCTAGTCCATCGTCTTGAGGAACCTGGTGACGAGCCGGTAGATCATCACCGTTCCGGACCCGGCACCGATCAGGAAACCGATGATCACGAAGATCGGCAGCGTCCCGAGCTGTGCGTCGACCCACCGGCCGACCAGCACGCCGATCAGGGTCGTGACCAGGAGTGAGATGCCGATCTCGGAGAAGAGGACGGCGTAGGCCGCTCCGCGGCCCGGCTCGATCATGGGCGCCCTGACAAAGCCGGCGGAGTATAGCAGGTGGCGTCCGAAATCGGCCACCCCGACAGGCGCGCGGAGCCCCGGTCGCCGGGGTCGATTCGCGCCGCGTCCCGGTCCTCGTGGGCTCGGTCAGAGGCCGACGATCCGGCTCAGCGCCGGCGCGGCCACGAGCCCGTTTCCGCCGGTGACGATCACCCGGAAGCGATAGGTATGGCCGGTCGAAACGACCACGCTCGCCCGGGTGGTGGTCGGATCGACAAGAGCAATCGTGGCGTACGAGCCACCGTCCCGGCTCAGCTGGAGGACGTTCGAGCGGATCCCGGACTCGGGATCGGTTGCCGTCCAGCTGACCGTGAGCCGCGCGGTACCGAGCAGGGTTCGGCGGTAGGTGACCACCGGCGTGCCGACGATCGGGGCCGATGTGTCCGCGCTCACGTTGACCTGGACGCTCGCCGTGTCGCTGCCGCCGTGTCCGTCGCTGATCGTGTAGGTGAAGACGTCGATCCCGGTCGTGGTGCCGGTCGGGTCGTAGGTCAGGCTCAGCCCGCGGGGGCCGATCGCGACGACGCCGTGCGATCCGTTCGTGACAGACGTGATCTGGAGCGACTCCGGGCCGTCCGGGGCCGAGGTGTCGTTGCCCAGGACGGAGATCGACACGGGGCCGGCGCCCGTCCCGATCTTGATCGCCGTCGGGACGCCGTCGTTGACCGCATTCGGCGGGTCGTTGACCGGGGTGATCGTGACGTGGACGGTCCCCGTGTCCGTGCAGCCGTGGCCGTCGTCGACGGTG
>DATLVO010000117.1:0-5645 GCA_035577485.1 Verrucomicrobiia bacterium
ATGCTGTTGATGGGCGCCGTCGTCTCGCTGACGAACACCAGCCTCGCCCTCCTCGTCATCACGGTGCTGTTCGTGGAGCCGTCGGCCGCGCTGCTGTTCGCGGTCCCGATCATCGCGGTCTTCGTGGCCTACCGGGCGTACCTCTCGGAGCGCCAGCAGCACGAGGGCCTCGAGATGCTCTACGAGTCCACCCGGATCCTCCAGCGCAGCCCGCAGATCGACCAGGCGCTGGTCTCGCTCCTCGACCACGCCCGCAAGATGTTCCGGGCGGAGATCGCCGAGGTCTCGATCCTGCCCCAGATCGACGGCCAGGAGGTCCTCCGGACCAGCGTCGGGCCGGGCGATCTCGTCCAGATGATGCAGCCGATCGGGATCGCCCTCGACGATCCCCTGCTCGTCCGCTGCGTCGCCGAGCGGCGGGCCTTCCTCATCGCCAACGGCGACGGGACCGAGGAGGGCGGCAGTGGCCGGTTCCGCAACGCGATCTACGCGCCGCTCGTCGGCGAAGCGCGCCTCGTCGGGACCGTGATCGTCGCCAATCGCCTGAGCGACCTCCACGCATTCGACGCCGACGATCTGAAGCTCTTCCAGACCCTCGCCAGTCACACGGCCGTCGCGCTCGAGAACGGCCAGCTCGAGCAGTCGCTCACCTCGCTCTCGCGGCTGAAGGAGGAGCTCCAGCACAAGGCCTACCACGACGCCCTCACGGGTCTCGCCAACCGGGCGTTCTTCGCCCAGAGCGTCGCCCAGCGACTGGAGTCCACGGACGCGTCGGGCCTGGTGCCGGTCGTGCTGTTCCTCGACCTCGACGACTTCAAGATCGTGAACGACACCCTCGGCCACGCCGCGGGCGACGAGCTCCTCGCGTCGGTCGGCGAGCGGATCCAGGCGACACTGCGAACCGGCGATCTCGCCGCCCGGATCGGTGGCGACGAATTCGCCGTCCTCCTCTGGGACACCCCGGAGATGCCGGTCGCCCGACGCGTCGCCGAGCGCCTGATCGGGGCCTTCGGCCTTGGGGCGGCACCGGACGGCCCGACCGCGAATGCCCAGGTGAGCATCGGCGTCGCCGCCGGCCACCCGGGCTTCGGCTCGGCCGACGAACTGCTCCGGAACGCCGACGTCGCGATGTACTCCGCCAAGGCCCGCGGCAAGAACCGCGTCGCCTTCTTCGAGCCCGAGATGGCCACGGCGGTCGCGGCGCGACACACCCTCACCGAGTCCCTGCAGCGGGCGGTCGCCGCCGACGAGTTCGTCCTCCACTACCAGCCGATCTTCGAGGTCGCGACGGGCCGCATGACCGGCGTCGAGTCGCTCGTTCGCTGGATGCACCCCACGCGCGGCATGGTCTGGCCGGGCGAGTTCATCCCGGTCGCCGAGGCGTCCGACCTGATCCTCGACATCGGCCGCTGGGTCCTGGAACGCTCCTGTCGCCAGGCGCGCGAGTGGCACGACCGCTGGCCCGAGCTGCACGACCTCCAGATCAGCGTCAACGTCGCCGGGCGCCAGCTCGAGCAGCCCGATTTCGTGGAGCAGGTCGCCGAGGTCGTCCGATCGTCCGGCGTCGACCCGTCGACGGTCGTCCTCGAGGTGACCGAGACGACGCTCTTGCAGAACGCCGAGGATGCGATCGCCAAGCTCGAGACCCTGCGTACGCTCGGTGTCGGGGTCGCGATCGACGACTTCGGGACCGGCTACTCGTCGCTGAGCTACCTCCAGCGCTTCCCGGCGACCGCGATCAAGATCGCCCGAGACTTCGTCGCGGTCGACGAGGCCGACGGCGACAGCTGGGAGCTCGCGAGCGCGATCGTGTCGATGGGCCGGGCGCTCCGCCTGACGGTCATCGCCGAGGGCGTCGAGGAGTCCTTCCAGCTGGACCGGCTGCGGAAGCTGCGCTGCAGCCGGGCCCAGGGCTACTTCCTCGCCCGGCCGCTGCCGGCCGAGGAGCTCGAGAAGCTGTTCGGCGAGCCCCGGGCGTCGATCCCGTGGGCGCGGACCTCGGCGACCGAGCTGATCAACGTGTCGTCGCGGGGCAGCTCGCCCGCCGCCTGACCGCGGTCTTCACCCACCTGGTTCGGCCCCTCCCGAACTTCCGTCGCGTCGCCTCGCCGAACAGGCTATGCAGCGGCGCACCGAACAGTACTTTCGGCCCATTGGGTCCCACCGGAGCTGACCGTAGGGTCCGGGTTGTCGGTGGCCAGATTGGCCGTCGCAGGATCCGGTCTGAAACAAGGCAAACCCGTCGCGAGACGGGGACGCAAAGCCAGGGATCTTCCCGATCCGTCGGTAAGACCGCCCGGTTGCCAGGCGCCGCATCAGCAAAGCCTCCTGAAGGGGACTTTCGATGATGCAGCCCGAGCGCACAGGACTGGTCGAGCCAGGCACGGCACGCGAGGCGCGATGCGCCGCCCGGCCCGGCGACGCGATCCGGCCGGCGAGCCCCCGCCGATGACTCCCACGTTCGGCTGGAGCCTGGACTTCAGCGCCAGCCGCCGACGGCTGCCCGTCGTCCTGCCCATCGTCCTGCTGTCCGCGTCGTTCGTCGCGACCGGCGTCCAGGCCGCCGGCTACGAGCCCGCGAACGACGTGAACTCGATGGCCCTCACGACCGACTACCTCGGCGCGCAGGCCTGGTGGGCGGCGGGCTACACGGGCCAGGGCGTCGACGTCGCCCTGATCGACTCCGGTGTCGCCCCCGTCGAGGGGCTGAGCACGCCGGGCAAGATCGTCTACGGCCCCGACCTGTCGCTCGAATCGCAGGCGCCCAATCTCACCAACCTCGACACGTACGGGCACGGGACCTTCATGGCCGGCCTGATCGCCGGACGCGACACGGCCCTCACGGCTCCCTACGAGCAGGCCCCCGCGTCCGCCTATCGCGGTGTCGCTCCGGATGCCCGGATCGTGAGCATCAAGGTCGCGACGGCAGACGGTGGGACGGACGTCTCGCAGGTCATCGCCGCGATCGACTGGGTCGTCCAGCACCGGACCGACCACGGGATGAACATCCGCGTTCTCAATCTCTCGTACGGGACGAACTCGTCGCAGTGGTACGGCGTCGATCCGCTGGCCTTCGCGGTCGAGAAGGCGTGGGACGCGGGCATCGTCGTCATCGCGTCGGCCGGCAACAGTGGCTTCCAGGCGAAGGGATCCTCGCCCGCCCTCGCGAACCCCGCGTTCGACAAGCGGATCCTCGCGGTCGGCGCATCCGACTCGATGGGCACCGCGACGCTCGCGGACGACACGGTCCCGGACTTCTCTGCAGCCGCGAAGACCGGCTCGGCGCGGGCCCCGGACTTCGTCGCCCCGGGCGTCCACCTCCAGGGCCTGCGCGTGCCGAACTCCTACATCGACACCCAGGTCGACGGCAAGACGATCCTCGACGATCGCTTCATGCGGGGAAGCGGAACCTCCGAGGCCACCGCGATCGCATCAGGCTCAGCGGCCCTCATCCTGAGCAAGTACCCGAACGCGACGCCCGACCAGGTCAAGCGCCTGATGCGGATCACGGCCTACGACATGCCGCTGTGCGGTCGGACCGGAACGATGGGATCGGGCGAGCTCCGGCTCGGCGTCATGCTCACCACTCCGCTTCCGATCTTCGCGCAGACGATCGCCCCGGCGACCGGCGGCGGATCGATCGAGCTCGCCCGCGGATCGGATCACCTGACCCGGGACGGCGTCGTCCTCAAGGGCGAGCAGGACATCTTCGGCAAGCCGCTGGACGCGGACGTCCTGGCGGTCCTGGAGGCCACGGGCAACTCCTGGTCCGGCGGGTCATGGAACGGCAGCGTCTGGACCGGCTCCTCGTGGTCTGGCAACAGCTGGTCGGGATCCTCGTGGTCCGGCAACAGCTGGTCGGGCAACAGCTGGTCGGGATCCTCGTGGTCCGGCAACAGCTGGTCGGGCAACAGCTGGAGCGGGAACAGCTGGTCGGGATCCTCGTGGTCCGGCAACAGCTGGTCGGGCAACAGCTGGTCGACCGCCGGCTGGAACTAGTCCAAACGTTCGCTACGAAGGCCGCCGCTCCCGCGGCGGCCTTTCGCTTGCCCCGGGCGGTTCGCTAGGCCCGCATCTCCGCGGCGGCCCGCTGCACGGCGCGGATGATCGGCTGGTAGCCGGTGCAGCGGCAGAGATTCCCCGCCAGCGCCTCCCGGATCGCCTCCTCGGACGGATCGGGGTCGGTGGCGATCAGCGCCGCGGCCGAGATCAGCATGCCGGGTGTGCAGAAGCCGCACTGGATTCCGCCGCCCTCGAGGAACGCCCGCTGCAGCGGATGGAGCTCATCGGTCCCGGCGAGGCCCTCGACGGTGGTGATCTCTCGACCGGCGGCCTGGAGCGCGAGATACGAGCACGAGTTCACCGGCCGGCCGTCGATCAGCACCATGCAGGCGCCGCACTCGGAGTCGTCGCACCCCTCCTTCGTCCCGGTCCGGCCGAGATCGTCACGCAGGACCCGCAGGAGCGTCCGGCCGGGCTCGACCGTGACGCGCTGCGGGATTCCATCGACGACCAGGTCGAGGAGCTGGTCCATCGTTCAGCCCTCCCGGCCGTCGATCCAGCGCGAGGCCGGAACGGGGATCGACTCGCCGCCGGCACGGGCGGCGGCCACGGCGAGGACCCGGGCGACGACGACCTGGAGCATCGCCCGGCGGTACTCGGCGCTCGCCCGAACGTCGTCGATGGGCGAAGCGGCGCCGGCGGAGGCTGCGGCTGACCCTGCGGCGGCGAACGCCTCGGCCGACGGCGCGCGGCCGCGGAGCGCCACCTCCGCCTCGGGCGCACGGACGACCGTCGGGGCAACCGCCGTGAGGGCGATCCGGACGTCGCCGACCACGCCGTTCGCGATCGTCACGAGGGCGGCGGCGCCGACGATCGCGATCTCCATCGCCTGCCGGTATTCGAGACGGATGTAGGCGCTCCCCGACCCGGCAGCCGCGGCGGGCACCCGGACCTCGGTCAGGAGCTCGCCCGCAGGGGCGATCGTCCGGCCCGGCCCGGTCGCAAGCTCGGCCACCGGGACCGTCCGGGAGCGGCCGCCCGCCAGCCGGAGCGTGGCTTCGGCACCGAAGACCACGAACGGCGCCGTCGTCTCGGCCGCCGGCGACGCGTTCATCAGGTTGCCGCCGATCGTGCCGGTTCCACGGGTGGCCGGCGAGCCGACGATCGCGGCCGCATCGGCGAGGGCCGTCCAGCCGGCCCGGACCTCGTCGGATGTGGCGAGCCAGTCGTGGGGCGTCAGCGCGCCCAGGACGAGCGCCCCGTCGACGACCCCGTGCCCGCCCAGCTCGGCGATCCGGTCGATCGCGACGATCGAATCCGGGAGCGGCCGGCGGCCCTGCCGGGCGGCGACGACGAGGTCCGTGCCGCCGGCGACGGGTCGAGCGGCCTGGTCCTGCGCGAGGAGCGCCAGGGCCTCCTCGAGGTCGGTCGGGGCAGCGAACGTCGCAGTCATGCCCGGTCCTCGGGCCGGCACGGCACGCCCATCACGCCCGGGCCGCGGCCGGCGCCGTGGACGCGTGGCTGCTCGCCCCGGCGCCGTCGTCGTCCGTGGTGAACGCCCGCCAGACGCGCTCGGGCGTCATCGGGAGACGCCGGACCCGGCTGCCCGTCGCCGCCGCGATCGCGTTCGCAACCGCCGCGGC
>DATLVO010000118.1:0-4560 GCA_035577485.1 Verrucomicrobiia bacterium
AACTACTACCGCCAGCCGTGGCTCGTCGACAAGCTCGACGAGATGCTTGCGACGTCGTTCGGCTACCAGCCGCTGCTGCGGACCTACAACCTGAGCATCGGCAACGGCGCGACGCTCGCCGCCGGGCCCCTCGTCGCCGCCCTCAACGGGGCGCCGCCACCCGGCGATCGGGTCGACCCACTGCCGTCCGACGAGACCCTCCGGCCCGCCACGGACGACTGGCCCTTCCTCTACCTCAAGGCCGAGTCGCTGCCATCGCACTACCTCGTGGCCCTCTCGGTGATCCTCATCTGGGCCGCGCTCGTGGTCTTCCGCGGGGCCGCGCGGGCGCAGATCCCGCTGCGACGCTTCAGTCCCCACTTCTTCGTCCTCGGGATCGCGTTCCTCCTGCTCGAGACGCGGAGCCTCGTGACGTTCAGCCTGCTGTTCGGCTCGACGTGGCTCGTCAACGCGCTGGTCTTCTTCGCGATCCTCGCCAGCGTGCTCCTCGCGATCGGGATCTCGGCCCGGATCCGGCTCGGCCGTCCGCGGATCCTGTACGGCGCGCTCCTCGTGGCGATCGCCATCGCGTGGCTGCTGCCGCCCGGCAACCTGCTGATCGAGCCCGCCTGGCTGCGGTACCTCGTGGCGGCCACCGTCGCCTTCGCGCCGGTCTTCCTCGGCAACCTCGTGTTCAGCTTCTCGTTCCGCGACACCGCCTCGGCCGACATGGCGTTCGCCTCGAACCTCCTCGGAGCGATGGTCGGCGGCGCGGTCGAGTACCTCGCGCTGATCAGCGGCTACCAGGCGTTGCTCGTCGTCCTCGGCGGGCTGTACGTCCTGGCGTGGGTCCTCGCGACGCGGGTCAGGCTGCTCGCGGATCGGGACCTGGCGCCGGCGTCGGAGGCAGGGCCGGCGATGCCGCCCGTGCCGGCGACGGAGCCGGTCGCCGGCTGAGGGCGACACAGCCCAGGAGCAACGAGAAGGAGTCGGCCCAGACGACCGGCAACGCGATGAGAGCGGCGAGCGGCACCGTCCACCGCCGGTCCGTGCGCGCGCCCCACGCCACGAGCGCGGCCGCGATCGCGAGCCGGATGTAGAGACGCCACGACTCGCCCGTGCCGTCGTGGCGGAGGAGGGCGATCCAGTCCTGCCACGGCTGGATCCCACCGATCGCGAGGCTGATGACGACGATTCCTACGGTCGTCCCGAGCGCGATCGCGAGCGACCGCCACTCCCGCCGGACCGCGAACCAGATCAGTCCGACCCCCGGTGTGACCTTCGTCAGGAGCACGAACGACCAGGTCGCCGGCCAGCGGAAGCCCACCACGATCGCAAGCGCGAGCAGCAGGTGGATGTTGCCGATCAGGACCTCCTGGCTGACCGGCAGCGCGAGGACGAGGAGGGCCGCCGGCCACGGCCGGGCGAGCCACACGGCGATGACGGCAAGGAGCGCCGTCCAGCCGACGATGAAGATCTCGCGCGGCAGCCGGCCGATGAGCCAGAAGACCTGCGCGAACGCCGGCGAGTACAGGTACGCGCCGAGGCCGCCGACCTCGGCGCCCGGGTAGGGGTTCGCCGGATCGACGGCCCAGTAGATGACGCCGTCCGCGCCGATGTGCTGCCAGGTCCGGTCGCCAACCACGAGGTACATCCAGGCCGCGATGATCAGCCCGGTCAGGACCAGGCCGTGACGGACGGCGGCGGCGCGATCCGGGGCGGCGGCGTTGGAGACCGAGGCGCGCGGGAGGCTCAGTCGCATGGCGTCACCTTATCCTCGAGCCTCACGTGGCGAATCCCTCTTGCGTACCACGGATGAACGGCGGCCCCGGACCATCGGGGCTCATCTCCTTCGGCGGGCAGCAACGAACTCGCGAGCGACCAGGTACAGGAATCGCAGGTTCGTCGTGACGTAACGCTTGAACAGTCGTCGTGGCTCGGAGGCCAGGCGGAAGAGCCACTCCAGGCCCGCCTTCTGCATCCACCCGGGAGCCCGGCGCAGTCGCCCGCTGTGGAAATCGAATGCTGCGCCGACCGGCAGGATCAACGGCGCCAGCAGGCTCCCTGCGTGTTCCGCCGCCCAGAACTCCTGCTTCGGTGAGCCAAGGCCGATCCATACGACGTCCGGTGCAGCTCGGTTGATCGCGTCGAGCAACGCCGAAGTCTCGTCGGCGTCGACCGGGCCGAACGGGGGCGATGTGGTCCCGACAACGACGAGTCCCGGGAACTGGGAGGCCAACCGCTCGCCGAGGGTCTCGGGCGTTCCCGGCCGGCCGCCGACAAAGTAGTGCCGCATCCCGATCTCGCGACCACGGTCGCACAGGCTAAGCATCACGTCGGGTCCGCAGACGCGTTCGGCAAATGGCGCGCCGCGTCGGCGTGAGAGCCAGACGAGCGGCATCCCGTCGGCGGCCACCATGTCGGCCGACTCGAACACCGTGTGGAGGGCGTCGTCACGGGTCGCCTCGACGACGCTGTGAACCGTCGCGAAATGGGCCCGGAACGGCCGGCGGTCCCTCACGGCGGAGAGGAGCGCCTCGATCGCGTCGGCGTAGCGCTGAGCAGTGACCGGGATCCCGACGATCTCGACCGTGGCCATCAGGGCAGCGTCGGCGGAGCGAGCAATGCGCGATCCTCATCGGTCAGGACGCGGCCGGCGACTTGTCGGTAGAGCGCCCGATAGATCCGGGCCGTCCGCTCCCAGCTCAGTTCTCCGACGCGTCGCCGACCCGCAGAACGCAGCTCCGAGCGAAGGCGCTCGTCGGTCCAGATCCGGGAGATCGCCGACGCCATGTCCTCGGTGCTCTCGGGATCGAACATCAAGGCCCCGCCTCCGGCGACCTCCGGCAGGCAGGTGGCGTTCGAGCTGGCGACAGGCAGGTCGAAGGCGAATGCCTCGACGACCGGCAGGCCCCAGCCTTCGAACCGGCTTGGAAACACGAGCGCGGTTGCTCGTCGATAGATCGCGTCGAGATCGTCGGCCGACACGTAGCCGAGGAACCGGACCTGGTCGCCAATCCCGAGCGCGTCGATCCGTCGCCGAATCGCTGCCATGTGCTCGGTTTGCCGGCCCGTACAAACGAGGGGTACGACAGTGCCACGATCCCGGAGCATGGCCAGTGCTTCGATGAGGCGGATATGGTTCTTGTGCGGCCAGGTCTGAGCCGGATACAGGAGGAATCGGTCAGGCAGATCCAGGTCCCGCGATGGCTCGCTGATCCGGCGGAGACCAGCGACAGGCGCCCATGGGACGACGGCGATCCGTCCTGCAGGCAGCCCGAACACCCGGCAGATGTCGGCACGGCCCCACTCCGTCATCACCGCCACGATCGACGCCGCTTCACTGAACGCTCGATAGGCGTCCTCGCGGTAGCGCGCATGGATTGCGTCGAACTGCTCCGGGTGATGGCGGTGAAGGAGGTCGTGCGGTTGGTAGATCGACGGCAGGTGCGTCAGGTATGCCTGCGGCGTGGTGAAGTGGACGATGTCGACCCCGATCGATTCGACGAAGCCATCTGACTTCGCGATCGGCATCGAGACGCCCGTCAGCCGCGATGCCGCACGGCGTGCGATCCGCGCCGCAGCGGGCGCCCGCTCGGCGACTGCCTCGTACGCTCGTCGCACCCTCGTCCGTCCGTACCCTCGCGGAACCTCGACGATGTGGGATCCCCCTCCGATCATCGGTGCGAGCCATGCGCTGGCTCCGCGCTCCGCGAGGAAGACGTACTCGTCTCCGCCGTCGAGCCGACTCAGGCCGTAGGCGAGCCCCTCGACGACCTGCTGGATCCCGCCCCATCGTCCGGCTGGTATTCGCGCATCGAGGGCGACGCGGAGCGAACCATCAGATCGATTCGAGGGCGCCATTTGCGACATCATGGCCGAATGGCAGGACACCCGACGCAGCCAAGCAGGGTTCGCAGACTGCGATCCAGTGTGATCGGCATGGCGAGGAGGGCCATCGGCGGGCCCGGGATGGACTGGACGATGGAGCGCGCTCTGGGGCGCGTCGCCAGGGGTCCTCGGATCCGGACGATCATCGACGTCGGCGCCTCCAGTGGAATCTGGTTCCGGAAAGCTCGTCGGCACTTCCCGGGCGCTCGAGGCCTTCTGATCGAGGCGCAGGCCGGGCCGCATCGAGCGGCTCTCGAGGCGTTACGCGCCGCAGATCCACTAGTCGACTTCGTCCTCGCCGCAGCTGGTGACCGAGAGGGCGAGATCCATTTCGATGCCTCGGACCCCTTCGGCGGGGCAGCAGACCTGCATCCCTTCGATCAAGACGACGTCGTCGTGCCGATGACTTCGATTGATGCCGAGGTCGGGCGACGTTCTCTCGCGGGCCCGTTCCTGATCAAACTCGACACGCACGGATTCGAGGCCGAGATCCTCGACGGCGCCTCAACAACCTTGACGGAGACGGCCATCGTCATCGTCGAGGCCTACAACTTCGAATTGCGGCCGGGCGTCATGCGGTTCCACGAGCTTTGCGCCCTGATGCAAGCGAAGGGCTTCAGGTGCATCGATTTAGCGGACCCGATGCGCCGGCCGAAAGACCGCGTCCTGTGGCAAATGGACCTCGTCTTC
>DATLVO010000119.1:0-5210 GCA_035577485.1 Verrucomicrobiia bacterium
GGGATCACGAACGCCCCGGCCTTGCGGCCGGGGCGTTCGATCTGAGAGGAAGCGGGAGCGCAGGTCTGGGTCACCACGCTCGACCGCGGTTCGGTCAGGACATGCGTCAGTCGGGCTTGACCTGCCGGAAGCAATCGGAGCAGTAGACGGGACGGTCCATGCGCGGCTTGAACGGAACCTGCGCCTGGTTGCCACACGATGAGCAGATCACGGCGAAGTACTCGCGGGCGACATGGTCGTCACCACGCTCGTAGCCCCGCGGTCCGCCGATGTCGCGGACGTCATAGCCCGCCTCGCGACTGGCCCGCCGGCTGGCACGACAGCTGGCGCAACGCTTGGGGTCCGAGGCGAAGCCCTTCTGCGTGTAGTACTCCTGGTCGGCGGCCGAGTGGATGAACTCCACCCCGCAGTCGACGCAGGTCAACGTTCGGTCGACGTAGGTCACGAAACCTTCCTCTCCTCTGGCGCGATCGTGGCCCGGCACGCTCGGGGCGGCCACATCGGCAGACGGGATGTCGCTGGTGCGTCGGGAAGGTCCGGCGCTGCTACCCAGGTGCCGTTATGGAGTCCCTGTCTCGGGGCGCACCGGTTGTTCGATGGCGGCACCATACACCGGCCTTCCGAAACAGGCCTTGCAGGCGCGCGACAGTTCACGGGCAGCCGCCCGGAGCCTCACCCACGGCCCGGAAATTGCCCCTGGACGCCCACATTCACGCTCCGCCTGACGAGGTGACGCCGGCCGGAGGACGAGGCGACCCTGGCTGGAAGGCGAAGCGACGCCGGGCCACCGACGAGGCGTCGCCGGTCCCACCGACGAGGCGACGCCGGCTGGCGACCGTGACATTCGACCTGTCACAATGACCGGCGAGAGTCGAGGTGGCGGGCGAGGGCCAGGGGGCGCCTCGCTCGCTCCAGACCCGCCGGCCGGGGACGGGACGGCGATCTGGCAGGCCACCCCGTCTCGGAACCCGACGGGTCAGGAGGCCAGCGCCACCGGATGCTCCGACTGCTGCATACCGCCGACGTCCATCTCGGCGCCCGGCACGCCGACCTCGGCGAACAGGCCGCGGGCCAGCGCGAACGACAGTTCGCCGCGTTCAAGGCCGCCATCGACCTCGCGATCGCGGAGAAGGTCGACGTCTTCCTCGTCGCCGGCGACCTCTTCGACTCCAACACGCAGCCGAAGCGGTCGGTCGAGCGGGTCGCGGGCGAGCTGAAGCGGCTCGTCGCGGCGAAGATCCGC
This sequence comes from Verrucomicrobiia bacterium, assembly GCA_035577485.1. Lineage (GTDB taxonomy): Bacteria > Chloroflexota > Limnocylindria > Limnocylindrales > CSP1-4 > CF-46. The sequence goes on from DATLVO010000119.1 coordinate 1,244, forward strand.
ACCGTGATCATCCCGGGGACGCACGATGTCTACGATCGGGCCTCCCTGTACCGGGTCCACGACCTCGCGGCGATGGCCGGCTCGACCGGGGACGACGACCTCGTCACGGTTCTCACGCCGGACCGGCCGAGCGTTCACCTGAAGACCTGCGACGTGATCGTCCACGGACCGGTCTTCGCGACGAAGCGGGCGCCCCACAGCCCGCTCCGCGATCTCCGGGTCACGCCCCAGGACGGCGCGACCTGGCATGTGGGCATGGTCCACGGCTCGCTCGCGATTCCCGACAAGACCGACCGGGACGAGGTCGTCGTGACCCGCGCGGAGATCGAGGCGACCGGGCTCGACTACCTTGCGCTCGGCCACTGGCACTCCGCGCAGCAAGGTCGGGCGGGCGCGACGGCGTACGCCTATTCGGGCGCGCCGGAGCCCGTGGCCGTCACCCAGGACGGCGCCGGCAAGGTGCTGCTCGTGGAGCTCGACGGTGTCGCCGACCAGAAGACGGTCACGATCGTCGAGCGGACCGTCGGGCGGACGCGGTTCGAGAAGCTCGACATCGACGCCGGCGCACTCGCGGACCAGCCGGCCCTCCTCCGGCAGCTCACCGCGAAGGCCGATCCGGACCTGATCCTCGATGTCCGACTGACCGGCGTCCGACCCGACGAGCTCGACGTGTCGACCGACGAGGTCGAGGACCAGATGAAGAGCGCGTTCCTCCGCGTGCGCGTCCGGGACGCATCGATGCCCGCCCTCACGTCGGGCAACCTGCCCTCCCAGGACACGATCCCCGGCGCGTTCATCCGCGACGTCGAGGGTCGGATCGCCGAGCTCGAAGCGGGCGGATCCGCCGACGCGGCAGTCGAGGCGGCCGAGCTTCGCGACGTCCTTCGCCTCGGCCGGCTCCTGCTCGCGGGCCACGAGGTCACGCTGTGAGGATCACCCGCCTCACGGTCCGCGACTTCCGCCGGTACCGCGAGCTCGAGATCCCGCTCTCCCCCGGTCTCACGATCGTCCACGGACCGAACGAAGCCGGCAAGACGACGATCCAGCGGGCGATCGAGCTCGTCCTGACACGCAAGGCGACGAGTGGCGGCGCGGACATCGACGGCCTCCGATCCTGGGACGCAACCGAGGACGCTCGGCCCGTGATCGCGATCGAGTTCGAGATCGAAGACGAGGAGCGCGGCGCAAGGAAGGGCACCCTCGAGAAGGCCTTCCGGGGAGCGAAGGGCACCGTCCGCCTCGAGGTCGACGGGGAGACGATCACCGACCCGACGCTCGCCGACCAGGCCCTGGCCGAGCTCACCGGCATCCCGAGCGAGGCCTTCTTCCGGTCGACGGCCTCGGTCCGCCATCACGAGCTCGCCGACCTCGACCGCGACGAGGCGGCGCTGCGCGATCGTCTCCAGGCCTCGATCAGCGGCGCCGACCGCGGCACGTCCCGCGCCCGACGGAAGCTCGAAAAGGCCCTCTTCGACCTGCATACGAAGGGGGCCAAGAACCCGGGCCGCCTGAAGGTCGCCGAGGACACGGTCGAGCAGGCGAAGGCGGCCGTCGAGCAGGGCGAGCTCGCGCTCGCCCAGTTGGAGCGCGACCGGGACACACTCTCGGGCGCACGCGAGCGTCGGACCGAGACCGAGGCGACGCTCGGAGAGCGGCGATCCCTCCTCGAGAAGGCCCGCCAGGCCGAGCGGCTGACCGCCGAGCGGGTCAGCGCCCAGGAGCGCTTCGAACGCTACCGCCAGGCCGTCACGGTCTCCGAGGAGCTGGCTGGGCTGCGCGACACGCACCCGTCGGCCAACCCGCTGCCGGTCCTCGAGCAGATCGTCAATCGGCTCCGCCTCCTCGACGCGAAGATCCGCGAGCTGCAGGGGATCCTCTCGGGCGAGATCGAGGTCCAGTTCGAGGTCCCGCCGGAACCGACCTGGCGACCGCTCTCGCGAATCGCCATCGGCCTGGTCGTCGTCGGGCTGCTCGTCGCGGGCGGGACGTTCGTCGCCGAGGTCCTCAAGGTCGTCGATCTCGGCCAGACCCCGCAGATGATCGGCGGGGTCGCGTCCGGCATCGGCTTCATCCTGGCGTTCGTGGCGCTCTGGCTGCGTCGGAGCGACCGGATGCAGCAGGAGATGCGCGACGTCGAGATCGACCGCCGCCTGCGGGGCCGCTCCGACATGGAGCAGGAGCTCAAGCAGGCGGAGGCGGACGCCGCTCAGCAGCTGGCCGGTCTCGGCCTGCCCGATCTCGCCGCCACGGAAGCCCTGCTCGAGGCCGAGAAGGAGCACGTCTCCCGGATCGAGCGGCTGGCCGCCCAGCTCGACGGGCTCGTCGGGAAGGAGCCGCCGGACACGCTGTCGGGGCGTCGCGACGGGGCCGCCCTCGAGGTCGAGCAGAAGACGCATGCCCTCGAGGCGCTTGGGCCGATCGCGAAGGAGCCCCGGGCGCGGGAGCGTCTCGAGGTCGAGGTCCGCGATCTCGAGGGGGGCGTCGACCGGGCGCGCGACGACGAGGCGAACGCCCGGGCCCGGGTCGAGGCGAACACGGTCGACGCCGAGCAGGTCGCGGGCCACGCCGAGCGCCTCGAGGCCTGGCTCGAGCAGCTCGCCGCGCTCCAGCGGCGGGCTCGGGTCTACGACCGGACCCTGAAAGAGATCGAGGCCGCCGAGCAGGCGACGATGAAGACCGCGACGCGCTATCTCGAGCGGCGGATGGTCGGCGACATCGACCGCATCACCGGCGGCCGGTACCGGCGCGTTGCGGTCGACGACAAGACGCTCGACCTGCGCCTGTTCGCCCCCGAGAAGGGCGACTGGGTCGACGTCACGGCACTGAGCCAGGGAACCCTCGACCTCGTCTATCTCGCGGCGAGGCTCGGCCTCGTCCGGCTCGTCACGGGCGATCGACGCCCGCCGCTGGTCTTCGACGATCCGTTCGTCACGCTCGACGACAGCCGCGCGACCCGCGCCCTCGACCTGCTGCGCGAGATCGCCGCCGATTTCCAGGTGATCTACCTGACGACCTCGGATCGATACCACGCCGCCGCCGACGCGGTGGTCGAGCTGGCCGGGCCGACCGAGCTCGACGACGGCGCCCCGGAGCCCGTCCCTGCCGGAGCCGTCCACGGCTGACCCGGCCGGACCGGGACTTGCGGTCGTCCTGCTCGGTCTCGGATCCGCGATCGCGTGGGGCGCGGGCGACTTCGGCGGCGGCTGGACCGGTCGCCGGGCGCCCGTCCTCGGCGTCGGGATCGGCGTCGACGGGGTCGGCCTGCTGGTGATGATCGCCATCGCCGTGGCGATCGGCGAGCCGGTGCCGGGTCTGCCGACGCTCCTGCTCGCGGCGCTCGCCGGCGTGTGCGCGGTCGCCGGCATTGTCGGCCTCTACACGGGCCTGGCGGTCGGACGGATGGGTGTCGTCGCGCCGGTCACGGGCCTGATCGCCGCCTCCCTGCCGGTCATGGTTGGCTTCGCCCGGGCGGGGATGCCCGGGACGGAGGTCCTGATCGGGATCGGCTGCGCGCTCGCTGCCGTCGTCCTCGTCTCGCGATCGCACGATCCGGCCGGAAGGCGATCGGGTCTCGAATACGCGCTCGTCGCCGGGGTCGGTCTCGGGTTGTTCAACGTCGCGGTCGGGGCGTTCCCGGAGCATGCCGTCGCCTGGCCCCTCGTCGTGATCAAGGGTGCCGCGCTGGTCGCCCTGGTCGCCATCGTCGCGGTCGGCCGGCGGCCCTGGCGCATCCCGCGGCCCGTCCTCCCGGCCCTGGTCGCGGTCGCGCTGCTGGACCTCGCCGGCAACGGCCTGTACGTGCTCGCGACACAGGCCGGCCGGCTCGACGTCGCCGCGACGCTGTCGTCGCTCTACCCGGTCACGACGGTCGTCCTCGCGATCGTCCTGCTCGGTCTCGGATCCGCGATCGCGTGGGGCGCGGGCGACTTCGGCGGCGGCTGGACCGGTCGCCGGGCGCCCGTCCTCG
>DATLVO010000120.1:0-12450 GCA_035577485.1 Verrucomicrobiia bacterium
AAGAACGGCAAGGTCTTCGGCCGGCCGACCCGATACGGCGAGCTGAAGATCGACGCGAGGGGCCAGATCGTCGGGCGGCGTTTCGAGCCCTGATCGACCGGGGTCGTCTCGAGCCCCGATCGCCGGACATCATCCGGCCTATGGACCACCGCGCTCGGCGCACGCTATGATCCCGAAACATTCAGCCTGCATAGGTTTTATGCGCTCAGCCACGGCAGGTCCGCCACGCTGAGTGCCCGCCCACCAGGAGGCCGCCCGACTTGGACGCCCACGAGATCAAGACCGCGGTCGCCCACCAGGACGCCGAACGTGCAGCCGTCGATGCGCCGTTCATCAATCGCCGCGACCCCGCCCAGGCGCTGGGGCCCGATGGTCGGCCTGCCGTCAGCCGCCGCGCCGCGATCTGGGAGGACGTCCCGGACGAGAAGTGGAACGACTGGCGCTGGCAGCTGAGCCACCGGGTCAACGATCTCGAGGAGATCGAGCAGATCCTGAACCTCACCGACGACGAGCGCGAGGGTCTGTCGGCGAAGGACAAGTTCCGGGTCGACATCACGCCCTACTTCATCAGCTTGATCGACCCCGACGACCCCAACGACCCGATCCGGCGCCAGGTCATTCCGCTCGGGCGCGAGCAGCAGGCGTTCACCGCGATGATGGAGGACTCGCTCGCCGAGGACCGCCACTCCCCGGTGCCCGGCCTCGTGCATCGGTACCCGGATCGGGTGCTGATGCTCGTCACGACCCAATGCGCCAGCTACTGCCGCTACTGCACGCGGTCGCGGATCGTCGGCGACCCGACCCAGAACTTCAACAGTCGTGACCATGAGGCCCAGTTGGAGTACCTCCGCCGCACACCGCAGGTCCGCGACGTGCTGATCTCCGGCGGCGACGGCCTGACGCTCGCCCCGAAGCTGTTCGAGAAGATCCTCCGCGGCATCCGCGAGATCCCCCACATCGAGATCATCCGGATCGGCTCGCGGGTGCCCGTGTTCCTTCCGCAGCGAATCGACGACGAGCTGTGCGACGTGCTCGAGAAGTACCACCCGCTCTGGATCAACCTCCACTTCAACCACCCGAACGAGATCACGCCCGAGGTCTCGCGCGCCGTCGACAAGCTGACCAGGGCCGGCCTCCCGGTCGGCAACCAGTCGGTGCTGCTCGCCGGCGTCAATGACTGCGTCCATATCCAGCGCTCGCTCGTCCACAAGCTGGTCGAGAACCGGATCCGGCCGTACTACCTCTACCAGTGCGACCTGGTCGAAGGCTCGGGCCATTTCCGGACGCCCGTCGGCAAGGGGCTCGAGATCATGGAGGGCCTCCGCGGCCACACCTCGGGCTACGCCGTTCCGACGTTCGTGATCGATTCGCCCGGCGGCGGCGGCAAGATCCCGGTCATGCCGAACTACCTGATCAGCTACTCGGACCACAAGGTCGTGCTCCGCAACTACGAGGGCTACATCACGACCTACGAAGAGCCGCCGACGTACGAGCGCCACGACGAGTCGGCCTGCACGTACTGCCAGGGCCAGCGTTCGGAGCCCGGCCAGTCCGGCGTGCTCGGCCTGCTCCAGGGGGAGCGGATGTGGATCGAGCCGAAGGGCTTCGAGGACGTCCATGCCCGCGGCAACACCGAAGCCCACCGACTCCAGGACCCGGCGAAGTGGGTGCCGTTCGGCGTGGGCGCGATCGAGGGCCAGGCCGCCCGCCCGCTGCGCGTCCTCGAGGGCGGCGAAGCTCCACCGTCGGAGATCCAGCCCGAGTACGCACCCGGCGAGGAGCCCCGTCCGCGCGACGGCGACCCGACGGGCTCGGCCCACGGAGAGCTGCTCTAAGCCCGCGGCTCCGTTTGGCGCCGGATATGACCATCGTTGCTATTTCGGGCAGTCAGTGGCCCGTTCTGGCCCGACACGGGCTCGGCACCGGGACGTGGCGACCAGGCTGAGCACGGAGTCGGCTGCCCTGGGGCCATGCGATCCGCGTAATGGGCGGTAAAGCCCCGCCGATAACGATGGCGGTCATATGGCACCGCAGAAGCGCCGGGGCGCCCAGGTCGTCGGAACCCGGGAAGCGCTCGCAATCGCTGCGACCCTCGGTCGGGATCTGTGCTCGACCTGACGACGACGTCATCTCACGCAATCGGCGCTGGGGGAGCGCGTGAGACTCAGCCAATCCGAGATCAGCCACCTGGAGCGAGGCCTGGGCGCGCGCACGCCGTTGGAGACCTGGATCGCGATCGGGATTGCCGTGGATCGGCCGTTGTCGGTCGCCTTCAGTCGCGATGTCGTCGATCCGCTCCCGCGGGACGCGGGTCACCTGGCGGCGCAAGAGCTGCTGCTCCGACTCGCTGCCGATGTCGGGCGGGCCGGCCGGTTCGAGCTGCCGACGCGCCCGGCCCGGCCCGCTCAAAGCGTCGACGTCTGCCTCGTCGACCGACGCCAGAAACCCTGATCCTGATCGAAGTCTGGAACCGTCTCGAGGATCTCGGCTCCGCCGCGCGATCGACGGATCGCAAGATGGCGGAAGCCCGCGATGTGGCGGCCGCGACGGACCCACCGCGTCGCGTCGCCGGCTGCTGGGTCCTCGTCGACAACGCGGCCAACCGCGAGATCGTCCGCCGCTACCCCGCGATCCTACGGTCGCGTTTCCCTGGCTCTTTGGCGGGCTGGGTGCGAGCGCTCACGTCGGGCGCTCCACCTCCGATCGCGCCGGGCGTGCTCTGGGCGAACATCCGAGGAACCAGGCTCGCGGCCGTTCACCTCCGAACCTGAGCCAGGTCGGCGACACCGCCGTAACGCTCGGGCCGCATGATCGTCCTCCACCGGGCGGACACGCCGCCTCCCCAGGAGGAACGCGCATGGACGCCGTGCGGACGCGGATCGACGAATGGGAACGGTCGGGCCTGATCGACGGCCCGACGGCCGGGCGGCTGCGCGACTCCGTCGCAACCTCGACGGAGGGTCCTGCGACCGACGTGGGCCCGGCAGCGCCGGCATCGCCGGGACCGGCACCGGCACCGGAACCCGCGCCCGCGCGCCCGGGCGCGAGCTCGACGTCGATCAGCGCGGTCTTCGGGCCAGGCGTGACGATCGGCGAGATGTTCTCGTACCTGGGCGTCGGGTTCATCGTCGGCGCCTGGAGCGCCTTCGTGATCCGTGTGGCGGGCGAACGTGCCGATGTCACGGTGCTCGGCGGCGGGGCCCTGGTCACGGCGATCGGGCTTATCGTGCTGGGCATCGTCCTCGGTCTCGGCGACGCCCGGCGGCGTCGCGGGGCCGGCATCGCGCTGCTGTTCGCGCTCGGGTACGTCGAGGTCGGTGTCGCCGCGCTCGCCACCCAGCAGCACCTCGACCCATTGGTGCTCGCCATGGTCGTCACGGCTGTGGGTGTTGCGGCGGCGCTCGCCTTCAGCATGATGCGGCCGGGACTGGTCACCACCCTCGGGCTGGTCCTGTCGATCACGTCGTTCGGCTGGTCGATCCTGGCCTACCTGGAATCGCTGCTTGTCCGCGAGGTGGACTTCGGCATGCCCCGACCCGACCAGCTGCTCCCGATCGTCGTGGCCGCGGGGGGCTGGTTGCTGATCGCTCTGGTCCTGGGGCTCATCGCCCTGAGCGAGGATCGCGCGGCCCCGGATGGCGTCGCCGAACCGTCGAGCCGGGCCGCCGCGCGTCGGCGATCCGCGTTGATCCGGGGATGGGCCGGCCTCGTTGCGATCTACGGGTTGGCGAGCACGGTCACCCAGAGCTCGTACGACGGCGAGACGTTCGGGCGGGTGATCCCCGCCTGGATCGGCGACGGGACGATCCTCATCCTCGCCGCGATCCTCGTCGAGCGGGCGTTCCGCCGTGACTCCGCGGCGTTCCTCGTCGCGGCCGGGATCGGCCTCATCGTGGCCCTGTCCGACTTCAACTTCACGTACCTGAGCGAGGCCCGCGACCTTGGCCTGCTGATCGAGGGCGGGATCCTGCTCGCCGCCGGATTCGCAGCCGATCGTCTCCGCCGGCGCCTCCCCGGCGGCCGTCCGCCATCCGGCCCAGAATCGATCGAGGCGTCGCCGAGCCCGGCCGGCTAGTTCAGCCGGCCGCCGAAGATGCCGATGACCTGGCGGACGTCCGATACGTCGTGGGCGTCGGGTCGCTCGTCGAGATAGCGCGACAGGGCACGGACGGCCTCGCCGTAGCGGCCCATCCGGCCGAGGAGCAGCCCGCGGTCTCGGCCGTGCTCTGGATCGGTCGGCTCGAGGACGAGCAGGAGATCGATCGCGTCCAGAGCCGCGGGCCAGTCCCGGCGGCCGAGGCGGGCAGCCCGAAGGTTGCGCAGGACCCGCGTCAGGATCTCGCGCCGGCCGGCCGGCCGGAGCATGCCGGCGTGGAACAGGACGCCGTCGCCGATCGCCCGCCGGATCAGCGCCTGACAATCGTCGGGCGTGAGGCGGCGGCCGGCCGCGACCGGGTCGGCGAGCAGCCCGTCCGGTCCACCGACGACGAAATGGCCCGGCAGGCCGATGCCGACGAGCGGCAGGCCGAGCCGCCACGCCGTCTCGAGCTCGAGGATCGCGAGGCTGATCGGGAGGCCGATCCGCCGCGAGACGACGACGTCGAGCAGGCTGTTCGCCGGGTCCGCGTACTCGGCGGCCGTCGGGCCGCGGTAGCCGACCTCGCGGTAGAGCACATCGTGGAGCCGATCGACCGCCCGATCCGTCGGGTCGCCCGCATCGAGCCGGAGCCGGACCCGATCGGCGAGGCCATCGAGATGGTCGAGGACCGCGCCCTCGTCCGGTGCCGGCCGGCCGTGACCGGCAATCACGAGCGCGGCGAGCGCAAGGTCGATGTCGGGCTCGGGATGGGCGACGAGCCGGGCGAAGCGGGCGCGCGTGGCGACCCTGGCGTCGTCGATCCGGTCCCGTCGCTCGGTCATCGGCCTGCATTCTAGGCCTCGACCGCCAGTGGGCCCGCGGCCCGAGGCTGGAGCCGAGCCCGGGCCGCCGCCGCCGCCCACCCACGGCACCCCCGCCCGACGCTGGCCAGCGGACCGGCCATGGTCTACCGTGAGCCGATGGGCGATCCCGAGGATCCGACGCCGAAGAAGCGACCGCTGGGTTCGGGCGCCGGGTTCGGGACGACCGTCGGCGGCATCCTGGCCGGGCTCGACTACCAGCTGTTCCGTGCCACGAAGCCAACCGCGGAGCTCGTCCAGGCGGCGAAGCCTGTCCGCGGCCTGAGCGGCGAAGGCGGCGGGATCGTCGACATCGACGCGCCGGTCGTCGAGCCGGCATCGGGCGACGGTGACAGCCCGGCACCGGGTCGCGCCCCGAGGAAGCCGCCCCGCCTCTGAGCGCGATGCGTACTCCGAACCGCGCCGAACGCACTGCCGGAATGCCCCCGTTCTGGCCACCCGGATCGGCATGCGCTAGGCTTCGCAATCCCTAGTAGATCGCTCGGAGATCCATGTCGTCCGTGCCCGCCGACACCGCTCTCTCGACGGCCGCACCCGGTCTCGGGCCGCTCCGTCCGCCGCCCATCGGGCTGCCCGAACCGACGCTCGCGCCGCCGGTCATCGCCGAATCCGGCGACCCGTTCGCGGCGCTCCGGGTCATCGGGCTGCTGGCCCGGGTCGAGCGCGGCCGGCCGCTCCGGATCGCGGATGTCGCCGATCGGCTGAACGCGACGCACCTCGACTGGATCTTCTCGCCGGCGGTCGTCGCGGACGTCGCCGTCGCTCTCCAGGCGAACTGGATGACGGACTACCGCAACAGCTCGGGGATCGTGCTCGACGACGGGCCGTACGGTCCCACGATCGAGATCGAGGACAGCAGCCGGGTGGACCCGTGGATCATCCGCCAGGCCGAGCGCGAGGCCGCCGCCTGTCGCGAGCGACTCGAGGCATTCAGCCGCCTGGATCGAACGAGTGGGGAGGGGTAGCCAGATGATGTGCGCGTGTCCCGAGCGGGCCCGATCCGCGCGAGATCGCTGATCTCGCAGACCGAGCCCGCGACCCACCTCCGATCAAGCTCAACAGCCAAGCGGCGCCGCGGCGCCGAACCCGAGGAGATTCCCCAGATGACCGTTCCCGGATACGCCAACGACGTTCTCGTCGACGCCGACTGGGCGAAGGCCCATCTCGATGACTCGAGCGTCCGGTTCGTCGAGGTCGACGTCGACACGACCGCCTACGACCAGAGCCACATCCCCGGCGCCATCGGCTGGAACTGGACCAGCCAGCTGGCCGACGGGATCCGGCGCGACATCGCCAGCCGCGAGGAGTTCAGCAAGCTCGTCAGCGAGAGCGGCATCGGCCCCGACACGACGATCGTCCTGTACGGCGACAACAACAACTGGTTCGCCGCCTGGGCCTACTGGCAGCTGAAGCTGTTCGGCCATCGCGACGTCCGCATCCTCAACGGCGGTCGCAAGTTCTGGCTCGACAACGGCCTGCCGCTCTCGACGGACATCCCGTCGTACGCCGCCTCCGGCTACGCCTTGCCCGAGCCCGATTTCGCCCTCCGGGCGTTCCGCGACGACATCCTGCCGCGGCTTGGCGCCGGCGACTTCGCCCTGGTCGACGTCCGGTCTCCCGCAGAGTTCAACGGCGAGGTCATCGCCCCTCCGGGGATGACCGAGACCGCCCAGCGGGCGGGCCACATCCCCGGCGCGTCGTCGATCCCGTGGGCGCAGACCGTCCGCGAGGACGGCACGTTCAAGGGCCGCGAGGAGCTCGAGAACCTCTACGAGGCCAAGGGCGTGACGCCCGACAAGGACGTCATCGCCTACTGCCGGATCGGCGAGCGGTCGAGCCACTCGTGGTTCGTCCTCCACGAGCTGCTCGGCTACAAGCGGGTCCGCAACTACGACGGCTCGTGGACCGAGTGGGGCAGCATGGTCGGCATGCCGATCGAGAAGCCGACCCTGGTTCCCGCCTGACCCTGCGCGATCGTTTCGGCGCATCGAGGCCCCGTCGTCATCCAAATGGATGACGGCCGGCGCGCCGCCCCTCGACTTACATCGCCGATCGGAGCGCCAGGCTTCCCCCAGCCTGGCGCTCCACGATTCCCGGGCGGAGACGTCAGCGCCCGCCGGGACGTGGCGAACGTCAGGCGGGGGCGTTCGGGCCGCGGCCGAAGCGGGTCATCGTCTCGATGAGCCGGTCGTGCGGCAGGGCATACGCGGTGATCCCATCGCGGCCGGTCATCGTCTCGGCGGCGAGGAGGGCGTTGAGGATCGCCTCCTCGGTCGCCTCGATGACACCGTCGAACAGGGGTCCGATCGCGAAGTCGTTGAGGACCTGGATGTCGACCGTCACCCGCGGATCCGAGCGGAAGGAGGTCCGGGGCAGCGTCCGATTACCCGTCGCGAAGCACAGGAACAGATCGCCGCTCGAGTGGGCGCCGGTCCCGCCCATCCGGGCGATCCCGAGACCCGCCCGCTGGGCGAGGCGACGGCACTGGATCGGGAGGAGCGGCGCGTCGGTCGCGACGATCACGATGATCGAGCCGGAGCCCGGCGGCGGCGACGCCCGATCGTCGTCGTCCTCGGTGCCGGTGTACGGGCTCGGGACATCGCCGATCGGGATCGCCTCGCCGACCGGAACCCCATCGACACGCAGCCACGCCCGGCGCCCGTAGTTGGCCTGGACGAGGACGCCGACCGTGAACCCGCCCGAGGCCGGGTCGACGACCCGCGACGCGGTGCCGATCCCGCCCTTGAACTCGTGGCAGACCATCCCCGTTCCGCCGCCGACATTGCCCTCCGCGACGGGACCGTCGCTCGCGGCGGCGAGGGCCTGATCCACGTGGTCGGCCGTCACGTGGAACCCGTCGATGTCGTTGAGGAGCCCGTCCCAGGTCTCGCCCGCGACCGGCAGCGCCCAGAAGGACGTCCCGAAGGGCATCTGGCGGACCGCATGACGGATGATCCCGTCCCGGACCGCGCCCACGGAGTGGGTGTTCGTGATGCCGATGGGACCGGTCAGCAGTCCCGCCTCCCGGATCCACTCGAGGCCGGTCAGCTCGCCGTTGCCGTTGAGCGTGTGGCTGCCGGCGTACACCGGCTCGGTGAAGACGTCGCCGTCGTGCGGCACGACGACCGTCACGCCGGTCCGGACGGGCCCCTGGCCGACGACCAGCGCGCCCTCGCCGCGCACGATCGTGGCATGGCCGACCTGCACCCCCGCGACGTCGGTGATCGCGTTCGCCGGGCCCGGTCGGCCGCGGCCGATGACGATCCCGAGGTCACGTGCTCGCACGGATGCCGTCCCTCCTCCACACCCCGGACCCATCCGCCGCGATCTCGGCGGTTGATCCCTATCATCGCCCGGTGATCCATTCCGCGACCGACCGTTCCGCTCCATCGGTCGTCCGACTCGAGCCGCTGCCCGAGGTCGCGACCGCACGCCCGATCGACACGGCCGAGTCGTTCCGTGACCTGCCCGGCCTGGCGCTTCTCGAAAGCGCGCGGCCGGGTCGGAATGCCCGGTGGACCTACCTGACGGCCGATCCCGTGGCGATCCTCGCCGAGCCGGCGCCTGGCGGCGATCCGTTCGCGGTCGCGCGGCGGCTCCTCGCCCGGCTGGCGCCCGATGCGGCGGTCCCCAGAACGGCCGTGGCAGATGCCTTGACGCCCGCCGGCCGGACGCGCGCAGTCGGTTCGGCGCTCGTCCCCGCGCCGCCAACCCATTCGGCCGACGTGCCCCCGTTCCTCGGCGGTCTCGTCGGGTACCTCGCGTACGAGCTCGGCGACGAGCTGGAGCGCCTGCCGTCGCCACCGCCCGACGACCAGGGCCTGCCGCTGCTCCGCCTGGCCCTCCATGACTGGGTGATCGCGTGGGACCGACGGACCGGCGGAGCGTGGCTCGCCGGGCGGGCGCTCGATGGCGACGGGCCACGGCTCGACCGGCGGCTGGCCGACGTCCGGGCGCGGCTGCGGCGAACCGACCGGCCCGCCCGAGCCGTCGACGCCGCTTCGGACGATCTGCAGTTCCGTTCGACCCTCGACCGTTCGGCCTACGAGGCGGGCGTCGAGACGATCCGCGGCCGCATCGCCCGCGGCGACATCTACCAGGCGAACCTGACGCGGCGCCTCGAGACAACCTTCGACGGCGACCCGTGGCCGATCTACCGGCGCCTCCGAACGGGCGATCCGTCGCTGTTCTCGGCCTACCTGGACCTCGGCGGCGGCGCGCCCGGGCACGGCTCGGTCGGCGGCAGCGCGCCGGCCCGGCCGCGAGCGATCCTGTCGGCATCGCCCGAGCCCTTCCTCGCGGTCACGCGGGACGGCGCCATCTCGACCGACCCGATCAAGGGCACCCGCCCCCGCGGCCGGACCCGCGACGAGGACCGAGCGCTCGCTGCGGAGCTCCTCGCGTCGGCCAAGGACCGGGCCGAGAACGTGATGATCGTCGACGTCCTGCGCAACGACCTGGGCCGTGTCTCGGTCCCGGGCACCGTCCGGGTCCCCCGGCTCTGCCGGCTCGAACGGACGGCCGCCGTCCAGCATCTCGTCTCGACGGTCACGGGACGCCTCGCGCCGGGCCGCGACGCGTTCGACCTGTTGCGCGCCGCGTTCCCGGGCGGCTCGATCACGGGCGCCCCGAAGATCCGGGCGATGGAGACGTTGCGCGACCTCGAGCCGACTCGACGCGGGCCCTATACCGGCGCCCTCGGCTGGATCGGGCCGGACGGGGCGATGGCGACCTCGATCCTCATCCGGACGTTGGTTGCCGACGGGACGCGGCTGACCCTCCACGTGGGCGGCGGGATCACCTGGCGGAGCGACCCCGCCGCCGAGTGGGACGAGACGGTCGCCAAGGCGCGCGGTCCGCTCGGTGCGATCGGCGGCCGCGAGGTCGGCAGCGAGTGACCGGCGACCCGGCGAGGCCCGGCGACCCGCTGGTGGCACCCGGCGACGCACCGGCGGCTCGCGGAACCGGGCCGGCGGCTCGCGGAACCGGGCCGCGGGCACCTGGCCACATCTGGATCGACGGGGCGATCGTCGCAGCGACGGACACGGTCCTCTCGCCGTTCGACCGCGGCTTCCAGCTCGGCGACGGGATCTTCGAGACGCTCCGCGCCCGCGCCGGCCGGCCCGCCGAGCTGTCCGAGCACGCCGCCCGCCTGCGTCGGTCAGCTTCGGGGTTGGCGATCCCACTTCCCGACGACATCGAGCGCACGCTCGCCGGCGCGATCGAAGCGCTGCTCTCGGTGGAGGACCTCGCAGGCCCGGCCGCCGATGCGAGCGTCCGCATCACCGTCACGCGGGGCACGTTCTTCGGCCGCGGCCTGCTGCCCCCCGACGAGCACCCGACGCCGACGATCGTCGTCCAGGCGTGGCCGGTCCCACCGACCCCAGCGTCGCACCTCGAAACGGGCCTCCACCTCGTCGCCAGCCGCGTCCGGCGCGATCCCGAGAACCCGCTGTCGACGCTGAAGACGACGTCTCGAGCCGACTACGTCTTCGCCCGGCTCGAGGCCCGCACGGCAGGCGCCGACGACGCGCTGTTCCTCACGATCGACGGCTACCTGTCCGAGGCGACGTCGGCGAACCTCTTCCTCGTCCGGGGCGCGGAGCTCGCGACCCCGTCGCTGGCCTGTGCGATTCTGCCCGGCACGACCCGCGACTGGATCCTGCGCTGGGCGACGTCGGTCGGCTTGACCCCCGTCGAGGGCTGGTTGACGACCCGTGATCTCGCCGAGGCCGCGGAAGCGTTCCTCTCGAGCAGCGTCGCGGGGATCCTGCCCGTCACTCGCTTCGGCGACGAGCCGATCGGGGACGGCCGGCCCGGCGCCTGGACCCTCCGGGCACGGGCCGATCGCGAGGCCTTCCTGCGCGGCGCGCCCGTGAGCGCGGATGCGGGGCGATGACCCGCGACGAGCTCATCGCGCGGACCCGACAGCTCGTCGAGGAGGGCGACCGGCTGCAGCAGCAGCCGAGCCTCGGCGGTCTCCAGCAGTGGCTCCAGCTGAGCGACGACCTGCTCGTCGCCGCGTGGGGCTCGATGGACCGCTACCACCTCGCCTGGCTGATGGTCGGCAAGCCGAAGGGCATCGTCCGCGGCCGGCCCCTCACGCCCGACGAGGAGACGGCCTACGTCCGCGAGGTCGCCGAGGCCAAGACGTCCGCGCTGCGGATGAGCCTCGACGCCGTCGAGCGGCAGGGGATGCCGTTCGTCGGTGAGGAGCGCGGGATGGCGCCCGGGCAGGGGATGGGGACGCTCCCCGGCGACCGCGAGCCGTGACGGAGCCCCCTACGGCGACTTCTTGAGCGAGGTCGTCATCATCGTGTTGTCGAGGCGGTAGGCGTAGCAGGTGACGTCGCGCCGGCCCTTCGCCCAGTCCTCGGGGAGCGGATAGAAGTAGCCGACGTCAATCGCGCCCTTCGGGTCGAACGAGGTCCCGGTATACGACTGGTACGCCGGCACGCATGTGTTCGCGACGAACACGAGGATCTGGTCGTCGGTCAGGGCCGGCGTGCCGCTCGCCGCCGGATGGTTGCCGACGAAGAACACCTCGGAGTTGTGGCTCTCGTTGCAGGGATGGTGCTGAACGTCCTTGATCGTCCCGGTCGCGCTGGTCGGCTGATCGAAGCAGTCGCCAACCTTCAGGTCCCCGGCGTTGCTCGACAGGCGGTCGCGGAAGAGGTAGGCGCCTCCCGCGATCACGGCGATGATCGCGATCCTGATGATCCAGCCACGCATGAGCATTCCCTCCGAGCGACGGGCAAACTTGGGCAGACCCGTCGATTGGGCGCATGGTACGGAACCGTCAAGCCCGCCGTGAGCCCGCCGATCGTCACCCCCCGGACCGACGCATTCGGCGGTCGTCAGCCTGTCGGGCGCGGCGTCACGTGCAGCGGAACCTCGAGCTTCGCCCCGTCGGGCCGGCTCAGGAAGCAGGTGACCCGCCGGCCGCCGCGATCCCATTCGTCCTTCGTCGGGACTAGGAATCGGTACCGGACCACGACGTTCGTCTCGATCGGGGTCCCGGTCCACGCGTCGAACTCCGGGTCGCAGACCGGGTAGATCAGCGTCTCCCAGTCCGGATCGGTCGGGTAGGGGGAGCCGGCCGCCGCGGTCGTGTCGAAGATGTGGAACACCTCCCCCGAGTGGGGCGTGTCACACGAGGTCCGGCGGATCGTCGTGAAGGTCGGGGTCCCGTCTGGGACGTCGAAGCAGTCGCCCAGTCGCAGGTCCGACGCCTCGATCGTCGCCCGATCGCAGCCCGCCAGCGTGGCGGCGGCGATCAGCGCCACGAGGAGGGCGAGGAGGGCGAACGCGAGGCGCCCGGCGCCGATCTGCCCGCCGCGACGGCTCACCGATCCGCATCCAGCTCGCGGACGAAGACGACCCGATCCTCGCCGTCGCCGTCGTAGTCGGCGTATGCCGGCGATCCGTAGAGGTTCTGGGTCCCGGGCCCGTCGTCGGGCCGGAACCCGATCGAGCGATGGAAGCCGACCG
>DATLVO010000121.1:0-3590 GCA_035577485.1 Verrucomicrobiia bacterium
CGGTCCCGGGCCTCGAGCAGGAGCACCCGCTGGCCGCCCTTCGCGAGGTAGGCCGCCGTGACGAGGCCATTGTGCCCGCCGCCGATGACGATCGCGTCCCAGCCGGCGCGCGGGACGACCACGGACGACGTGGGCGCCACGACGGGCGCGTCGGGGCCGCTCGCGACCGTCACCGGGTCAAGCCGCCTTCCGACCGAGGGAGCGAAGGACCTCGAGAGCGGCGATCCGGCCGTTGGCGCCCATGATCCCCCCGCCCGGATGGGTTGCCGAGCCGCACAGCCAGAGGTCGCGGATCGGCGTCCGGAAGCGAGCATGACCGGGCACCGGCCGATTGAAGAACAGCTGCTCGAGGGTCAGCTCACCCTGGAAGATGTTGCCCTCGGTCAGGCCCGTGGTGCGCTCGATGTCGAGGGGCGTCTGGACGTTCCGGAACAGGATCGTGTCGCGGATGTTCGGGGCGAACTCGGCGATCCGGTTCACGACTGCGTCTCCGAACGCCTCGCGCTGGTCGTCCCAGCCGCCGAGCTCCGGGGCGAGGTGGTATGGCGCGTACTGGACGAAGCAGCTGATGACGTGCTTGCCGGGCGGCGCCATCGTCGGGTCGACGAGCGTGGGGATGATCATGTCGATGTAGGGCTTCGCGCTGAAACGGCCGTACTTCGCGTCGTCGTAGGCCTGCTCCATCTCGTCGACGGACGGGCTGAAGGAGATCGCGCCGCGGAGATGCTCGCCGGCCCCCGGCAGGCACGTGAAGTCGGGCAGTCGGTCCACGGCGAGGTTCACCTTGCCCGACGAGCCCCGGAACTTGAACCGGCGGATCTCCTCCTCGAACTCGGGCTGGAGGGTGCCGGGCTCCACGAGCGACAAGAACGTCCGCCGCGCATCGACCGACGAGAGGACCGTCTCCGCGAGGATCTCCTCGCCGGAGCCCTCGAGGACGACGCCCACGGCCCTGCCGTCGCGGACGAGGATCCGCTCGACCGGGGCCTCGGTCCGGATCTCGGCCCCGAGCGCGCGGGCAGCGTTGCCGATTGCGTTCGAGACGCCGCCGGTCCCACCCTTCGGGATCCCCCAGGCCCGGAAGGCCCCGTCGATCTCGCCCATGTAGTGGTGCAGCAGGACGTACGCCGTGCCGGGGCTGCGGACGCCGAGATACGTGCCGATGATCCCGGACGCGCTCATCGTCGCCTTCAGCGGGTCAGTCTCGAACCACTGGTCGAGGAAGTCCGCCGCGCTCATCGTCATCAGCTGGACGAAGACGGCCTGCTGTCGCTCCGGCAGCTGCTGGAACGTCCGGAGCAGGCCGCCAAGCGGGAGCAAGGGTCGCGGGTCGAGCGAGGTCAGGTCCGGCGGCGTGATCGCCAGGATCGGCTTGATGAACCGGGCCATCTCGACCATCAGCTGGCCGTATTCCTCGTACGCCTCGGCATCGCTCGCCGACCAGCGCCGGAGCTCGCGGATCGTCCGACCGTGGTCGTTCACGCGCCACAGGTAATCGCCGCCGCCCGCTGTTGGTCCATCGCCCTCGCGGAGCGGCGTGAACGTCCCGTCGAGCGGCAGGATGTCCAGGCCGTGCTTCGGCAGCTGGAGCTCGCGGATGATCTCGGGCCGGAGGAGCGAGACGACGTAGCTGAAGACGCTGAACCGGAACCCCGGGAACAGCTCCTCGGTGACCGCGGCACCGCCGAGGACGTGGCGGCGCTCGAGGACGAGGGTCCGGAGCCCGGCACGAGCCAGGTACGCGGCGCTGATGAGCCCGTTGTGGCCGCCGCCGATGATCACCGCGTCGTAGCGCTCGGCCACGAATCCCTCCAAACCGCGCTCAACCGATTGGCGTTCAGAGGGTAGCCGAGGATCTCCGAGTGCCGGGCATCGTTCTGCACGGCGGCCGCGGCGGTGGCATCGTTCGGACCTGCCCGCCCACCGTCCATCGCCGCGAACGTCGAAGACTCGAGGGGACCCAGCGCATGCCCGACCATCGCCAGTTGCTCCATCAGACCGCAGACCTCGCCGCGGACTTCCTCGACGGCATCGAGATGCGCCCGGTTCGAGCGACCGCCAGCCACGATCAGCTCCTCGCGGCATTCGACGGTCCCCTGCCTCATCGCGGCGAGGCATCCGGTGAGGTCGTCGACCACCTTGCGGCGATCGCCGATCCGGGCCTGATCGCGAGCGCGGGTCCGCGCTACTTCGGCTTCGTGATCGGCGGTTCGCTGCCCGCCGCCCTTGCCGCGGATTGGCTCACGAGCGCCTGGGACAACAACGCCGGGCTGTACGCGATCGGCCCGGCGGCCTCCGTGGCCGAAGAGGTGGCGGGTCGCTGGCTGATCGAGCTGTTCGGCCTGCCGGCGGGCTCGTCGATCGGGTTCTCGACGGGCGCCACGATGGCGTCGTTCACCGCCCTGGCCGCCGGACGCCATCGCGTCCTGGAGCGGGCCGGCTGGAACGTCGAGGAGGACGGGCTCCAGGGAGCGCCGGAGATCGCGGTCGTGGTCGGCGGGGAGGCCCACGTCACGATCCACGTCTCGCTGCAGATGCTCGGGCTCGGCCGGAATCGTGTGCACCGGGTCGACGCGGACGAACAGGGCCGGATGCGTCCGGACCGCCTGCGCGAGGTCCTGGCTGGCCTCGGCGATCGGCCGGTCCTCGTCAATGCCCAGGCCGGCAACGTCAACACGGGAGCGTTCGATCCTCTCCCGGAGATCGTCGCCGCCGTGCGGGAGCTTCCGAACGCCTGGCTCCACGTCGACGGCGCGTTCGGGCTGTGGGCTGCCGCCACCCCCGGCCTCCGGCACCTCACCGCCGGCCTCGCGGACGCCGATTCGTGGACCACCGATGCCCACAAGTGGCTCAATGTCCCCTACGACTCGGGCATCGCGATCGTCCGGGATGCGTCGGCCCACCATGCGGCGATGACGCTCGGCGCGGCCTACTACGTCGAGACGAAGGGCGGCGAGCGGGACCCGTACAACTGGGTCGCCGAGTCGTCGCGTCGGGCGCGCGGGTTCGCGATCTACGCCGCGCTGCGGGAGCTCGGGCGCGACGGGCTCGCGGAGATGATCGATCGCTGCTGCGCGCTCGCCCGACGGATGGCCGACGGCCTGCGCGACCTGCCCGGCGTGACGATCCTCAACGACGTCGTCCTGAACCAGGTCCTCGTTCGGTTCGCTCCGCCCGTGGCCGACGGCGGTGCGCCGCCCGACGAGGCGGCGATCGACGACCACACCCGGGCCGTCATCGCGGCCGTCCAGGAGGACGGCACGTGCTGGCTCGGCGGCACGACGTGGCACGGGTTGGCCGCGATGCGGATCTCCGTCTCGAACTGGTCGACGACCGAGGGCGACGTCGTCCTGTCGGTGGCGGCGATCAAGCGATGCGCGGCCGCGGTCGCGGCCTGAACCGGCGTCGTCGTCCTACCCGATCGGGAGCTCGTCGCGCCAGCTGTGGCGCGGCTCGTAGCCGAGGAGCCGTCGCGCTTTGTCGATCGACAGCAGGGTCTCGTGCGTCCCGAGGTCATCGCGCGCCACGGCATCCCGCGCCGACCGATGACGGCCGCAGCGTGGTGATCGAGCCGAGCCGCAGCGCGGATC
>DATLVO010000122.1:0-4836 GCA_035577485.1 Verrucomicrobiia bacterium
CTACGACCTGCGCGACAGCGGCATCCGTTCGCGTGCCCACTCGATCGTCTCCTTCGTGATCTCGATCGTCCGATCCGGCATGAATCGTTCCTTGAGCTCGTCCGCGTCGCCGTGGTGACGGACGATGTCGAGGCCCAGCAGGGCGACCCAGACGATGAACCCGGTGGCGACCCCGATCGCCGCCCCGACGCGCGGGCCGGTGGCGATCGCCGTGAGCGCGCCGAGGAGGACGCCGCTGACGGCACCGCCGACGAGCCCGCCGATCGCCGCGCCAGCGCCGGCCCGGACACCGCCGAGCACGGCCCCGAGTACCGCGAAGATCAGTCCCAGGCTTCCGACCGCAACGACGAGCGGCCGGCTCCCCGCGTCGAGGCCGGCGAACGCGGTGTCGCCGAGGGCCGTCCAGCCCCGGTTCGTGAGGTCGAGCCCGAGGACGACGCCGACGACGATCCCGACAACCGCCGCCACGATGAACGGCGCGCCGACGCCCCAGCTGGCGTGGGCATCGAGGGCCTTCACCCCCGCCGCGACCGCGATCGCGAACATCATCAGGAGGCCGAGCAGGATGCCCCAGCCGATCGACCCGAACAGCCACTCCCCGAGGAACAGCGGCGTGCCGACGGCGACGAGCAGTGCGGCGAACAGGACGGCGCCGATCGCCAGCCCGATGAGGGCGGCCGCCCGCTTGATCGCATCGGCGATCTCCCCGAACTCGGCCTTTGCGAGCTCGATGTGGGCGTCGATCAGGCGCTTGCCCGCGTCACGTGTCGCCCCGATCTGCTCGCCGAGACCGGGTGCCTCCGGATCCGGAGGCGGGACCGAGCCGGCGGCGTCACCCGCCGCGGACGCGCCCGTGCCTGGCGTCGATCCGGTCGCGGGCTCGGCGTCGGGCGGCGTTGACGGGCTCGGGTTCTCGTCCAGGGTGGGCTCCCGGTTCGGGCGGTCGTGGGATCGCGGTCATGATACCGCCCCGACCGCTGACGAACCCCTGCCGCGGACCCTCGTCGACCTTGCGGCCACGCTGCGGCCGGCGACCCGGCAGGGCGTCGGTCAGGCGGCGGAACCGAACGCGCGCCGGCCGAGTCGCTCGGCGGCGTCGAAGAACCCGTACGCCCGACGGAAGACGGGGTCGACCAGGTCCGGGCGGTGGCCCGACGCGGTGTGCCAGACCGATCGCTCCAGCTCGTCGAGACGGCCGGAGAGCTCTGCGGGGCCGCGTGGCGCGGCGATGTCCGCGTAGGTCCGACGACCGGCCGGGAAGCGCACCTCGTCGTCGGGGATCCGCGGCAGCACCGCGAGGACGAGGCGGGCGTGCGCGAGCGCGGCCAGGTTCCAGGGCTCCGCGGCCTGGAGGCGGACCATCGGGCGGCCGTCTCGCGCGGCCATGGCCCGCTCGATCGCCTCCTCGGCCTGCGCCGCGCGTCGCTCGGCGTTGTTGGCGGCCGGGTCGACCCGCGCCGATGCGACCTGGCCGAGCAGGTAGCGCAGCTCCGCGACGTCGGCCATCTCCGAGCGGAGCCAGCCCAGGAACCCGTTCCGGACACCCTCGACGTGCGGCAGGGTGCGATCCGAGAGGTACGCTGCGCCGCCGTCCGGGAGCGACCCCTCGTCGATCGCCGCGTCGAGCAGCTCGCGCGTCCGACGCGCGAGGGCGAGCCATCGATCGAATTCCGAGAAGCCGCTCTGTTCGATGTCGGTCATCGGTCGCCTCAGCCAGTGAACTGGACGCTGCGAGGATCCCTGATCGGAGATTCGGCCGGATGCCAGCGGAGCGAGACCGCGCAAAAGTTGCACGACACCCCGGCCGATGGTACTCGCCACGTACGACGCGCCGTCAGCGCAACGTCGCGTTCGGCGCCCGTCGGCGAGCGTCGACCGTGCGCTAGGCTCCGCGCGTGGCGAGCCGCCGGATCCTGACCGCAGAGCTGCTGAGCATCGGCAGCGAGCTGACCGTCGGCGAGACGCGCGACACGAACGCCGGCGATCTGGCCCGCAGCCTGACCGGCCTCGGAGTCGCCGTAGAGCGGATCCAGGCCCTCCCCGACCGTCTCGAGACGGTTCGCGAGGCGCTCGCCGGCGCCATGTCCCGGGCGGATCTCGTCGTGACCACGGGTGGCCTCGGGCCCACGCCGGACGACCTGACCCGCGAGGCCGTCGCGGCGGCACTCGGGCAAACGCCGGCCGCGGATCCGGGGCTCGAGGCCTGGCTGCGCACGATGTGGGAGCGCCGGGGACTGCCCTTCCCGGAGATGAACCTCAAGCAGGCCTGGCTCATCCCCTCCGCCACGGCCCTCGCGAACCCGAACGGGACGGCGCCGGGCTGGTGGGTCGTGCGAGCGGACGACGGGCTGATCGTCTGCCTCCCCGGACCGCCCCGCGAGATGCACCCGATGTGGATCGACGAGGTCCTGCCGCGACTCCTCGCGCGCGGCGCCGGCGCGGAGATCGCCAGCCGGACCCTGCGACTCGCGGGGATCGGCGAATCGCAGCTCGCCGATCTCCTGGGCGAGGAGCTCCTCCGGGCCGCCGACCCGATCGTCGCCACCTACGCCCGAGCGGACGCGGTCGATATCCGCATCTCTTCGCGCAGCGAGGCGATCGCGACCGAGTCGGGCGCGAACCCGGCGGCCGATCGGGTCGCCGCGATGGCCGAGCAGGTACTCGCGCTGGTGGGCGCGCACGTCTGGGCCGACGGCGAGACCACCTGGCCGGAGGCGATCGAGGTGGCGCTCGGCGCACGCGGGCTCGAGCTTGCGGTGGTCGAGGTCGGGACCGGCGGGTCCCTGGCGGCCCTCCTCGGCGATCAGCCGTGGCTGCGGTTCAGCGAAGCCCTGGGCGACGCAGCCCCGGCGGCCGCGACGCATCGGGACGCGGCCGGTCTCGAGGCCCTCGCCCGCCGCGGCATGGAGCTCGGCGGCGCCCCGATCGGGGTCGGGGTGCGCGCCCGGCCGCGGGGGGCGGACACGGCCGTATCGGTGATCGTCGTCGGGCCGGGCTGGGTCCACCGCGAGCGGCGGATCGCGTTCCTCGGCGGTGCTAACGGCCGACAGCGTTCGGCCCTCGCGGCGGTCCACATTCTCCTGACGGCGATCCGGAAGATGCCGCCGCCATAGAAGCGGCTTGCGCGAACGTTCTCCGGTCCGATCAGGACTCAGCGGTGGGCGGCGCGCGCGAGGCCGTCGAGATCGAGGATCACGATCCGGTCCCGCTCGAGGCGGATCAGGCGATCGTCGCTGAACATGCCGAGCAGCTTGTTCACGCTCTGGCGGGTGCAGCCGATCATGGCAGCGAGGTCGCCCTGGGTGAGCGGCCCGGGTAGTCGGATCGAGCCATCGGCCAGCTTCGCCGCCCCGCTCTCCCCCGCCAGCCGCGCCAACCGCGACGCCAGCCTGCCCGTGATATCGAGGAAGTGGAGCTCCTCGACGTGATGCGTGAGCCGTCGGACTTCGGCGGCCAGCGTTGCGAGCAGGGCCTCGCGCATGATCGGCTCCGACGAGATCAGCTCGCGGAACCGCTCCCGGGCGAGGATGTAGGTCTCCGTGGGCTCGATCGCGACCGCGGTTGCCGACCGCGGAGCCCCGTCGAGCAGGGCCAGCTCCCCGAAGAAGTCGCCTGGACGCAGCGTCGCGAGGATCGCCTCGTCCCCGGTGTCGGCGGGGAGCGTGATCTTGATCGTGCCGGCCATCACGATGAAGAGGGCATCGCCGGGGTCGCCGACATGGAAGATCGTCTCTCCGCGCCGGAACCGCCGGACGCGCATGCCACGGGTGAGGCTCGCCAGGCCGGTTGCGTCCAGGCCGGCAAAGAGCGGCACGGCGGCAAGGGCGTCGGTCATGGACGTCGTATCGACCACGATCGCATCCTACCGCGCGCCGGGCGCCCGAAACCTCCGGTTCCATCAAGATTTTCCGGCATCGGTGGTCGCGGGCGGTCGGCGCGATGTCGATGGTGTCCAGCAGCGGACAGCCCCATCGTCCAAATCGGGCTCGACGCTCGCGCGCGGTGGTGCGACCATCCCGCAATGCCGAGCGAACGCGCCCTCGCCCCATGCGTCTGACCGTCGTCGGGAGCGGCACGTCCCAGCCGCAGCTGGAGACGCCGGCGTCAGGAATCCTCGTCGAGACGGACACGACCGCGATCCTGGTCGACTGCGGCCAGGGCGTGATCCGGGAGCTCCTGCGGATCCGCGATCCGCGCCAGCTCGATGCGATCGTCGTCGGCCACATGCACGCCGACCACTACATCGACCTCGTGTCCCTCCGCTATCTCCTGCCCTGGGAGGGAGTCGCCGGCGCCCACCTGCCGGTGCTCCTGCCACCGGGCGGTCGCGCGCGCATGACCGAGCTGGCCGCGGCGATCAGCGAGCGACCGGGCTTCTTCGACGACGCGTACAGCATCCTCGAGTACGACCCCGCGCATCGGATCCACGTCGGCGACCTCACGGTCGCGTTCGTACCGGGGCAGCATTACGTCCCGGCGTGGGGCTGCTCGATCACCGATCCCGATGGGCGGCGGGTGATGATCTCCGGGGACACCGGACCGAGCGACCTGATCGTCGAGGCGGCCCGCGGCGCCGACGTGTTCGTCGTCGAGGCGACGCTGACGTCGTCGAAGCACGACGACCCTCGCCGGGGCCACCTGACGCCAGAGGAGGCGCTCGACATGGCGGCGCGGGCCGGCGTCCCGAAAGCGATCCTCGTCCATTTCCGGGCCGAGCTGCGGGAGCGGGTCGAGGCGGCCTGCGGCCGGCGGATCGGCGCGGTCGGCGGGCGACCGGGCCTGGTCGTCGAGGTGGGCCGGCCGGCGCATGCAACCAGCGCCCCGGCCCCGCCGTCG
>DATLVO010000123.1:0-6297 GCA_035577485.1 Verrucomicrobiia bacterium
GACCGTCCCGGTCATCGCCCGCCTCGCGACCGAGATCCCCGGCCTGCGCGGCCTCCGAAACGACCTCGGCCGCGGTGTCCTGCACGCGATGAAGGCGGGGATCACCGGCTCGACCGGCCGGTACGTCCTGATCTCGATGGCGGACGGGTCCGACGAAGCCCAGGTCGTCGACCCGATGGTTGCCCTCGCCCACGACGGCGCCGACGTCGTGTCCGCGTCGCGCTACATGCGCGGCGGGCAGCAGATCGGCGGTCCGCCCATGAAGCGGCTCCTGAGCCGGGCGGCGGGCCTCAGCCTGCACTGGTTCGCGGGCGTCCCGACCCACGACCCGACGAACAACTTCAAGCTCTACCGCCGCTCGTTCCTCGACGCCACGCCGATCGAGAGCAGCGCCGGCTTCGAGCTGGCGCTCGAGCTGACCGTGAAGGCGACGCTGGCCGGACGGCGGGTCGCCGAGGTGCCGACGACCTGGCGCGACCGGACAGCGGGGCAGAGCAACTTCAAGCTCCGGAAGTGGCTCCCGCACTATCTCCACTGGTAC
Organism: Verrucomicrobiia bacterium; assembly: GCA_035577485.1. Lineage (GTDB taxonomy): Bacteria > Chloroflexota > Limnocylindria > Limnocylindrales > CSP1-4 > CF-46. Next base: position 542 of record DATLVO010000123.1, read on the forward strand.
GTGCTGGCGATGCGCGGCCGTTTCCGTCGTCGCCGTCCCGCGAGATGATCCGCGAGAGCTGACATCGCGCACCGCGTGCGCCCCTTGCGCGATCGGGCGCGAGGCGCGACCATCCCCATTCCGGTCGGGCAGCGGCCGTCCTTGTGGCAGGAATAGGGGACGGGGATGGGGCGTCTGACAGCTCTTGATGGGCTGCGCGGTCTCGCGGCGCTGATGGTGTTCGCCTTCCATGCGGAGCTGCCCGCCGTCGAGCGCGTCACGCCCGGTCTCGATGCCGGCGTCCTGGTCTTCTTCGCTCTCTCCGGCTATCTCCTCTATGCGCCCTTCGCCGCGGCCCACCATGGCGCGAGCCCGGTCGACCTCCGGACGTACGCGCTCCGGCGGTTCCTCCGGATCGCGCCGGCCTGGCTCGTCGCCGCGTTCGCGATCGCTCTCCTCTGGCATCCGGCGATGCTCGCTGACCCGGTCGCGATCGCCACGTCCTTCCGCGACCCGACGCTCGTCGTCTGGACGCTCCAGATCGAGGTCGCCTTCTACGCGCTGCTGCCCCTGACCGCGATCGCCATCGGCCGGTTGGGGAACGCGAACCGGATGCGTCTGCTGCTTCTCACTGCCGTATCGTCGATCGGGATCACCGTGATCGGGATGGTCGCGTTCGCCCGGCTGACGGGCTCGATCCCGACCGACATGCTCGTGTCGTTCCCGACCTACCTCTGGGCGTTCGTCCCGGGCATGATCGTCGCCGAGCTCCAGCAGCGCGGGACGTTCGACCGGCCGTTGCCGGCCGGCGTCGCGCTGACCGGGTTCGGTCTGATCGGGGTGTCGGCGGTGATCAACCCGCCGCCGTTCCTCGACCTCTCGGCCAGCCTCGGTGCCGCGACGCTCATCGCATTCGTCGTGAGCCGACCGACGGCCGGCCGCCGATTCGACCGCGGGTTCGCCGCGATCGGCGCCCTGTCCTACTCGATCTATCTCTGGCACGAGGCCATCATCCTCGCGGTCGACTGGCCGAACCCCACCCTGGCCCGGACGCTGCTCGCGGCCGCGATCACCCTGGTCGTCGCCGCGCTCGTCTACCTGCTCATCGAGGCGCCGGCGATCCGGTTCGGCCGGTTCCTGCCGCGGGCGCTGGCCCGTTCAGGTCGCGAGGCGTGGCTCGGCGGTCGCGTGAGCCGTCTCGGCAGGCCGGCCTTCGCGTTCGCGGAGGAGCAGCCAGACGGTGGCGGCGGTGATCGCGATCATCGCGACCGAACCGGCGATCCCGAGTGGGCCACTGACGGGTAGGGCCGCCCCGATCGCCGGGCTCGGCGGGACCGCGGCAAGCAGGTTCAGCGTGAAGACGATCCCGAAGGCGACCGCGAGCCAGAGCGCGCGCCGATCCGGGAACGCGAGGGGCAGGAAGACGAGCGCCCCGAACGCATACCGCTCATGCATCGAGGTCAGGAGGCAGAAGGCCACGAGGGCCGCGGCGGCCAGCCCGAGGGCGAGGGCTCGCGCGGTCGCCGCGCGGTAGACCGCGAGGAACACCGCCAGCTCGCCGACGAGGGCGAGGCCGTACCCGACGTGACGGAGCGTGATCGGACCGAGCACGGCTCCCTGGTCCGAGACGAACTGGCCGCCGGCCAAGAGCTCCTGGACGAGCCACCACGGGTTCCACGCTCGGAGCGAGAGGATCGCGAAGATGTCGCCTTGGTACGTGCCGAGGTTGCGGACGTAGCCCTGGACGCCGCCCGCCCCGATGAACGGCAACCAGATCACCACGATCGTCGCCGCGCCGACCGCCGCCGCCTGGGCCGCTCCCCGCCAGCCGTCGCGGGCCAGGAACCAGGCCCCGAACGGGACGAGGAAGGGCAGCGCCTGCGGCTTCGTCATCAGCGCGACGCCGAGCGCAACCGCGGCCCACAGGGAGTGCCCGCGCACGGCGAGGACGAAGGCGATGGCGCCGAACAGGACGTAGATCGACTCGTACTGACCCCACCACGCGCTGACGTCGATGACGGCCGGATGGAAGAGGATCAGGAAGCCGCCGAGGAGGGCCCAGCGCGGGGTCGCCCGCAGGTGCCACCAGACAAGTGCGCCGAGGCCGAGGTCGGCCAGCGTCGCGGGTAGCTTCATCGCCTCGCGGATCGCCGATTCGGCCGAGGTCGTGACCGTCCGGAACCCGGGCTCGATCGCGGCCAGGAGTCCCCAGACGTACACCATCACGGGCGGGAACGAGATGTTCATGTCGTAGGCGTGGCCGAACGGCTGCGTCGCGATCCCGTGGGTCCAGAGGACGAACTGGTCGAGATCGCCGGTGAGGCCGGCGGTCGGCCAGAGGAGGACGCGGATCGCGATCGCCCCGAGGAGCCCGAGCTGGAAGGCGATCAGCTCCGCGGTCTTCGACGACGGCCGATCGCGGCGAAGCGACCCGATCCGCTGATCACCCGCCATGCCGGGCGGCGTCCGTTCGACCGCCTCGGCCTCAGGCCGGGCGGCTCGCCCAGTAGCGCTCGGCCGCGCCCCCGCCACCACCCAGGACCGACACTTTCCGGGCGTGGGCCCGGACCTGGCGGGCCATTTCCCGGGTCCCCTGGAACAACCGGTCGATCTGGCTCTGGTAGATGTCGATGCCGGTGATCTTCCGCTCGAGCTGGTCGCCGATGTCGGCGTACTCGGGCATCAGCCCGACCGTCGGCGGCAGGTCGGCGAACGCGGTCCGCGGCAGGTCCTCGAGCTGGACGAAGTCGTTCCACCAGGCGTACGGGAAGTCCTCGTAGAAGTTGATGATCCCCGCGTAGTCGGGTCCCGGCATCACCCAGCGCCGACCCTCGGCCAGCAGGCGGACCCCGACGTCCCGGCACAGCTGATGGTCGACGTGGTTGCCGACCCCGAGCGGCAGGTACAGCTTCTGGGGCTCGAGCCGGACGATCTCGCGGCGAAGGATCTCGAACGGCGCCGCATCGTCGTCGCGGGGCGCGTTCAGGAGCTGCTCGTCGTTCTCGTAGCCGCGGAACACGGCGTCGGGCAGGTCGAGGAAGACGATCGACGCCTCGGCAAAGGCCGCGTAGGTCTCGTCCTCGAGCCGACGACGGGACATCGGGTCGCCCGCGGCGGCGGCATCGACGAGCTCGTCGGTCGCGACCGCGCCCTGCGTGCTGAGCTCGTCCATGACGGGCTGGCCCGCGAGCGACTCGCCCCGGATGCTCGCCCGGCGGTACCACGACGAGCGCTGCCAGAACCGCTTCGCGGCCTGGTCGGCGTCGGCTTGGGTCGCATCGAGCCGCGCGTCCGTCGCAGCCCAGGCGGGGAGCAGGTCCGGATCACCGTAGACGGCGTAGTCGGCCCGGATGTGGGAGCGGTTGAATGCCTCGGTCACCGGCCAGTGTGTCTTCGACCCGAAGCCCAGCGCCTCGCGCTGGTAGTCGCTGAGGCTCGAGCCGTCGTTCCTCGCCGCCGAGCCGGACCCGGAGAACACAGTGAGGATCGTGACCTGCTGGCCGAGCTCGCGGAGGCTCGCGATCAGCCCACCGCAGGACAGGGCGACGTCGTCGGGATGAGGAGCGACGAAGACATGGCTCATAGCCGGCCGAGTATACCGAGCCGTCTCCCCGCTCCGTGCCTCCTCCAGCTTGACGAGTCTGCCCGTTCGTGCTTAGCATTTTCGCACATGCTAAGTGTCAAAGTCAGCACCAAGCACCAGATCGTCGTCCCGAGCCAGGCGCGGGCTCGCCTCGGCATCGCCGCGGGCGACCGGCTCGATGTCACGATCACCGACGACGCGATGGTCCTCAGCAAGCGGCCGGAGCGGCCGTCGGACCGGCTCCACGGACTTGCCGAGGGCCGAGGATGGTACGAGCCCGATCCCGTCGCCTACGTTCGAGCCCTTCGCGATGAGTGGGAGGAGCGCGCCCATGAGCGAGAGCGCCGAATCGATCCCGGCTCTGCTCACCCGCCACGCGCTCGTGGCGATCGACAGCAACGTCCTGATCTACCTCATCGCCGGGGACCCCACCCGGGCTGAAATGGCCGCGGCGATCGTCGATGCGGTGGCGACTGGGCGGACCGGCGGCGTGCTGTCGAGCGCCGGTCTGAGCGAGGTCCTCGTGGGTCCGGCGCGCCACAACGACGGAGCGAGCTTTGAGCGAATCGCAGCAACGATTCGCGATCTCGGGTTCCGCATCGTCCCCCTCGACGCCGGCGCCGCCGAGGACGCGGCATGGATCCGCGGGCGGACCGGCATGAGCCTGCCTGACGCGATCCACATCGCCTGTGCGCGTGCGGCCGGAGCGACGGTGTTCGTCACCAATGACCGCGCCATCAGGTCAGGCCACGGCCTGGAGGTTCGATACCTCGACGACCTCGTCGCCTGACTGGCGACTACGCCGGGAACCCGGCCTCACCGACGAGCGGTACGAACACGACCTGGCCGTCGCTCCGTTCGAACCATTCGTTGCCCCGGCGCTCGACGACGATCAGCTCCTGGCGATCGTGCGAGCCAACCGGCACGACGAGCCGGCCGCCGTCCGGATCGAGCTGCTCGCGCAGCGGCTCGGGCACGGCCGGGGCCGCGGCCGTGACGACGATCGCCGTCCACGGGGCGCCGTCGGGGGCGCCGAGGCTGCCATCGCCGACCCGGACCTCGACGGCGTCGCCGAACCCAAGCCGGACCAGCCGCTCACGCGCCGCGGCCGCCAGCTCGGCGTGGCGCTCGATCGTCGTCACCCGACAGCCGAGCGCCGCCAGCACGGCCGCCTGGTAGCCGGAGCCCGTCCCGATCTCGAGCACCCGCTCGCCCGGCTCGAGCTCGAGCAGCTCGGTCATCCGGGCGACCATGTACGGCTGGCTGATCGTCTGGCCGCTCGGGATCGGCAATGCCTCGTCGGCATAGGCGGCACCGCGTTGCCACGCCGGCACGAACTGGTCCCGCGGGACCTCGAGGAGGGCGGCGAGGACGCGCTCGTCGCGGATCCCGCGCGCCCGGAGCTGTGTCGCGACCATCCGGGCCCGTTCGTCGCGCGCACTCGCCTCGTCGTCACCGGACTCGCCGGGCGTGCCGCCAGGGCCCATGTCGCCGAGGATAGCGCGGGCCAACCGGAGTCGGGCCCGGCGGAGCGGTCCCGTCAGGACGGCGCGGGTGAGCCAGATGCTGCCGGCGTCGAGGCCGATGGGGCGGCCGACCCGGAAGCGGCCGGGGAGCCCGAGGCAGACGGCGAGCCCGAGGCAGACGGCGAGCCCGACGGCGCGATCGATTCCGACGCGGACGGCGACGGGGATTCCTCGACCGACGGCGACGGCGACGGCGCGACGTACGGGCGGAACGTGCCGCCGGTGCCGAGCAGCATCCCGTTGAGGAAGATCCCGACGAAGACCAGCACGGTCACGATCACGAAGATCTTCGAGGCCCGATCGTTGATCCGGATGGCCGGCTCGGGAACGACCGCAGCCCCGACCGGCGCACCTCGGCCCTTCCGTCCGGCCAGGGCCGCGCCGCCGACGAGCGGCTCGCCGCGGGCGCCGGCGACGGCGGGCGCCGTTTCGTCTTCGAGCTCGTCGGCCTCCTCCTCGTCCTCGAGCTCAGCTTCCGGCTCGGAATCCTCGGCGACGACGTCGTCGGCCGCGACCTCCTCGTCGGCGACGTCGGCGACGTCGGCCTCGTCTGGCGCCCTGACAACCGTCTCGTCCTCGCCGCCGACCTCGTCGGCGGCCTGCGCGGCAGCCTCGGCCTCGGCCCGCGCCGCCTCATCGTCGACCGCGGGGATCGGCTCCGTGACGTC
>DATLVO010000124.1:0-3602 GCA_035577485.1 Verrucomicrobiia bacterium
CGGGTCGCTCCAGCCGAACAGCAGCCCTCCCTCCTCGAGGCGCCAGTACAGGCCCGCCCCGATGTCGAAGACCATCGGCAGCCGCTCGACGGCGAAGGCCGCGAGCGGCTCGAGGACGGCGACCGTGTGGCGCACGGCGCCGGCCGGGATCCGGACGCCGGCCAGGCGGCCGACCGCCCGAAGGCCGGGGCCGCCGGTCAGAATCACTCGCTCCGTGGCGATCGGCCCCGCGGACGTGTCGACGCCGACGACCCGGGGCGCCGCTCCCGGGCGTGACTCCGTCCGGAGGCCCGTGAACGCCCTCCGCTCGCGCAGCTCCACGCCCGCCCGCTGCATCGCGAGCCCGTAGGCGCGGACGTTGCGCGGCGGGTCGATGCAGCCGTCGGTCTCGAGGAAGCTGCCGCCGCGGTGGCCGTCCGGCGCGAGCGTGGGGTTCAGGGCGGCGGCCTCGGCGGCGTTGACCCAACGGACGTCGAGCCCATTCGCCCGCTGCATCGCGACGCGTTCGCGACCGGCCCGCTCATCCTCCTCGGTGACCGCCAGGATCAGGTAGCCGAGCTCGCGGAACCCGCTGTCCGTGCCGAGCTCCTCGGCCTGACGGCGGTAGAAGTCGATCGACCAGCGGCCGAGCCCGACCGTCGTCGGCGTCCCGCCCTGGGCCCGAACGATGCCGGCCGCGCGGCTGCTCGCGCCCTGACCGGCGAGACCCTGCTCGAGGACGACGACCCGCCCGACGCCGTCCCGCTTCGCGAAGTAGCTCGCCCAGCCGCCAACCGTGCCGGCGCCGACGACGACCAGATCGGCCCGCTCCTCGCCGCTCATGCCCGTGAGGATAGGCGGCGGAGGCTTCGGCACCGCCGGCGTCTCAGCCGTCGAGCGCGGCCGCCTCGACACAGATCGCGACCGCCCCGAGACGCGCGAGGCGGCCATACGTCGGCCGGCGGCGGACGGTCCAGGTCGCGAGGTCGAGACCGGCCGCGTGGACGCGGGCGATCGCCGCGCGATCGAGCGCGTGCCACTCGACGGAGAGACCGCGGCAACCGAGCTCCGTGGCCTTCGCGACCGTGGCCGCAGCGGCGTCGTGGGCGTTCAGCCAGCGCGGCCAGGTCGGCGCGAGACCGCCGATCCTGGCGAGCGTCGCGGGCTCGAACGACGAGATCACCGCGCGCTCGAGGGCCGGCCCGCGACCGCCCACGAGCGCCTCGAACGCGCCGCGCCCCGGGTCGCCCTTCAGCTCGACGTCCAGGAATGCGCGGCGCGGGACCGCCGCGAGGGCATCGGCCAGCGTCGGGATCCCGAGCGCCTCGAGCTCGTCGACGGTCATCTCCTCGACCCGCCGATCCACGCCGTGGACCCGCGCCAGCGTCTCGTCGTGGTAGCAGACGGCCACGCCGCCACGGGCCGCCCGGACGTCGAACTCGAGACCGTCGCAGCCGGGCACGCGGAGCGCTGCGAGGAAGGCCGGGATCGTGTTCTCCGTCGCCCGCCGGCCGTCGCCGCGATGGGCGAGACGGAGCGAGCGGCGCGGGTTCGGGGCGGCGCCGGCCACGGTCCGCTAGCCGATCGCGAGCTGGGCGGACAGCCCGAGATGGTCCGACGGGTAGAGGCCGGGATCGCCGACGGCCGGCCGATCGAACGCGAGACGGCAGGCCTCGGCCGCGACCGCGCCGCGGATCCAGATGTAGTCGAGACAGCCCGGGTCGCCGTCGGCGTCCTTCGCCGGCGCCTCGAGGCCCGAGGGCCAGGTCACGTCCGGCTCGCGGCCGTTCGCCTCGAGGAAGGCGGATCGGTAGCCGGCATCGCGCATCCGGGCGTAGGCCGACTCGTCGGGCTCCGCGTTGAAGTCGCCCATGACCACCTGGCCGTCCGCGGCCGGTGCGGACGCGAGCCAGTCGAGGAGGCGCGCGGCCTGTTCGTCGCGGGCGCCCTCGTCGGCAGGGAGATGGTGGAGATGGGTCACGGCGATGACGACCGCCGTGCCGTTCGGCAGCCCGAAGCGCCCCCGGATCGCGGAGCGATTCAGCTCGAGATCGAGACGCTCGACCTCCGTCGCGGCGAGCGGCTGGCGGACGAGCATCGCGTTGCCGTACTCCGGCCGGCCGGCCCAGCCCCGATGGGGGTCGTAGCGACCCTCGCCGGCGGCACCGATCAGGCGATCTTGCTGGAGGACGTAGACCACCTCCTGGAGCCCGAGGACGTCCGGCTGGAGCGCGGCCATGTCTGCGAGGATCAGGGGTAGCCGCTCGTCCCAGCGGTCGGCGAGGTTGCGGATGTTGAGCGTCGCGACGTGCAGGCGATCCACGGGGCTCAGTCTGACGGCTGAACGCCCGGCGCGACGGGCAGGGCGACCGTGAACGTCGATCCGACGCCCTCCTGCGACTCGACCCAGATCCGGCCGCCGTGCTGGCCGACGACGTGTCGGGCGATCGCGAGCCCGAGACCCGTCCCACCGCCGCGGACACGCACCCGGTCGACCTTGTAGAAGCGCTCGAAGATCCGGCCCTGGTCGGCCTTCGGGATGCCGACGCCGCGGTCCCGGACGGAGAGCTGGACCTCGGTCCCCACCGGCCGGACAGCCACGACGACGTCGCCCGCTTCGGTCCGGTCGCCATCCTCGGTCCCGTCGGCGCTCTCGCGGCGACCGAACTTCAGGGCGTTGTGGACGAGGTTCACGACGACCTGCGCGAGACGCGTCTCGTCGCCGCGGACAGGCGGCACCTCGTCGGCGACGTCGACGACGAGCCCGATCCCCTGTCGCTCCGCAAATAGGCGGAGCCGCTCGACCGCGTCGGCCGCGACCCGCCCGAGATCGACGTCGTCGAGCAGGACGAGCGGTCCGCCACCCTCGATCCGGGCGAGATCGAGCAGCTCGTTGACCATCTGGACGAGGTGGCCGGTCTCGACCTCGATCTTCGCGATCCGGTCGCGCATCCGGGCGGGGACGCCGTCGCCGGCGGCCTCGGCGTCGCGGGCCAGGGTCTCCGCCAGCAGGCTGACCGTGGACAGCGGCGTCCGCAGCTCGTGCGACAGGTTGTCCACGAACTCGGCCCGGATCTGCTGCAGCCGGCGGAGCTCGGAGACGTCCTCGAGCAGGATCGAGACGCCGCTGACGGGCGATCGACGGGCCCGGACGAGCAGCGTCGGACCGTCGGGCCCGCTGAGGCGGAACTCGCCCGAAGCCGAGCCGGTCGCTCGGGCCGCGGCGATCAGCTCCTCGACCCGGCTGTCGACGAACGTCTCGAGCGCGGTCCGGCCGGCGATGGAGCCGGGCGGCCGGCGAAGCAGCACGTGGGCGGCGGCGTTGGCCTGCTCGACCCGCTCTCGATCGTCGACCTGGACGATCCCGATCCCCATCGCGTCGGCCAGGTGGGACGCGTTCCGGACCTGCTGGTCCAACTCGAACTCGCTCGCTTCGAGCCGCTCGCGCAGGTGCCGGACCAGCGTCGGCAGGTCGTCCTCGGGCCGCGCGTCGATCGCCGGGGAGGCATTGCGGAGGATCGCGTCGCGGGCCGCGTCGAGCTGTCGCTCCCGATCGATCACGAGCGCGACCGCGGCGGCCAGGGCGATCGCGAGCAGAGCCAGGAACGCGATGAAGATCCAGT
>DATLVO010000125.1:0-2299 GCA_035577485.1 Verrucomicrobiia bacterium
ACCTGCTCGAGCGCCGCGATGACGGCGGCCGGGTCGGCGCCCGCGAACGCGCGCTCGACGAACGCCGCCAATCGCGGCGTGAGCGGGATCGGAACGCGCCGCATGGCGGAGCCCGCTGCGCCGTCGGCGACGTCAGGCGCCCGGTGCCGGTCGGTCGAGGTGGGCGAAGAACTCGGCGCGGGTCCGGTCGCGCGTCCGGAAGAGGCCGAGGACAGCCGAGGTCGTCATGATTGTGCCCGGCTTGCGGACCCCGCGCATGACCGCGCAGAGGTGGGTCGCCTCCATCACGACGCCGACGCCCTGCGGCTCGAGCCGGTCCTGGAGGAAGTCGGCGATCTGCTGGGTCAGCCGCTCCTGGACCTGGAGGCGCCGGCTGTACATCTCGACCACACGCGGGATCTTCGACAGCCCGATCACCCGGCCGCGGGGGATATACGCGACCGCCGCCGTGCCGAAGAACGGCAGGAGATGGTGTTCGCAGAGCGAATAGAAGGGCACGGCCTTGACGACGACCATCTCGCTGTAGGCGACGTCGAAGATCGCGCCGTTGATCAGCCGCTCGGGATCGACGTGGTAGCCCGCCGTCAGCTCGGTGTACATCCGATGGACCCGGTCGGGCGTGCCGGCCAGGCCCTGGCGGTCCGGGTCCTCGCCGATCTCGGCCAGGATCTGGCGGACCGCCGCCTCGACCCGGCCGTTGCCGTCCTCGCCGTCCTCCGGGCGCCCGACCGAGCCGACGATGTCGTCCGCGGCGAGATCGGTCTCGCCGATCTCGGTCTCGATCTCGTCGACGAGCCGGCGGACGTGCGGCGGGAGCTCCGTTGGGCTGGACATGGCCGGATGGTACAAGCGACGAGCGACAGAGGGCCGAAACCGCCCTCAGCGGCCGGAGCCGGCCGCTCCGAACCCCGCGGCCGGGAGTGGCTCATCGGGGCGGCCTTCCGCCCCGCGCAGCCACGCCCTGGCGTTCGCCCCGAGCGCCGGCCGGTAGTAGCCGCCTTCCTGGAGGATCACGAGCCGCCGACCGAGCGCGGCCGTCCGCCGTCCGCACTCGTGATAGACCGCCGTCGTCAGAGCGAAGTCGCCGATCGGGTCGTGGCCGTAGGTGTCGAAGCCGAGCGAGACGACGACGACCTCGCCAGGCGTGTCGGCGATTGCGGCGAGCCCCCGGTCGAGAGCGCCGAGGAAGGCCGCGTCGTCGGTGCCGGCCGGCAGCGGGAGGTTCAGGTTCGCACCGCTCCCCTGCCCCTCCCCGGTCTCATTCGCCCGGCCGAGGAAGAACGGGAACTGCCGCTCCGGATCGGCGTGCAGCGAGACGTACAGCACGTCGCCCCGGCGCCAGAAGATCTGCTGCGTGCCATTGCCGTGGTGGTAGTCGACATCGAGGATCGCGACGCGTTGGCCGGTCTTTCGGACGATCGCCTCGGCAGCGATCGCGGCGTTGTTGAAGAAGCAGTAGCCGCCGACCATCGAGCGCGCGGCGTGATGACCCGGTGGCCGGCACAGCCCGTAGGCCGCGCGCTCGCCTCCCAGGACGAGGTCGGCGGTGGTCAGCGCGACGTCGACCGCCGCGCGGGCCGCTCCGTAGGTCCCGGCAACGAGCGGGTTCGCGGTGTCCATCCCCCACCAACCCGCGCGACCGCCGGCGAACCGCGTCTCGTCGATCGACGCGACGAATTCCGGGCTCATCCCCTCGAACATCCGAAACGTCGGGAACGTGTCGGCGATCAGGCTCGAGCGGGCGATCGACTGGGCGCGTGCCTCCCGCCAGCCCTCTTCCACGAAGCGCAGGAGGCCCGCGTCGTGGACGGCGAGGATCGGGTCAGTGCCGTGCTCCGTCGGTCCTTCGATGGCGAAGCCGCCGTCCGCCTCGAGCGTCGCGCGGATCCGCTCGGCCCGCTCCGCGACCTCGTTCGCCGGGATCGCGGTGCCCATGACGGTCTCGGTCACGACGTCGTGGGCGAGATGGGCGGGGCTGTAGACGACGCGCACGCAGGGCCCTCCTGTGATCGGGCGACGCCCGAGCCGTCCGCGAAGCCTAGCGGCCGAGGATCGCGGCTGCCACCTCGGCCGGCCGATAGCGGAGCAGGTTGTGGCCTGGGGCCGGCAGCTCGATCGTCGTCAGGTCCGGCAGGCCAGCCGACGGCCCGGCAGCCAACGGAGACCCCTCTCGTCGGATCGCCACGATCGGCGCGCGGACGGCGCCGAGAACCGCGTCCGGCTCGTACTCGAACATCGACCGGACGGACGCCTCGAGGGCGTGCGGCCGAGTCGCGCCCACGAGGCGTCCCGCCGGCGT
>DATLVO010000126.1:0-2060 GCA_035577485.1 Verrucomicrobiia bacterium
GGTCGGCCAGACGTTCGTCCAGGTGATGCCCTACGGGTCGAAGATGACGTTCAAGGCCGGCAAAACACCGCCCCCAATGCTGCGCCCGATCGGGCTGACCGCCTTCTAGCCGGTGGCCCGACCCTTGCCCCAGGACTCAGAGCAAGGGGACGATCATTCGCCCACCTGGGGGCGAGCGGCGACCTCGGCGTAGACGCGGCGCGTTTCGTTCGCGACGTCCGACCACGTTCGGCGGTCCGTCTGGGCGCGCTCCCGGGCGGCGGCGGCGAGGCCGGCGTGGACGCGCTCGTCCGACCAGGTCGTGGCGAGGGCGGAGGCGAGGCGCTCCGCGTCGCGCGGCTGGACGACGATCCCCGCCGAGCCGACGATCTCGGGCAGCGCGCCGACCGCCGAGGCGACGACCGGGGTGCCGCAGGCGATCGCCTCGAGAGCCGGCAGGCCGGCCGCGTCGGAGATCGCGGGCAGGATCGCCGCGCGGGCGCCGCGGACCAACGCCGCGAGCCGCTCGTCGGGCAGGCGCGGCGCGTAGGCGAGCGCATCGCCGACGCCCTCGCGGGCGGCCGACCGGGCCAGCGACGCGCGATCCTCGGGTGAGGCGCCAACCAGGAGCACGCGCGGCGGCCACGGCACGTCCGCGGCGAGGTCCTCGGGCCGGCCGGCATCGGCCAGCCGCGCGAGGGCAAGGAGCAACGTCGCAAGGTCCTGTCGGGCGTCGAAACGGCCGGTGTAGACGAGGTAGCGCTCGGGTAGCCCGAGCCGTTCGCGTTCGGCGCGGTGGTCGCCGCGCCGGGCGATTTCGAGCGCGGCGGCGTCGCGGCTCAGCTCGGGCGAGCCGTTCCTGCGATCCCGCGCGGTCCCGCCCATCGACGATCCGTTCCCGTCCGCGGCTGGCCAGAAGGAGAACGCCGGTCGTGGCGCCAGCGGCACGACCCGAAGCCGGTCCCGCCGGATGCGCAGGAGTCGCCGGGCAGCGACGGCGACCGCCTCGGTGCCGACGATGACCGCGGCGGCGTCGCGGAGCAGTCGGCCGCGGAGACGCTGCCCGAACCGCGCGGCCATGCCGCGCTGGTACGCGCCCGGGACCTCCCACGGCGCGAGGTCGAGGAGGGTCACGACGAGGGGCAGCCCGGTCGCGAGCGGGATCGCGCCCCCGGCCGCGTGGTAGACCGCGCCGGCGGCGCCGCCGCTCTCCGCCCGCCACGCCGCCCCGACGCTCGCCCCGCTCAGGACGAACGGGTCGACCGAGAGGGCGGCCGATCGCAGGAGATGGGTCGGCGGGAGCATCCGCCGGCCCACGACGTCGAGGTGCTCGAACCGTGTCGTCGGGTCGTCGAGGTCCGAGCGCAGGAGCAGCGCGAAGGACTCGCCGTCGAGCGGGGCAGCGTCGAACGCCTCGAGCAGCCGGTCGAGGTAGGTCGCGGTCAGCGGCGCCCGATCGGGCTCCTGCAGGGCTCGGGCGTCGAGCACGACGCGGACGCCCGGCGCCGGTGCGGGTGCGGGAGAGGCGGCCTCGAGACGGCCGGCCGCGGGGCGGCCGATCGCCGCGGACGTCACCGCCCGGCGCCCGTCCCGTCGTCGACCGCAGGCGCGACCGGGACCGCGGCGACCGAGGCGAGAGGGTCGCCTGCCTTCCGCCCGCCACGGATGCGTCGCCACAGCTCCTCGGCCCGGAGCTGGACGACCACGACGAGCGCCTCGAGGACGATCCGGCGGCTCATCTTCGACTGGCCGACCCGACGGTCGCGGAACGTGATCGGCACCTCGGCCACGCGCGCCCCCGAGCGCGACGCCCGGAACGTCATCTCGATCTGGAAGACATACCCGCCGGCGTGGATGCCCGTGAACGGGATCGACGCGAGGGTCGCCGCCCGCCAGCACTTGAAGCCACCGGTGAGGTCGTGCGGGGCGAGCCCGAGGACGACCCGGGCGAAGATGCTCCCGCCGCGCGAGATCAGCCGGCGGCCGATCCCCCAGTCGACCACGCCGCCGCCCCGCGTGTAGCGGGAGCCGATGACGAGGTCGGCCTCGTCGTCGCGGACGGGTCGGAGCAGGCCCTCGAG
>DATLVO010000127.1:0-2404 GCA_035577485.1 Verrucomicrobiia bacterium
AAGCGGTTCCGGGCTGCTCCCTGCCGCGCGCCACGCGACAAGCGCGCCCAGCCACCAGCCCCCAGCCCCCCAGCCCCCCAGCCCCGGAGTTTCGCCATACGCCGCTCACGATCGCATTGGGCGGCGATGTCGGGCGGAGACGGCCCGCCACGGACCACGATTAGCTGCGGACGATTGACAGCGAGTGACCGCAGCACGAGTTCGAGGGGTCGGGCCGTCCTGACGCGTCCCTGAGTGGCATATGGGGGATTCGGGCCGGGCTCCGAGCCGGCTCCACGCGGGTCCAGACGAAGGGGCCCGACTCGGGCCGGGCCACCGGGACGAATGGACCATCCCGATGGGCCATCCCGGCTGGTATCGTTTCCTGTGGCCGAACCTCCCTCTTCGAGAGGACGGGGGAACCGATCTCTGGGGCAAATCGCGGGCTCACCGCGGCGGCGCCACCCACGCCGAGCCCGACAGCTCACCTCGCAGGCCGAACGGGTCGCTTCGAGGTACCTCGGTGATCCGGCCGTCCCTTCGCTCCTCGGCGATGCAGCGCGCGATCGGGCGAAACCTCGCCCTCGACCTGCTCGTGGCGATCGGGATGGGCGTGACGATGGCCCTGATCAACGCGATCCTCCCGACGGTCGCCCGGCGCGGCGGCCTCGCCCCGATCGGGTTGTCGGCCCTCGCCGCCGCGCCCTTCGTCGCGAACCTGCTCGGGGCCTTCGCGGGCCGGTTCGGACCGCGCAACACCGCCCAGCTGGCGCTGCTCCGCGGGGCGGGCTCGGCCTCGCTCCTCGTCCTCTTCCTCGTCCCGGCGGCGCCGGTAATGGTCGCCGTGGCGATCGTGTTCTGGCTCAGCCTGTCGTTCGGCGGCCCGTTCCATCTGCGGCTCTGGGGGGCGATGTATCCCGCCCGGCTCCGCGGCCGAGTCGTCGGCGTGCTCGGGATGGGTCGCGCGGCGGCGGGCGCGCTCGCGGCCTTCGCCGGCGGCATTCTCGCCGACCGGATCGGCGGCGAGAGCGCGGTCGCGGTCGCCGGCGTGGTCGGCGTCGCGTGCGCCCTCGGCTACGTCGGGCTGCGCGCGTCGAAGGCCGAGCGCCCGGTCGCGTTCAGTGCCCGCGAGTCGGTCCGCGCCCTGCGGGAGCGACCGTTCCTCGGCAAGATCGCGCTCGCGCAGGGCTTCTACGGCGGCGGCCTGATCGCCGCCGCGCCGCTCTTCGCCCTCGTCCACGTCGATCGACTGAACCTGACGCTGTCCGACGTCGGGGTGATCGGGATCCTCGCGGCGATCGCGACGACCGTCGCGTTCCCGATCTGGGGGCTCGTCGCCGACCGCTTCGGAGCGTTGAGCGCGCTCCGCACCGGGAGCGCCATCGGCCTCCTCGCCCTCGTCGGCTACGCGCTGGCCCCGAACGTCGCGGTGCTGTGGGTCGCGGCGATCGCGGCCGGGACGGGCAGCGCGTCGATCGACGTCGGGATCGCGTCCGCGGTCAGCGACCAGACGCCGCTCGCGTCGCGCGCTGCGGCGATGGCCGGCTGGAATGCGCTGACCGGCGCGCGCGGCATCGTCGCCGCCTTCCTGATGAGCGCCCTGCTCCAGCTCGGCGTGGTGGACGTCACGACGGGTCTGCTGGTCTGCGCGGCCACCTCGGCCGTGGGGGTGGGCCTGTTCGTGCGGGCCGGCTTCGCGCCACGGCCCTTCGTCTCGACGGACCATACGCGGACCGAGATCGCGGCGATCCCGGGTCCGGCACTGGCCGACCCGATCCTCTGAGACCCGGCGCCTGACGACCCGGCGCCTGACGACCAGCCAGACTCAGCGTGGTCCGAGCACGACCACCGCCGTCGGCTCGGCCTTTCCCTTCAGGGCGAGGTCGCGGTGCTCGAGGGTCGTCGCATCGATCTCGGTTGCGGCCGCGGTCTGGGCCATCACCAGGATCTCGCCGACGCCCGCGGCCGACGCCAGTCGGGCTGTCGTGTTCACGATGTCCCCGAGGGCGGTCAGCGTCGTCACCGGCGGCTGGCCGAGCGAGCCGATGAACGCCACCCCCGTGCCGACACCGATGCCGACGGGGAGCCACGGGCCGGCGGGTTCGGTGTGCCCGGTCGCGACAAGGAGGGCGCGGGCGGCCGCGACCGCACGCTCTGCGTGAGCGCCGCCGGTCAGGGCGGGGATGAAGATGCCGACGACCTCGTCGCCGACGAACTTGTCGACGATCCCGTCGTGGGCGACGAGGATCCTGGCCGCCACGTCGTAGAAGCGGTGCAGCTGCCGCCGAAATTCGGTCGGGCTGATCGTCTCGGCGAGCGCCGTCGATCCGCGGATATCCGCGAAGAGGAAGCTGGCGGTGAGCTCGGCTCCGCCGTGGTGCTCCTCGAGGACCCGGAAGCAGGCGGCGCAGTACTCGGGGTTCTT
>DATLVO010000128.1:0-4163 GCA_035577485.1 Verrucomicrobiia bacterium
TCGGCGACGTCGTCGAGGGCGACCGCGAACGCGCGAAGCGATGCCGGGAAGAGGAGCCAGCGCCGCGGCAGCCGGGCGAGATCGCGAACGGCCCGGAGCGGCCGGAACAGCGGTGTCCCGCTGGCGGCTCGCCGGACCCGACCCGTCAGGCCGCCGGTCGCCGGCGCGGCCGCGAGCGGTCCGACCGCTCGGGGATCGGCGGCCGGGCTCGCGGTCGGCGTCGTCGGGGCGGCTCCCCCGGTCGCGGCGGCGAGCGCCCGGGCCTGGCGCCGCTCCAGGCGTCGACGGCCGCTCGCGCCCATGCCGGGGATCGCCATGAACGTATCCACCGGGACTCGGACCAGGCGATAGCCTTCGCGCTCCTCGACGAGGGAGAGACCGGGCTCCCAGCGGGCGTAGGCGACGACCGAATCCCCCGCCGCGATGACCGACCGGGCCATCCGCTCGGTCCGCGAGTCGAACTGGCCCGTCGAGAACGAGACGTAGGCGATCCGACGCGGCGGGCGGCCGGGCTCGGCGGATCGGGCGTCGCTCATCGGGGCTCGCTGGGCCAGGGGCCGCTCCCGAGCGCCTCGAGGATCGCCTCGCCGGCTCCGGCGGGCGCGAGCCGGAGCCCGACTGCTCGCGCCTTCGCCTGGGCCGGCCCGGCCCCGGCCGGGACCAGCCGGTCGAGCTCCGCCCGGGCCCGCCCGAGGTCGAGGCCGACGACGACCATCCGCCCGTCGGAGCCTTCGACTGCCTCGACCCACTCCGTCGTGGAACGGAGGACGAGGCACGGCACGCCGAGCCATGCGGATTCGCGCTGGATGCCGCCCGAGTCGGTCAGGACCGCGGCGGCGTGAAGCTGCAGAGCGAGCGTCGTCCGATACCCCTGCGGGTCGACGACCCGGACGGCCGGCGACAGGGTCACGCCGCTCGATTCGAGCGCCTCGACCGTCCCGGGATGGAGCGCGAGGACGACGGGCCGGTCGTCGCTGGCGAGGGCGGTGAGCAGAGCGGCCCAGTCGGCGATCGCCGCCGGGTCCCGGTTCTCGGCCCGATGGATCGTGGCGAAGAGATACCCGCCGGGCGTAAGGCCGAGACCGGTGTCGTCGAGCGCCGATGGATCGCGCACCTCGGCCGCGACGCGGGCGGCCAGGTCCTGCATGACGTCGCCGACGAGCGTGACTCCGTCGGTGATCCCCTCGCGGGCGAGGTTCGCGACCGCCGTCGGCGTCGGGGCAAACAGCCAACGCGCCAGGTGGTCGGCGACGACCCGGTTGATCTCCTCGGGCATCCGTCGGTCGAACGAGCGCAGCCCGGCCTCGACGTGGGCCACCGGGATCCCGAGCTTCGCCGCCGCCAGCGCGCCGGCCAGGGTCGAGTTCGTGTCGCCGTAGACGAGAACGGCGTCCGGAGCGGTCGACACCAGGACCGCCTCGATCGCCGGCAGCATCCGGCCGACCTGTTCGGCCTGCGTCCCGCCGCCGATCTCCAGGGAGTGGTTCGGCCGCGGCAACCCGAGCTCCGCAAAGAAGGCGCCGGCCATCGCCTCGTCGTAATGCTGGCCGGTGTCGACGAAGATCTCGTCGTGGCGGCTGCGCAGCGCCGGCATCAGCGCCGCCGCCTTGATCAGCTGGGGCCGCGTCCCGACGACGCTGACGATCCGCAAGCGCTACCGGCCGCCGCGGGCCGGCACCGACGAGGAGGCGGATCCGGCGCGGGGTGCCTTCCGGCCCGTGGCCGGGGACGGGGCGTGAGACGGAGTGCCGGATGCCGTGCTCGGCGTCTGGGCCGGCCGCGGCGGCACGCCGATCCCGCGGTAGGCGACGCTCGCCGGCAGGGCGAGGTCACGCAGGCTGTTCCGGCCGTCGAACACCACCTCGAGGTCCGGGAACCACGCCGGATCGAGGTCGCGGAACATCGCGTCGGCGGTCTGGGTGATGATCGCCCGGAACGGCGCCGCTTCGCCCCACGTCCACGGCGTCGCGCAGCAGCGGGCCGTCTCGTCGGCCGACAGGAGGGGGTCGAACGCGGAGACCACGGCGCCCTGGTGGCTCAGCCGCTCGATCAGCGGCAGGGCCCGCGAGTACGCCATCTCCTTGACCCCGGCGCGGTACGTCAGCCCGAGGACGAGGACCGGCACGCCCTCGAGGCCGCCGAGCTCGTGCTGGAGCGTCCGGATCGCGACCCCGACCTGGCCGTCATTCGTCCGCCGCGACAGCTCGACGAGATCGAGCTCCGGGGCGCGGGACAGCAGGAAGTGGGGGTAGACGGGGATGCAATGACCGCCGACCCCGAGCCCGGGCTCGTGGATGTGCGAATAGGGCTGGCTGTTCGCCGCCGCGATCACCTCGTGGATGTCGACCCCGACCCGCTCGGCGTAGCGGGCGAACTCGTTCGCGAGGGCGATGTTGACGTCGCGGTACGTCGTGTCGGCGAGCTTGCTGAACTCGGCCGCCTCGGAGCTCTGCATCGCCACGATCTCCGCGTCGAGGACCGCGTCGTAGAACGCAGCCGCCCGGGCGGTCGAGCTCGGCCCGATCCCGCCGACGAGCTTGGGGTACGTCGCGAGGTTGCGGAGCGCCGCGCCGCTGTAGAGCCGCTCGGGCGAGAACGCGACGAGGAGGTCCTCGTCCGGGGTCAGGCCGGAGGCCTCGGCGAGTCGGGGCGTGAACCGATCCCGCGTGTCTCCGACCGGGAGTGTCGTCTCGAAGATGACGAGAGAGCCGGCATGGATGCCCGGGGCGATCGACGTGACTGCCGCGTCCATGTAGCGATAGTCCGGCTGCTGCTCGTCGTCGAGCATGACCGGCACGATCAGGACGACGACGTCGGCATCGCGGGCCGCGGCCGCGGCGTCGGTCGTCGCGCGGAGCCGCCCTCCCGCGTGGGCGCGGCGGACGAGATCGGCGAGGCCCGGCTCCTCGTGGACGTGCGACTGGCCCTCGTTGATCGCGTCGACGACGGCCTGCTGGACGTCGACGGCGATGACGTGCCAGCCGTGGTCGGCGAACTGGGCGGCGAGCGGCAGGCCCATCTTGCCGGCGCCGACGACGGCGACCGTCCCGGCCGTGCCCGGCTCGCCGGTCCACGGCGCGACTTGCATCGCCGGCTCGTGGCCGCAGGCGCGGATGGGGAGCTCGATCGAGCCGCCGAGGAGGCTCTGGACGGATGTCGGGCGCGTGACGATCGTCATGCGGGAGCGAACCTCGAGGACAACGCGGACAGGTCGACGGCGCGGCCCTCGGCCGCGGCGGTGAGAAGAGACGTCGCGATCGCGACCGCCCAGAGGCCGTCCTCGGCGTCGACGACGGGCCGGCCGCCGTTGCGGACGACCGAGACGAAGGCCTCGAGCTCGCCGGCCAGGGGCTCGGTCGAGGTCACGGGCAGGTCGACCACCTCTCCCTCGAAGGTCGGCGCGTACCCGCCGATCAGGCGCGGGTTCGTCGTGTCGGTGGCCCGCGTGAACGTCAGGCGCTGGGTCAGGTAGTCGAGCTCGAACATCCCCTCCTCGCCGACGACGATGAGCTGGCGGCGCTTCGCCGGCGTCAGCCAGTTGACGTCGAGCATTCCCGTGGCCCCTGACGGGAAGTGGAGCAGGCCGAAGAGGAGGTCCTCGTTCGTGGCGTGGATCCGCTGGGCGGTCTCGGCGTAGACCCGCGACGGCCGCTCCCCGGCGATCCAGCTCAGGATGTCGGCGTCGTGGGTCGCCAGGTCGACGGTCACGCCGACGTCACGGATCCGGGCCGGGAACGGGCCCGCCCGTCGTGATGCGATCGAGTACACCGTCGACAGCCACCCGTCGTCGATGAGGCGGCCGAGCTCGAGGACGGCGGGATTGAACCGCTCGACGTGCCCGACCTGGACCGGGACCCCGGCCGCCCGCGCCGCGGCGACGATCCGCATCGCCTCGTCGGTCGTGGCCGCGAGCGGCTTCTCGACGAGGACGGCGATCCCCTGCTCGATGGCCGCCAGGGCGAGGGGCACGTGAGCCGTCGTCGGCGCCGCGATCACGACGGCGTCGAGATCCGCCTCGGCGATCATCGCCAGCGGCTCGTCGAAGCCCTGGGCGCCCGTCTGGGACGTGGCCACACCCAGGGCGGCACCCACCGGATCGGCAACGGCCGCGAGGACGAGGTCGGTCCGGCCGGACAGGATCCGGAGATGGTTGCGGCCCATCG
>DATLVO010000129.1:0-5513 GCA_035577485.1 Verrucomicrobiia bacterium
CGGCGGCTCCCGCCAGGAACGCCGCCCGGGCCGCGTCGAGGGCCGCGTCGGGCGAGGCGCCGATCAGGCCGATCGTCGTCAGGAGGCCGCGCGGCCCATGGTCAGCCGCATCGGCGGCGACGAGCGACCGCGCGGCGGCGAGCTCGGCGTCGGCCCGGGCCTGAACGGTCGCGAGGCTGTCGGTGGCCATCTCGTAGGCGGTCCGGAGGTCCGTCGGGACGTCGAGACCGAGCGGTGCGACGAGCGAAGCGATCTGGTCGCGCGTCGTCAGGACCGCCTCCGCGACCGGGATCCGCCGGCCGGCCTCGGCGAAGTCCCAGCTGCTCATCGGGACGCGAACGTACGCCGGCGGCAGCCAGCCGTGGCCGGCGTCGACGAGGCCGGCGTAGGCGGTCCGGCCCGTCGTCCGCGCGGCGAACGCCTCGTGATCCTGCTCGCCGATCACCCACTGCCCGAACAGCTCGTCGGCCGTGGTCGAGCCGCCGACCTCGTCGACGAGATCGAGGAAGTGCTCCCAGTCGACCGGGCCGGCCGTCGTCTCCGGCTCGCCCGCACCGACGTAGGCGATCTGCCCGGCGCGAGCCGCCTGCAGGACGGCCTGCATCCGCTCCACCCCGATCTCGCCGAGGATCGACCGGATGACCGTCCACGACGCGTTGTACCCGTACGTCTCGCGGGCGCCGGTGTCCGTGTCGGTGATCCGGCCCGGGAACGTCCACTCGGCGAGCGGCACCGCCGCCGGATCCGTCCGGCTGACGGCCGGCGGCGTCAGATGGTCCGTGCCGATCGCGTCGAGCGTCCGCGAGGCGTAGGTGTCCGCGAAGCCCTCCTTGAGCCATCGGTCCTGGAAGAGATCGCCGTTGAACCAGCTGTGCGAGGCCTCGTGAATGATCGTCAGGTCGTCGAGGTCCTCGCTGATCTCGATCCGGTCCTGGTGCTCGAAGGTGAGGCCCGAGTACCCCTCGAGCAGCGGCGTGTGGACCTCGAACACCTGGAGGTCGCCCGACACCGGCCAGTCCAGACCGACGAGCGCGACGAGCTCGGGCAACCCCTTGGTGAGGAGCGTGGCCACCCGGCGCCGCCACTCGGGATCCTCGGGCCAGCCCCGGACGACGACGTGCTCACCGTCCGGGAGGTCGATGCGGGCGCTCGCCAGGCCGGCCGGGCGATCGGCGTTGACCACGGCGTACCAGGTCCCGACGTCCGTGACGGCGCCCGAGCGGAAGACGGTCGACCCGCCCGCCGTCGAGCGGGAGAGTGCGGATCCCGTCGTCGTGGCGTCGAAGCCGGCCGGAACGACGACCCGGACCGATCCGCTGTCGCCGAAGGCCCAGGCGACGAACGTCGCGAACGCCGATCCAACCCGGATGTCGCTCTTCGAGCGCGGCGGTCCGCCGGGCAGCTCGAACGTGATCCGGACCTTCGTCGTCTGGTGGTAGAAGAGATCGCCCGCGAAGCGCGTCTCGAGCACCGCGTAGCCGTCGGCCGGGCTGACCGTCGTCGACACCCGGGTGCCGCCGGCCGTGGCCCGGATGTTGCGGGCCTCGGTCTGGATCGCGATCCGGGCGCTCTGGTAGAAGTAACGGGTGACGATGCCGCCGGAGATGGTGTTCGGCTTGTTGTTCGTCGCGGTCAGGTCGACGACGACGGCGACGACGTGCTTCGCGGGCTGGATCGTGTAGGTCGCCGCGGTCGTGACCGACAGCGCGTCGCCGGCAGCGGCGACCGACCCCGCCCCGAGCGGGCCGAGGCTGGCGCCGAGCGCGAGGACGGCGGTGGCGAGGAGGAGCCACGGCCGTCGACCGAGCGGCCGCGACGGCCGCCGCCGCCCGCGCGGCCCCCGGGCCATCGTCAGCCGCGCTCGATGGTCAGCGTCCGGCGGGACCGCCGCCGGGCGCGCCAGTCGTGGTAGGCCCGGTACAGGAGCCAGCCGCCGACGATGAGCGCGCCGAGCGATGCGACGACGGCGACCACCCGGTTGCGACCGACGTCCCGGGACGTCGTCCAGATCGCCTTCGCGAGCGCGCTGTCCTGGACCGTCGCGCGCAGGTCGCCCGCGGTGAACGACGCGGCCGCGTGGGCGAGGACGCCGGCCGGATCCGCGTTCCACAGGCCGATCGCCTGGAGCGGATCGGGGTTGGCGACCCGGGTGTCCACCGCGTCGCGGTACGCCTCGATCGCCGCGAGCTCCGCGCCGCTCTCGGCCGAGGCCGCCGCGAACCCGCGCTCGCCCTCGAACGCGGTCCGCATCGTGTCCGGCACGCCGAGACCCGCGACGGCCGCGGACGCGGCGACGGTGTCGCGATCGTCGAGCGCCCGTTCCGCGCCGTCGAGCAGGGCGTTCGCCTGGTCGAACTGCCAGGTCCGCATCGCGCTCCGGACGATCGGCGGCAGCCGCCATCCTCCCGCCCGCGTCCGGATCGCGTCGTAGCGATCGCGCGCGGCCGCCCGCGCGACGAGGAGCGGGACCTCGTCCGGCCGGACGACCCACGCCCTCCAGAGGTCGTCGAACCGCTTGCCGGTCGTGTCCTCGAGCTGGTCGAGCAGGCCCCGCCAGTCCGGGGCCGCGTCCGCCAGCTCCACGCCGACGCCCTCGCCGGTCGGCTGATAGGCGGCGACCCGATCGTGGATCGACCGCCAGACGCTCGCCATCGCGTCCGGACCGGCTCGCTGCGCGATCAGGCCGGCCAGCTTGTATGCGGCGGCGTACTCGGCCTCGTCGGTGTTCGGGTCGACGGGCGGGCTCGCGGCCGGGTCGGCCGCCGCGCTCGCTGCCGGGTTGTACGACGGGTTCGGGGACGAATCGGCGACGGGGCTCGCGGACGGGTCCGTCGTCGGGCTGGCCGCAGGGCTGGCGGACGGATCCGCGCTGGCGGATGGATCCGCGCTCGCGGACGGATCCGGGCTCGCGGACGAGTCCGGGCTCGCGGCAGGATCGGCGCCCGGTGGCCCCCAGGCGTTGAGCGGGACGCGGATCTTCTCGAGGGCCGGCGTCAGCGCATCGCCGGTGACCTTCTTCTCGCCGATCGCCGCGGCCGCCCGGACGGCGTACCACGAGGCGAAGCCCTCGCTCGCCCAGCGATCGGCGAGGAGCCGCCCGTCGAACCAGGCGTGGGCCGCCTCGTGGAGGACGACGAACGTGCCGGCGTAATAGGCGACCTCGATCTGGCCGGCGACCGGGTTCCAGCGACCGGCGAACCCGGTCGCGTTGCGGCTCACGGCTTCCGAGACGATCAGGGGCCGGTCGAGCGTCCACGGCAGGCCGATCTGCTTGCCGAGCGCCGGCAGGCCACGGGTCAGCAGGCTCCGGACGCGCTTCGCCCAGGCGGGATCGTCGGGCCAGGCGCGGAGGCTGACCGGCACCGTCGCGCCGTCGATCGGGACGGTCAACGCCGTCTCGAGGAGATCGCTCGGACGATCGGCGACGAAGTAGGCGAAGAACTTCAGCGGGTCGGCCAGGGGCCCCGTTTCGTAGACGGCATTGCCGGTTGCGTCGGTCGTCGGCTGGCCGAGACCCGCGGCGTTGACGTCGATCGTGTACCCGGGCGGGAAGACGACCGTCACGGCTCCGCCGGCCGCGCCCGCGGCACCGAAGCCCCATGCCCCGAAGGACACGAGGCTCGTCCCGATCCGCGTGAGTCGGGTCGGCGCGCCGCCCGGGTCGGGGATGTCGAACGTGAGGGTGAACGCCCGCGACGCGCCGGCGGCGAGCTGCTTGCCGAAGTCGATCCGCAGGAGGTTGTAGGTCGCGTGCTTCGCCTGGATCCCGACGTGGGGCGTGGCCCCGGAGCTCGTGATCTTGAAGTTCGTCGTGCCCGGCTGGACGGCGATGTAGGCGCGATCGAAGAAGTAGCGGTGGGTCTTCGTGTCTTTCAGGTGGTTCGTCGCGGTCAGCTGGACGGCGACGTGGACACGATGCTTTGCTGGGTCGACGACGTAGCGGGCGTCGGCGGTCACCGTCAGCCCGGTCGTCGCGGCGGCGGCCGACGGCGCCGATCCCGGCGCTCGCTCAGGGAGCAGCGCGACGAACGGCCCCGAGACGGTCGCGATGAGGATCGCCGCCGTCAGCACCCGGACCAGGCGCGTCACGGGACGAGGGCCTCGACGGGATCGCCGGCGCCTTGACCGGCGCCGCCGCCATCGTCGACGAGCTCGCCGAGGCGGTCCCGGTAGCGCTCGATGAGGTGCGCCCCGCGGCTGGTCCGGGCCGAAATGTCTGGGATCCGGCCGCCGATCCACAGCCAGCTCGCCGATTCCTCGAGGAGCGCGTCGGCGATCGCGAGCGACCGGGCGAGGGCCACGCCGAGCTCGTCGCGATCGGCGGTCCCGATCGGGATCTCCGTGGCGAGCACGGGCCGCTCGTCCTCGGCGAGCGAGAACTTCGTGAAGGGGTACTCGTCGTTCCAGCGAAGGAGCTTCCGGTACGACTTGCGGTACGCGTCGGCGATGGGCGGGGCGAAATGGACCCAGCAGATCAGCGCCAGCGCCGGATCGAGGATCAGGGTGACGGGCAGATCGAAGCGCCGGCGGCCGTCCAGCCGCAGGTCCCACGACGAGACGCCGTCGCGATCGACGCGTGTGGCGGGTTCGAGTCCGAGCTCGACGAGCCAGCGCTCGACGTCCCCGCGCAGCCGGGCGTCGGACGTGCCCGCGTCCGCAGAAGGCATGGCGGGGAGTCTACCCGCGGGGCCGAAACCGGGCGAACGGACCGGTCCGGAGCTCAGTCCTCGACCGGCGACGCGCCGGCGGCGACACGGTTCGCGCCGCCCACGACCTTCGCCTCGCGATGGCCGTTCGTCGACGGCTCGATCGGGACGGCGAGGCGCTTCTCGGCCGCTGCGCGCGACCCGCGCTTCCCGTGCCCGGGCTCGATCGACGCGCCGGTCTTCACCATCCGGCTGACGAAGTCGTTCGCCTTCACGTTGCCGGCGATCTTCACGTTGCGGCCGATCCGGACGCCGCGGGGGATGATCGCCCGCTTGCCGACGACGGTGATCCCCGTGTTCAGCCGGCCCGGCTCCTGCCGGTTCGGCGTGTCGAAGTCCGGGCCGTCGCCGACGATCGCCCCCGGCCCGACGACGACCTCCTTGTCGAGGATCGCCCGGTCCACGACCGCCCCGGAGCGGATGACCGAGTCGAACATCACGATCGAGTCGCGGACGACCGCCCCGACGTCGACGCGGACGCCCGGCGACAGCACGCTGTTCACGACGGTCCCGTTGATCACGCAGCCGTGCGAGATCAGGCTCCGGTGGACCTGGGCGGTCGGGCCGACCTGGGCGGGGGCCCGCTCCTCGGATCGGGTGTGGATCGTCCAGTCGCGGTCGTAGAGGTCGAGCGCCGCGTGGTCCTCGAGCAGCGCGAGATTCGCCTCCCAGTACGACTGGATCGTGCCGACGTCCTGCCAGTAGCCGTCGAAGTGGTAGCCGTAGACCCGCGCGCCGCCGTCGAGCATCGCCGGGATCACGTCCCGGCCGAAGTCGTTGCGATCCTCGCTGAGCCACTTCCGGAGC
>DATLVO010000130.1:0-2296 GCA_035577485.1 Verrucomicrobiia bacterium
GAGTGGCGTTTGTTCCGGGCTCAACTTTAGGCCCGCGACCGAGGCCTCAATTGCGCCCCGCGCCCGCCAGCCGGGCACTGGATGGCCAGCCACCGCCGGGACCATCCCCAAACATCGACGTCTCGGTTCCGGTGCATCCCGTCGCGATGGCCACAATCTCACCCGCTGCGACCCACCCGTCGCCAAGCGGCGGTGCCTAGACGATCACGCGTCGTCATTCCGGGATGGGCCGATCGAACGTTCGAAAGTCGACTTCGTCCTGGTTCGGTCCGCCACGGACCCCGGTGTCCAGGCCATCGATTGCCGCGATCTCCCCCGACGTGAGGGCGAAATCGAAGACGTCGAGGTTCTGGGCGATCCGGGCCGGCGTCACCGACTTCGGGATGGCCGACCGTCCGCTGTCGAGGTGCCAGCGCAGCACGACCTGGGCCGGGGTCTTGTCGTGCTGTCTCGCGATCGCCGTGATGACCGGATCGGCGAGGGCGCTCCGTGGCTCACCGCCGGCGGGCCCTCGGTAGGCGTACACACCGCCGAGCGGCGACCAGGCCTGTGTCGCAATGCCGCGCTCATCGTGGACCGCAAGCAGCGCGGGCTGGCTGTAGTAGGGATGGACTTCAACCTGGTTGACGGCCGGCACGACGGAGAGACGCGGGAGGACGGTCTCGAGGTGGGCGGGGCTGAAGTTCGAGATGCCGATCGCTCGCACGCGCCCGTCCTCGAGGAGGTGCTCGAGCGCCCGGTAGGCGTCGACGGTCGCGTCGAAATCCTGCGGCAGCGGCTGGTGGAGCAGGTACAGGTCGATGTAGTCGACGCGAAGCTTACGGGTGCTGACGTCGAACGCGTGGAGCGCCCCGTCGTAGTCGTAGTCGCTGACCCACACCTTGGTCTGGACGAACAGGTCCGGACGCGCGATGCCGCTGGCGCTGATCGCCGCGCCGACTTCCGGCTCGTTGAGATAGGAAGCAGCCGTGTCGAACATCCGGTACCCGACGCGAAGGGCCTCCTCGACGGCGGCTTGGGTCACATCGGGCGGAGTCTGGAAGACGCCGAACCCGAGGGCGGGCAGTTCGACGCCGTTGTTGAGGGTGATGGTGGGCTGGGTTGCAGTCATGTCGCGTCCTTCGTGACGAGTGGTCGTTGCGCCATGGAAGCACCGGGCAGTCGCCCGAGGAAGGCACTGGCGTGAGGTGTACTGGCAGTACCTCCCACACATGAAGGCGGCGGCGTACGGTTGGGCTGACATGAGCAACGCCGACGACATCCGGGAGTTCCTGGCCACACGCCGAGCCCGCCTCACACCGCAGGAAGCCGGACTCCCGCAGTTCGGCGGCAGCCGTCGCGTGCCGGGTCTCCGTCGTGAGGAGGTGTCCCTCCTGGCGGGCATCAGCGTGGAGTACTACACGCGCATCGAGCGGGGCAACGCGCGCGGCGTCTCCGAGGACGTCCTGGCGTCGATCAGTCGGGCGCTCCAACTGAACGAGGCGGAGCACGCCCATCTCGTCGACCTCCTCCGGGTCGCGAACGAGGAGCGGCCGCCGCGCCGGACGACCTCCCGCGCCGACATCCGGCCCGGCATCCGCCAGATTGTCGATGCGATGTCCGGGATCGCGGCGTTCGTTCGCAACGGCCGCTCGGACGTCCTGTACGCGAACCGTCTGTTCGAGGCGCTCTACTCCGACATGTACCGCGATCCGGCACGGCCGGCGAACGCTGCCCGTTTCCTGTTCCTCGACCCTCGAGCCCAGACGTTCTATCCGGACTGGGACACGCTCATCCGCGATTCCGTCGCGGCGCTCCGCAGCGAGGCGGGTCGGAACCCCGATGACCGCGGGCTGTCCGACCTCGTTGGGTTGCTCTCGACACGGAGCGAGGAGTTCCGGACGCTCTGGGCACGCCACGACGTCCACCTGCACCGAGGGGGGACGAAACGATTCCGGCACCCACTTGTCGGCGATCTCACGCTCCGCTTCGAGACCTTTGCCCTGCCCGCGGATCCCGGGCTGGCTGTCGTGATGTATTCGGCCGAGCCGGGCTCACCCTCGGAAGCAGTGCTGCGCGACCTGGACAAGTGGGCCTCGACGCGCCAGCGGCTCGCGGCGGCAGAAGCCGCGGGTTGACTTCGCTGCGAACCGAACCCTTAGGGGAGCTGTTCCTGATGATCCGACGATGGCGAGATCTCGCACGCAAACGGCATCCCGGCAGCCATCAGGACATTGCGACGTAGGCGCTGAGGACAGCCAGGGCCGCCGTCGTCGCCGCGAACACCGTTCGCTCGAGGAGACTCTTCGAGGCCCGC
>DATLVO010000131.1:0-8745 GCA_035577485.1 Verrucomicrobiia bacterium
CTCTCGAGATGTTCATCCGTCACGGAGAGCGGGAAACGGGTAGGACGCGAGCAGGACGAAAGTCCTATCGCATCTTGCAGATCGCACCTTACAGGCCACCTTGCCCCCGGTGCGCGGGCGCCCCCATCGCCGAGCGGGTCATGCCGCCCCGGTACGAACTGGCGATGGCGCCTTGCCCTGGGGCGGGCGATCCTCCCCACATGAAGAAGCGCGCCCTCGCCGCCGTCCTGTGGTTCTACTCGACCTGGTATGCCGGGGCGATGGTCGCCCACATGCTCGGCGTGTCCGAGGCCCTCGGCCCGATCCTCGGGACGGCCGCGGCCGCGATCATTGCGGGTGACCCTCGCGGACTGATCTGGAACCGTGCTCCACGCACCCCGTCCGCTCCGATGCCGTCGGCGGTCCAGAACCCGGCCTGAGTCTCCGGGGCTGCGAGCCCCGCGTCCCCATCGCGATCACGAGCCGGTCCCCAAAGGGCCGGCTCTTCGCTGTCCGGGCGGTGCCCTCTTGGCGGCGCTGTTCCGGCGGTACCGGCTTCTCGGCGCGGGCGCAGGCGCCGGCTAGGCCTCCTCGGGCGGTTCGCCGGGGAGGTAGATGCTGAACGCGGCGCCCCGGCCCGCGACGTGCGGCTCGAGGACGAGGTCCCCCTCCATCGCCCGGCACAGCTCCCGCGAGACGTACAGGCCGAGCCCGCTGCCGTCGTCGGCAGAGCGATCCGCGCCCCGCTCGAACCGCCGGAAGAGTCGCGCCCGATCGCTTTCCGCAACGCCCGCCCCGAGGTCGCAGATCGTCAGCCGGAGCCGCGACTGGGTGTCGGGCGCGATCTCGACCGTGATCGGTGTCCGATTGCCGTACTTGAGCGCGTTGTCGAGGAGGGCCCACAGGACCTGGTCGAGCTGATCGACATCGGCGACCGCCAGCCAGCCCCCCGACCGGTCGTCGACCGTGAACGTGACGTCCGCAGCGGCGAGGGCCTCCCAGGCCCGGCGGACCGGGTGGGCCAGGGCGACGACCTCGCTGCGGGGTTTGAGCGCCCCCGACTCGAGCCGGGTGACGGTCAGGAGCTGGCGGACCATGCGGGACAGGCGGTCGGTCTGCTCGGCGATGATCCCGAGCCGGCGATCCGGCCGGTCCCGGCCGAGCTGGTCGGCATACGCCCGGATGCTCGTCAACGGCGTCTGGAGATTGTGGCTGACGCCGCGGAGGAAGTCGTCCTTGGCGGCGTCGAGCTCGAGGAGCTGGCTGTTCTGTGACTCGACCCGGGCGAACAGCTGGGCGTTCCGGATCGCGACCGCCACCTCGCTCGCGTAGAGCTCGAGAAGGTCCTGGTCGGCTCGCTCCCAGAGGCGTGTCGCCGGGAGGTGGCCGACGAGGACGCCGAGGTCTTCGCTGCCCGCCCGGAGCACGGCCCGGATCGGGAGCGATTCCCCGGGGATGCGCTCCTCCTCGGCGATGTCGTCCGGGTCGACCAGCAGGACGTAGGCGTCGATCATCCCGAACGCGGTTCGGGCGTCGTTCGCTGCGCGGCCGGCGATGAAGTCCGGGCTGTCGTGCGGTGAGCCGCTCTGGATCGCCTGGAGGATCCGACCGAGCTCGCGGTTGCGCCGCTCGAGGTCGGCGGCGAGGCGGTTGTGGCTGTCGGCGAGCCGGGCCAGCTCGTCCTCGCCCGGCACCACGATCGGCGTCGACAGGTCGCCGGCCGAGGCGCGATCGACCGCCGCGGCGATCGCCCGGAGGGGCGCAGTGAGGTCCGCGGCGAGGAGGTAGGCGAGGAGGATCCCGGAGATCGCCGCGACGACGAGGATGAACAGCAGGAAGCGACCGATGGTCGCGCCCTGGGCCGCCGCCGGATCCACGATGAGGAGCAGGATCCCGAAGCCGGCCAGCGGGATGATCGACGCGGCGACGAGGGCGATCGTCAGGCGCGTCCGGAACGACAGCCCGAGGTTCAGCCAACCGCCACGACCGCCCTCACGCCCGCGGTCGGCCTCGCGGTCGAGGTCGTCCGGCCAGGTGTCGCCGAACAACGCGTCCCGTGCGGCGGCCTCCCGATCCGAGACCTCCCGTGCCAGGGCTGCCTGGGCCGCCGCGTCGAGAGCTGGTGCGGCTGCCCCCGTGGCCACGGCCGGCGCGGCGTCCGGCACGGTCGCGCCCGTCGCCGAGACCCCGGCCGGCTCAACCATTGGCGGGCCCGGCGGTCGTGGCGTTCGTTGCAGTCGTTGCGGTCGTGGCCCCGGCGTCCGCCATCACGAGCCGATAGCCGACGCCACGAACCGTCTGGAGGTGGACCGGCCGGTTCGGGTCGACCTCGACCTTCTGGCGGAGACGCCGCATCGTGACCCAGACGTAGGAGGGGTCGGCGTCCTCGGTCTCGGCCCAGCCGCGCGCGAGGAGCGTGTCGGTCGTCACGGTCTGGCCGATGTTGGCGGCAAGCGCGTAGAGCAGTCGAGATTCGGTCGGCGTCAGCTGGACGACCTGGGTGCCGACCGTCGCCTCCCGGCGGTGGAGATCGAGGGTCAGGCTCGGTCCGAGGACGAGGCTCTGGCGGGGCACCTTGTCGCCGAGCCGGCGCAGGACCCGGTTGATCCGGGCCCGGAGCTCGGGGTAGTGGTACGGCTTGGTGACGTAGTCCTCTGCGACCTCGTCGAGGAGGTCCGCCTTCGAGTCGCCGGCGTCGATCGCCGACAGGACGATGATCGGCAGGTCCGCTCGGCCCTTGATCTCCCGGGCCAGGCTCAGGCCGTCCATCCTCGGCATCATCATGTCGATGATCAGGAGGTCCGGCCAGGACGTCCGGAGGCGGCGGAGCGCCTCGTCCCCGTCGCGGGCGGTCTGGATCTCATAGCCGTCGGATCGGAGCTGGTCGGCGAGGAGGACGAGCAGGTTCGGGTCGTCGTCGACGATCAGGATCCGCGGCGCGGTCTCGTGGGCGCCCGGGCCGCTCAGCATCGCCGGCTCAGCATGGGAACGAGTATAGGCAGCGCCACTGCCCGATCCCGGCCGCCGTGATCAATCAGATCGATCACCGACCGCCCAGACGTGCGTGAGTCGGCGTGAGAAGGTGCCGGGCCGGGCGAACTGGCCGACGGCCACGCTTGCGGCGGCATCGAACTGATGAGTCAGGTTGATCGTCGAGAGGGCGCATGTCCGAGGCTCGCTCGCCGCACGAAATCGATGTAGTCGACATAGGGAGCGGCGGACCGGCGGCCGTCGGTGCGTGATGGCCGCAGCCAATCCCTGCGGCGCGAAAGCGGGTCGATCAACGCAAGGCTACGGCCCGGACGGACGGGCCGGCCCGGATCGCGCAGGTATGCGGCCAACTCACTCGCCCGGACCGGAAAGAGGCGCGCGAGGGAGTCCCGATTTTCGCGAATTCGGACATCGTTGGCCGCACTGCTCAGGAGCATGAGGCTGCTGAGGAGGCGGTCCGGATACCAGCCCATCCGTCTGGCGGCGCTCCAGCACTCGCGCTCGTACCAGCCGAGTGCACGTTCGATTGCCCCGAGGTCATGGATCTCGGTCTTGATCTCGATGAGGAGGAGCAGGCGACGCGCAGCGTTGTAGGCCAGGACATCGATCCAGCCCCGGAAGCGGTCGCCGCCGATCTCCACCTCGGTCGCGACCTGCCAGTCGTCGCGCTCGAGCCGTCGCACGACGTACGTCGCGCACCTGACATGCGCCGGTTCCCGTTGGCGCTCGCGATCTCCCAGAAACGGCGCAGCCGCATCGATGATCAGCCTGCCGCCCATGGCTTCGAGGAGCCGCCCCGCAGATTCGAAGCTCAGATTGTGCAGGCGTCCCCGTTCGATGAACGAGACCAGCGATTGGGAGACCCCGGCCCGCGCAGCCAGCTCGCGCTCGCTCCAACCGATCGAGCGCCGGAGGTCGCGGATGGCCAGGCCGATCCTGGACACCGAGGAGTCGACGCTCATCCGACATTGATATCGAGCCGCGCTTACCTGGCGATCAACGAGGCTCCTCGATCAACGTGGTTCATCAGAATCGGCCCGTCGCCACGTGGTTGAGATGACGTGGCCGCGCTGGGACGGCCGGCGAGAACGACGTCATGTGTGGCCGGTGCCCAAACGATGAATGGCGTTGATCGACACGGGTCCCGTCGGGATGGGTACTCAGCGCGCATCAGGGCGCCTTGGGGTCGACGAAGCTGCAACGGTCGCGGATCGGGCACAGGTCGTGCTTCGGGCTGCGGGCCTGGCAGATCGCACGGCCGTGGTGGATCAGGAGGACGTGGGCCTCGTAGGTGCGTTCCGGGAAGCCTGCGAGCATCGCGTTGAACTGGTCCGTGGCGAGATCGGGCAGGGCCTTGGCCGGCACGAGGCCGATGCGCTTCGCGACCCGCTCGACGTGGCGGTCGACCGGCATCAGCGGATGGTTGAAGCAGAAGAGCAGGAGCACGGACGCGGTCTTCTTGCCGATGCCCGGGATCGTCGTCAGCCAGTCGCGGGCGGCCAGCGGCGCCATGTCGCCGAGGAACTCGAGGGAGTGGTCGCCGCGCTCCTCGCGGATCCGTCGGAGCGTCGCCTGGAGGCGCGGCGCCTTCGTCGGGGCGAGGCCGCCCGGACGGATCACGTCGATCAGCTCTGCCAGCGGCGCGGCCTCGACGGCCGGCCAATCGGGCGGGGCTCCGGGTGGCAGCCCGTCGCCGCCCCAGCCGACCCCCGGCTCGTGGATCTCGTCCGGGAGGCCCGACGGATACGCCGCGCGCAGGGCGACGAACGCCTTCTCCGCGTTGGTGTCGGCGCTGTTCTGGGTGAGGATCGTCAGGATCAGCTCGGACGTCGGGTCGAGGCGGCGACGCCAGACCTGCGGGCCATAGATGGACGCCAACGCGTCCAGCGTGTCCTCGAGCAGGCGCGGCCGGTACCGGGCGAGCCGACGCGCCCAGGCGAGCGCCGGGTTGACGCGCCGGCGCTTGGCCTTCCGTTTCGGCTTCGGTCGGGCCTTGGCCTTCGGTGTCGTCGTCGGAGTCGAGTTGGCCGATTTCGGGCTCACGACCCGGATGATGGGCCAAGGAGCCGGCCGAGGTCGAGGAGGCGAGCGATCCGCTCGCCGCAGCGTTCGACTGGATCCGTCCCGGCGGCCATCGCCTCTGCGACGGACTGCGGTCGCTCAGCAACGGGCACGGCGACGCAGCCCACCGCCGCGAGTGCCGCGATGCCCTCCGGCGTGACGCCGCCACCGACCGCGATGCACGGAACGCCGGCCCCGGCCGCGCGCCGGGCGACACCGAGGGCGGTCTTGCCGAACGCCGTCTGCTCATCGATGCGCCCCTCGCCGGTGATCACGAGGCTCGCTCGGGCGAGCTTCTCGTCGAAGCCCGCCGCCTCCATCACGAGATCGACACCCGCTCGGAGCACGAGCGATCGGAACCGATCCGCGATCGCGAGCAGGCCGAACCCGGTCCCGCCCGCCGCGCCGGCACCCGGCGTGTCCCGCTCGCGGCGACCCGTTGCCCGCTCCAGGCGATCCGCCCATCGACCCAAGCGATCGTCGAGCTCGCGGACCTGGGCGGCGCTCGCTCCCTTCTGCGGACCGTACGTGGCGGCGGCGCCGGTCGGCCCGAGGAGTGGGTTCGACACGTCGCACGCGATCTCGAGGTCGACGTTCGTGAGCCGCGGGTCCAACCCGCTCAGGTCCACGTTCGTGCCGTCGTCGCGTGCCCCGAGCGCCTCGAGGATCCCGAGGGCGCCGTCCGTCGTTGCGCTGCCGCCGATCCCGAGGATGATCCGGGTGATGCCGGCATCGAGCGCCTTGCGGAGGAGCTGGCCGGTGCCGCGGGTCGACGCCCCGATCGGATCGTGCGTTCCCGGCTGGACCCGCGACAGGCCCGACGCCTCGGCCAGCTCGACGAAGGCGCGCTTGCCATCCTCCGAGCGGAGCCATCCGGCGTTGACGTCGGACCCGAGCGGCCCCCCGACCGTCGCCTGGACCCACTCCCAGCCGCCGGCGAACGCGATCGCATGGATCGAACCCTCGCCGCCGTCGCCGAGGGGGGCGTGGGCAAGCGTATCGTCGGGGCGGGCCCGCGACCAGCCGTCGGCGAGCGCCCGCGTCACCTGGACCGAGGTCAACGACCCCTTGAACGAGTCCGGGGCGAAAAGGATCGTGAGCGCGCCGGTCACCGCCCGACGGGTTCGAGCGCCTCGGCGCCCAGCCCGAGCGCGTGGCTCGCGCCATTCGAGCCATCCGGCCCGCGCCGCCGCTCGAGATACTCGGGGATCCGGATCATCGGCGGCCGCTCCTGGTCGGCCAGCTCGATGACCTCGAGCGAGAGCCGGCCGCGACCGGAGCGGGGGAGCTTCATCGTCGAGCCCAACTCGGCGAACAGGCGCGCCTTGCGCCGCTCCTCGAGCCGCTTCATCACCGCCTGGAGAATGACGAACGACATCCGCGAGAGGCCCTCGAGCTCTTGGTTGCGATGCACCCGTCGCTCGAGGTCGACCTGGCCGAGGCCTTCGATCCCGACTCGCTCGGCGGCATCGATCAGGTGGCCGATCTCGACGGCGTACCCGGTGAAGAAGGGGATCGCCTCCAGCAACGCACGGCGACCGGCGTACTCCCCGCTGAGCGGCTGGATCATCCCGGACAGCTCCGGGTAGAACAGGTTGATCAGCGGCCGCGCGACGAGCTCGGTGACCCGGCCGCCGCCACCTTCCTTGAGGATCCCGCCCTCGACGATGGGACGCTGGTAATAGCCCTTCACGTACTGGAGGCGCGGCTCGTGGAGCAGCGGGCCGAGGGTCCCGTAGACCATCCGCGGGTGCCAGTTCCGGACGTCGGTGTCGGCCCAGACGATGATGTCGCCGGTCGCCTCGTGGACGGACTTCCAGAGCGCCTCGCCCTTGCCGCGGAACGATCCATAGCGGCTGAGGATGTCGGGATGCTGGACGACCCGGGCGCCCTCGGCCTCGGCGATCTCACGGGTCCGGTCGGATGAGGCCGAGTCGATGACGAGGATCTCGTCCAGCAGCGGCACCCGGCCCATCATCTCCCGGATCGCCCGCTTGACGATCGGCCCGATCGTCTCCTCCTCGTTCAGCGTCGGCAGCACGAGTGAGACCGTGACGCCCTGCTTCTCCTTGAGCTGGACGAGGCGGCGGAGATCGGCGAACTCCGCATGATGGAAGTTCGATTCCCCGAACCAGCGCTCGACGCGGGCGGGGACGGCACGCGCCTCCTCCGCCGCCCGGTCTGCGGCGGCGAGCGTCTCGGCTCGCGTGGCGAGCTGCTCGAAGGTCGACCGACCGATCGTCTCGCGGGTCTTGACGACGATGACGGTTGGCTTCGCGCGCGTCGCGATGCCTTCCGGCAGGGCCCCGAACAGGTACGTGTCGCCATCGGTGCCGGCCGGCTGGGCCGACGCGCCCATGACGACGAGATCGGCCCGCTCCGCCTCGCGGAGGATCGCGTTCCGGACGTTGGCGGCCTCGCGGACGATCCCCTCGGCCCGACCGCGGAGGTGCTGGCGGACGAACTGGGCGAGGGCATGTTCGGCCTGGGCGCGGACGGCCAGCGTGATCCCGGGCGGGACGAAGTGGAGGACCGCGACCTCGGCGTCGTGGCGGCGGGCGATCGCGTCGGCGTAGCGGACCGCGAGCTCCGCGTGGGGACCGCCGCGGACCGGGACGACGATCCGCTTGATGTCGCGCGAGCCGCGCTGCTTCACGACCGCGATGTCGGCCGGCGAGTCGCGGACGACCTCGTCGATCGTCGGCGAGATCGCCGAGCCGCCGTCCCGGCCGGCCGGGGCCTTGCCGCCCCAGCCGAAGATGATTAGGTCCGCCTCCTGCTCGGCGGACGCCTCGATGATCCCCTCGGCCGCGTGCCGGCCGATGCGGACGATCGGATGGATCGTCGTCCCATGCGGGGCGAAGTCGAGGACCCGCTGGAGCAGGCGCCGGGCGTGGCGAGCGCGCGTTGCGCCCTCGGACAGGGGCATCCCCTCCGGCACCTCGACGATGCCCAGGGCGGTCAGCTCGCCGGAGCGCGGATCGAGAAGGTCGGCACCGAGCCGGATCAGCTCCTCCGCGGTCGCGGGGTTCGCGACCGGGATGAGGATCCGGGCCGGCAGCGGTCCGTGGGCGCTCACGATCGGGTTTCGGCCGGCGCTGGCGCGGGCCGCTCGGTCTCGGGCTCGGGCTGGGGCTCCGGCTCCGAGGTCGCCGCGGCGGTCGCGGTCGTCGCGTCGGCTGCCCCGTCGCTCGTCGAGGTCGCGCCCGCGCGCGTGCTCGACTCCTTCCAGAGGTCGACGAGGTACGGCTTCAGCAGCTCGAACTCGCGGGCCTGGCGCTCGACGCGGTCCTCTGCTTGCTCGGTCGTCTGGTTGCGGTTCTCGATCACGAAGCTGCCGACCCGCCCGAAGTAGACCGGGACGAGGGCGGCCACGAGGGTCTCGATCGGCGGGTCGGCCGACCGGGCCCGGACGACGAGGTCGTAGATCAGGCGGGCCCAGAGGTCGTCGGGGAAGTGGAACGCCCCGAGGGCATCGGCCATCTCGACCGTCGAGGCCGAACCGGACGAGCCGTCACCACCGATCCCGAGCCGTGCCCGGGCGGTGTCGACGAGCTTGCCCGCCTCGCGGGCGAGGACGAGCACCGTGTCCGCGTTCCCGGGCGCGAACATCCGGCGCCACGTGTCGGCCAGCGTGAGCGAGCCCTGGTGGAACTCGGTCAGCAGGCGGAGCGTGTTCACCTCGAGCGGCGGTGGATCGATGATCCGCTCGAA
>DATLVO010000132.1:0-15398 GCA_035577485.1 Verrucomicrobiia bacterium
GCCTTCGAGGGCTCGCAGGATCTCGCCCATCCGGATGGTGCCGGGCTCGCGTGCCAGCTCGTAACCACCATGGGCGCCGCGGGTGCTCGTCACGAGGCCCGCGTCGCGGAGGCTCATCACGAGCTGCTCGAGGTAGGCCCGGGGCAGGTCCTCCTCGGCGGCGTTCTCGGCCAGGCTGGCCGGACCGGTGCCGAACCGCCGGCCCAGCTGGACCATCAGGCGAACGCCGTACTCACCCTTCGTGCTGAAGGCAATGGCGCCCGATCCATGGAACGCCGGGCGGGCGGTAACGGCCGGAATCTCGTGTGTCAGGGAAGGGTCCTCAATCCCGAGTGATTTCGTCGGGATTGTACGGCGGGCCGCGGAAACGCGTCAACGAGAGGCGGCCGGCGGCGGGAACGACGAAGGCCGGCGCTCCGATGAGGTGGAGCTCCGGCCCTCGGATGAGTCCCCGGCGGTGTCCGCCGACGGGCGAAGACTAGGTCGAGTCCGGTCCGGTGTCCAGACCCTTTCCATGACGCCGGTGCGGCGTGACGACAGCCGATCCGGGCATGCGCGGCGCATGTCTCCTACGATCGATGTCCGCATCCGAAGGAGGAAACGCGTGGTCCACAAGATGTCCGACGAGGATGCGTGGCAGTTCCTCCGAACCGGGAGTCGGACGGCGACATTCGCCTCGACTCGCGAGGACGGGCGGCCGCACGCCGTCCCGACGTGGTACGCGGTCGACGGCGACGAGATCGTGTTCACGACCTGGCACACGACCGTCAAGGCCGCGAACATCCGGGCGCATCCGGCCGTGGTCGTCCTCGTCCAGGACCCGGAACCGCCGTACGCCTACGTCGCCGTCGAGGGCGACGCCCGGCTCATCGACGATCTCCCGCTCTGTCGCGAGATCTCGACGCTGCTTGGGGCGAAGTACATGGGCGCCGACCGAGCGGAGGAGTTCGGGAAGCGGAACGGCGTCGAGGGCGAGCTCGTCGTCCGGGTCCGGCCGACGAAGATCCACGGTCAGGCGAACGTCACAGGTGCGTCCGAATCCTGACACCGTCGGGCTGGATCGCGCCCCATGATCGACCGATGACCGACGACGACGCGCTCACTGCGGACCGGCTGCCGGTCGAGGTCTTCCTCGAGGGCTTCCCGCCGGGCATCCGCGATACCGGGCTCCGCCTGCGCGAGCTGATCTGGATTGCGGTCCCGGACGCCGTGGAGGGCGTGCGGAGCGGGTGGAACTGGATCGGCTACGGCCTGCCAGATCGACGGGCGAAACGGACGTTCGCCTGGATCGGCCCGGAGCGGAAGCACATCCATCTCGGTTTGCAGAACGGCGTCCTGCTCGCGGACCCCGACCACCTCCTGCACGGCGCCGAGGAACGACTGAAGCAATTCCGTTATTTCACGTTTGCGCCCGAGATCGACCTCGACGAGGCGATCCTGATCGACGTTCTCCGCCGGTCCGCCGATGTGGCCACCCTGCCGGCCGCCGCGCGCCGCGCGCTCGCCCAGGAGTGATCCGCCCGATCGGCCTACCCTAGCGACCATGGACGACATCGCGATCGCGGCGGTCGAGGCCGCCCTTGCCGCCGGCGCTGGCTACGCCGACGCCCGGGTGATGGAGATCCGGACCGAGTCGATGACCGCCCGGAACGGCGTCATCGAGAGCCTCGACCGGGAGGACCGCGCCGGGGTCGGCGTCCGCGCCCTCGTGGGCTCGAGCTGGGGCTTCTTCGCCGTTCCCGATGTCGGCTCGACCGCCGCGCGGCGGGCCGGCGAGCAGGCCGCCGCCGTGGCCCGCGCGTCGCGAATGGTCGCGGGCCCGGACCTCCGGCTCGCGCCACAGGCCGCCTCGACGGGTCACTGGGACAGCGACTGCCGGGAGGACCCATGGTCGGTCGGGCTGGCCGAGAAGGGCGATCTCCTCGAGGCCGTGACCCGGACGATGCTCGAGCACGGCGCGGACCTCGGCGAGGCCAGCCACCGCGTCTGGGACACGCGCAAGTGGTTCGCCTCGAGCGAGGGCACGAGCGTCGACCAGCACATCGTCGAATGCGGCGCCTCGATGAGCGCGACGGCCGTCGGTGAGGCCGAGACCCAGCGCCGGAGCTATCCGGGGATCCGGGGACAGTACGGGACGCGCGGCTGGGAGCTGATCCGCGAGCTGGACCTGCCGGGGAACGCGGCACGGATCGCCGAGGAGGCACGGGCGCTCCTCTCGGCGGACGCCTGCCCCTCCCTAGACGCGACCGATCTCATCCTGGGCAGCGAGCAGATGGCGCTCCAGATCCACGAATCGGTCGGCCATGCCACCGAGCTCGACCGGATTCTCGGCTGGGAGGCCGCGTTCGCCGGCACGTCGTGGCTGGAGCTGTCGAAGCTCGGGTCGCTGCGGTTCGGATCGGAGCTGATGAACATCACCGCCGACGCGACCCTGCCCGGCGCCCTCGGCAGCTTCGGCTTCGACGATGAGGGCACGCCCGCCCACCCGGTCGACATCGTCCGCGACGGGATCTGGGTCGGGACGCTGAGCGGCCGCGATTCGGCTGCGATCGCCGGGATCCCCAGCTCCGGCGGGGCCGTTCGCGCCGAGGGCTTCGACCGGATCCCGATGGTCCGGATGACGAACGTCGGCCTCCAGCCCGGGACCGACTCCCTCGCGTCGATGATCGCCGCGACCGAGGACGGAATCCTCATGGACACGAACCGCTCGTGGTCGATCGACGACAAGCGGCTGAACTTCCAGTTCGGCTGCGAGGTCGGCTGGGAGATCAAGGGCGGCAAGCGCGGCCGGCTGCTGAAGAACCCGACCTATACGGCGATCAGCCCGCGTTTCTGGGGCTCGATGGACATGCTCGGCGGCCGCGACGAGTGGGTGTTCTGGGGCACGCCGAACTGCGGCAAGGGTCAGCCGCAGCAGATCGGCCACACCGGGCACCCGGCCGTGCCGGCCCGCTTCCGCGGGATCCGCGTCGGGGTGACGGGATGACCGACATGACGACGACCGGACGCGCCTCCGCCGACGCGTCGGCTCGTGGCCTCGAGCTCGCCGAGCACGTCCTCGATCTCGTCCGGGCCCGGGCCGCCGACGCCGAAACGGAGGTGACGGTCCGCCAGGGGACCGAGGCGCTGACACGGTTCGCCAACGGCTTCATCCACCAGAATGTCGCGTCGGAGATCAACCACGTCGTGCTGCGCGTCGCGATCGACGGGCGGAACGCAGCAACCTCGCTCGACGGCCCGGCGGACGACGCCGCGCTGACCCGGGCGATCGACGGCGTCCTTGAAGCCGTCCGGGTGCGGCCGCCGGATCCCGACTGGCCGGGTCTCGCCCCGCGGGCCGCGGCCCCGGACGTCGAGCATTGGGACGAGGCGACCGCGGCCGCGGATCCGGACGGGCGCGCGGCGCGTGTTCGCGGGTTCGTCGACGCCGCCGACGGTCTCGAGACCGCCGGGTACTGCTCGACGACCGCGGTCCACCTGGCCTTCGCGAACAGCGCCGGCCAGCGGCTGACCGGCCGCGGGACCGCGGCGAACCTCGACGGCATCGCCCGCACGCCGACGGCCGACGGCAGCGCCCGGAAGGCCTCGGTCGCCCTGGCGGACCTCGACGGTCGCGAGGTGGGGGGTCGAGCCGCCCGCAGGGCGCGCGACGCGAGCGACCCGACGGATCTCGAGCCCGGCCGTTACGAGGTCGTCCTCGAGCCAGACTGCGTCGCCAACATCCTGACCTTCCTCCTCGTCCACGGGTTCAACGGCAAGGCGGTCGAGGAAGGCCGGTCCTTCGCCCGCGTCGGGGAGGCCCAGTTCGATGCGTCGGTCATCCTTCGCGACGACGTCACGGACCCGGGCACGATCGGCATCCCGTTCGATGCCGAGGGCACGCCGAAATGGCCGGTCGACCTCGTTCGCGGGGGAGTCACGACCGGACTGCTGCAGACCCGCCGGACGGCCAGGGCCGCCGGGACGGCCAGCACCGGGCACGCCGTCGAAGGCGGCGGGGCGTGGGGTGCGCTCGGGGCGAACTTCGTCCTGTCGGCCGGCGACCGATCGGCTGAGGACCTGATCGGCGGCGTCGAGCGTGGCGTCCTCGTCACGGACTTCTGGTATACGCGGATCCTCGACCCCCGGACGCAGGTCGTGACCGGCCTGACCCGCAACGGCGTCTGGCTGATCGAGGACGGCCGGATCGTCCGTCCGATCACGAACCTGCGGTTCACGCAGTCGTTCGTCGACGCGCTAGGACCCGGTTCAGTTCGCGGGATCGGATCGGATCCGGCGATCATCCTGGGCGGCTGGGACTCGATCTTCCTGGTCCCGAGCCTTCACCTTGGGTCGTGGAACTTCACCGGCGGCGCCAAAGGCTAGATCAGGTCTGCGATCGTCGCGCCCGAGCGTCGAGGGCAAGGCGCCGGGGAGGACCGGAGCGGGTGCCCTCCGAGGTCCGAGGCGACGCTCCGCGAGCCATCGGCGCGAGGATGTGAGGACCGCAGCCGGCAACGCCGCCATCGGCGCTCAGGCGCGACAGCCGTGGAAGTGGCCGCGACTCAGTCGCCGCCGGAGTCGCCGCCGTCGTGCTCGCCGGAGTCCTGCTGGTCGCCCTGGTGGTTGTCGCCCTGGTCGTCGTTGTTCTCGCCCTGATCGTCGTTGTCGTCGCCCTGATCGTCGTTCTCGGCCTTCTCGCTCGCCTTCGGATGGGGCGGATTGCTGGCCTCCGGGGCCTCGCTCTCGGGCGCCTCGCTTTCCTCCGGCGCCTCGCTGGCGTCGGGCGCTTCGCTCGCATCCGGTGAGTCGGCCTCGTTCTGATCGTCAGCGTCGATCAGCGCGTCGAGCGCGTCGAGCTCATCGGCTTCCGCTCCGTCGGTCTCGGCAACGAGCATCCGGAATCGAACCAGGTCGCCGCCGGGGCTCCGGGCGACTGACGCGGCAGGCTGATTTCGGGCCGCCAGGGCCGTTCCCAGCGTCATCGCCGCGAGGGCCAGGCAGCTGATCGCGACCGCGACGACGCGCGCGCCGCTCACGGGATGGGTGCTCGACATGTTCTTCGACCTCCTGCCCCCGTGCCTTGGTTCATGTTCGACCCACCGGTCAACCCCGGCAATCCGACCATCGGTCGACGGCGCGGGGGCGGGATGGTCCGGTGCACGGGGTCCACGACCGATGCGCGGACGCCGGACGAACGCCACAATCGGGCGATGACAGACCTCGACTACGGCGCCTTCGACGCCCTGACCTTCGACTGCTACGGCACGCTGATCGACTGGGAGACCGGCATCCTCGCCGGACTTCGGGCCGCACTTGGCCCGCATGGCGTCGATGCGTCCGACGACGAGCTGCTGGAGAGCTACGCCGACGGCGAGGCGACTCTCGAGGCGGGTCCGTATCTCCCCTATCGGGTGATCCTCGCCCGCGGGGCACGGGCGATCGCGACAAGCCGCGGGGCGACTCTGACGGACGACGAGGCCGCGGCGTTCGGCGACTCGGTCGGGCGCTGGCCGGCCTTCGACGACTCGACTCGATCGCTGAAGCTCCTCCGTCGCCGGTACAAGCTGGGCGTCCTGACCAACTGCGACGACGACCTGTTCGCGGCCTCCAACCGGCGGCTGGGCGTCGACTTCGACTGGGTGGTCACCGCCCAGCAGGTCGGGTCGTACAAGCCGAACCCGCGCAACTTCGAGGTCATGCGCGAGCGACTCCACGCCTCCGGGATCGCCGCCGCACGGATCCTGCACGTCGCGCAGAGCCTCTACCACGACCACGAGCCGGCCCGGCGCATGGGCTTCTCGACCGTCTGGATCAACCGCCGTCACGACCGCCCCGGCTCCGGTGCCACGCCGCCGGCGACCGTCCAGCCGAGCGCGACCTTCCCGTCGATGGCCGACTTCGCGGAGGCCGCGATCCGCTCGCGAGCCTAGTCGCGGATCAGTCGCCCGCCCGCGCGGCGAGGATCTGCGCGGCGTGGTCGCGCGGGTGCTCGGCGTAGATCCGAAGCCACCCGGCGACGTCGTAGGGACCGGACTCGGTGTGGGTCCCGCGGCGCTCCCACTCGGCCGGCGAGAGGTGCTCGAGCAGGTCCAGGCTGGCCGTTCGAACCGCCCGCACGACCGCGACCGAGGAGGCGATCGGTCGGTTGTAGTGGAGCCGTCGGGCCCATTCGGGCTCGTCGTACCCGGCGATCAGCGGCTCGTCCTCGGCGATGAGCCGACGCAGCCGGATGAAGGCCATCGACTCGCTGTCAGCCACGTGATGGGCGACCTGTCGCGCCGTCCAGCCGTTCGGCTCGGCCGGCTGGCGGTCGAGCTCGGCGTCGGTGGCGCCCGCAAGGGCGGCCTCATACGCTTCGGCGCCGGTCCGGTATTGCTCGAGCAGTCGCGATCGCTCGTCGTCGTCCATCGTCGGTCCTCCCACCGCAGTATCGCCGAGGTCACGGATCCGGCGTCGCCCGCGGTACCCTTCAGCCCTCCGCTGCCACCCGACCGGAGATGCCCATGCCCGATCCGGCGATCCACGTCCGCGACCTGCGCAAGACGTTCCGCGTGCCCGTCCGCGAGGCGGGCCTCCGAGCCGCGCTCAAGAGCCTCGTTCGGCGGGAGAGCCGAGACGTCCAGGCGGTCGACGGCGTCGGATTCGATATCGAGCCCGGCGAGGTCGTCGGCTTCCTCGGGCCGAACGGCGCGGGCAAGACCACGACCCTCAAGATGCTCAGCGGGCTCCTCTACCCGACATCCGGCGAGGCCCTGGTCCTCGGCTCGGTCCCGTCCCGGCGGGAGCCCGCCTTCCTGCGACAGATCACGATGGTCATGGGCAACCGCAACCAGCTGCAGTGGGACCTGCCGGCCCTCGATTCCTTCGACCTGATCCGGGCGATCTACCGCCTGCCGCCCGATCAGTTCCGGCAGACGCGCGACGAGTTCATCGAGCTGCTGGAGCTGGGCGACCTCGTCAACAAACCAGTCCGCAACCTGTCGCTCGGCGAGCGGATGAAGGTCGAGACCGTCGGCGCGCTCCTCCACCGGCCGCAGGTCCTCTTTCTCGACGAGCCGACGATCGGCCTCGACGTCACGATGCAGAAGCGGATCCGCTCCTTCGTCGCGGAGTACAACCGGCGCCTCGGCGCCACGGTTCTTCTGACGAGCCACTACATGGCCGACGTCCAGGCCCTCTGCAAGCGGGTCATCGTCATCCACCACGGGCGGATCCTGTTCGACGGGGCCCTCACCGAGCTGGCGTCGCGGTTCAATGCGACCAAGACGATCGGGGTCGTCCTGAAGGACGGCACGGTCGACCTGTCGGCGTACGGCGAGGTCATGTCGACCGACGACGACCGGGTGACGCTCCGCGTCTCTCGGGCCGATGCGCCGGAGGTCACGACCCGGCTGCTGCGCGACCTGCCGGTCGCCGACCTCACGATCGAGGACCCGCCGATCGAGGACGTGATCGAGCACGTCTTCGCCGGCGCCGCGGAGGACCAGCGGGTCGAGGCGGAGGCGGCCGCTGCGGCGGCCGGTGCGTCGTCGTGACGGCGCCGGCCAGGCCGGCCGTCGGGCCGGTCCGCGGCTATCTCGACTACTACCT
Organism: Verrucomicrobiia bacterium; assembly: GCA_035577485.1. GTDB lineage: Bacteria > Chloroflexota > Limnocylindria > Limnocylindrales > CSP1-4 > CF-46. The sequence continues at coordinate 7,573 of DATLVO010000132.1, forward strand.
GACGTCGATGCGCATCGCGATCGCCACGCAGTTCCAGTACCGGGTCGCGAACTACTTCTACATGATCGGGATGGTCGCCGAGCCGGTCATCTATCTCGTCGTCTGGTCGACGATCGCTCGTCAGCAGGGCGGTGAGGTGGGCGGGATCACGCCGGGCCAGTTCGCCGCCTACTACATCGTCTGGACGCTCGTCCGGAACATGAACATCATCTTCACGCCCTACGGCTGGGAGGAGCGCATCCGGACCGGCGAGCTGTCCGGGATGCTTCTCCGTCCGGTCCATCCGATCCACGCCGACCTCGGATTCTTCGCGGGCTGGAAGTTCGTCGTCATCGTCCTGTGGCTGCCGATCGCGGTCGTCCTGTCCGCGCTCTTCCAGCCCGACCTTCAGCCCCGCCCGATCGACGTCGTCGTCTTCGCGTTCGCGATCTGGGGCGCCTACCTGATCCGCTCGGTCAACTACTGGATCCTCGGGATGGTCACGTTCTGGACGACCCGGGTCGGACCGATCTTCCAGCTGGTGTTCACCGCCGAGCTCCTCCTGTCCGGCCGGCTCGTGCCGCTGTCGCTCATGCCCGACTGGGCCCAGCGTCTCGCCGACGTGCTGCCGTTCAAATGGACCTTCGGCTTCCCGATCGAGGCGCTCGTCGGCCGCCTGCCGGCGCCGGAGCTGCTGGGCGGCCTCGCGATGCAGGCACTCTGGATCGCGATCGGGGCGATCGGCGTTCGCGTCGTCTGGCGGTTCGCCGTCCGGCACTACGGCGCGGTCGGCGGCTGACGTGACCGGCCGTAGCGGAACGCAGATGGCCGGGCCGGCCCGGGAGCCGCTCCGTCCGCTCCGCCTGTTCGGGGTCTTCTTCCGGATCGGTGCGCTCAACGAGCTGCAGTACCGAGCGAACTTCGCGATCCAGGTCTTCCAGTCCGTCATCGCCCTGGCGACCGGGCTGGCGGTGATCGGGCTCGTGTTCAGCCAGACCACGCATCTCAACGACTGGACGCAGCCCGAGCTGCTCGCGGTGATGGGCGTCCACATCCTGATGGGCGGGGTGATCCAGACCTTCATTCAGCCGAACATGGTCCGGCTGATGACCGACGTCCGGGAGGGAACGCTCGACTTCATCCTGACCAAGCCCGAGGACGCCCAGGTTCTCGTGAGCATCCGCGAGGTGAAGATCTGGCAGGCAGTCGACGTCTTGATCGGACTCGTCGTGTTGGGGGTGGGCGTGGCCCAGCTGCAGGCATCGATCGGGCCGGTCCAGGCGATCGCGTTCGCGGTCGCGCTCCTGCTCGGCGCCACGATGATCTACTGCTTCTGGCTGATCCTCACGACCGGCGCCTTCTGGATCGTTCGGATGGACGAGATCCATGAGCTCTTCGAGGGCGTCTACCAGTCCGGCCGCTGGCCGGTCACGATCTACCCGGGCTGGCTGCGGATCTCGCTGACCTACCTGGTGCCGATCGCGTTCGCGGTCACGGTCCCGGCCGAGGCGATCACGTCGCGCCTGACGGTCGAGACGATCGCCGTCGCGGCGGTCTTCGCCGCGGCGCTCGTCGTGGTCACCCGGGCCTGGTGGCGGTTCGGGCTGCGGCACTACTCGGGGGCGTCCGCCTAGGCTCCCCGGTCAGGATCGGAGGCTCGCGAGATGCTCGTCGTCGTGGTCGGCCGCCACGCCCATCAGGCCGGCGACGTCGAGCTCACCGAAGGTGTCGTGCGTGCCGGTCCGGGCCCAACCATCGGCGCCGAGGGCATCGAGGATCGTCAGGGTCTCGGCGCGGACGCGGGCATGGCTCGCGAGGACGTCCTCGAGACCGGCTCCCGGCGCCCCGAGCCACTGGCCGGGCTCGACCCATCGCCAGCGGGGATGCTCCTCGGTCCGGAGCTGGCCGAGCCGGCGATGCCAGACGTCTTCCTCGACGGCGATCAGGTGCCGGACGATCTCGATCGGGGTCCACTCGCCCGGGGCCGGCGGCTCCTCGGGCGCGACACGCGCCGCGTCGGCCAGTGTGGCGGGGAACGCCGCGAGCCGGGCTCGGACGGGTGGCGCGTCGGTCATCTGCCCATTCTCCGTCCACCGTCGGCGCGATGCGATCCCGGCGAAGCAGTTCGGACGCGAGGGCCCCGGGCTCAGGCGCCGGTCAGGTGCCGGATCGCGACCGCGGCGTAGAGCGCCACGCCGACGGGCATCGCCGATTCCTCGAACACGACCACGTTCGAGTGGTTCTGGGGCGCGGTCGCCGGATCCTGGCCCGCCGGGCGCGCGCCGAGGAACGCCATCGCGCCGGGAACATCCTGGAGGACGTAGGAGAAGTCCTCGGCGCCCATGATCGGCGCCGGCATCTCCGCCACCCGATCGTCGCCGATCAGCGAGCGGGCGGTGTCCATCACGAAGGCCGTGAACGGCGGGTCGTTGATGGTCACGGGGTAGCCGGCCTCGAGGTCGACCTCGGCCGTCGCCCCGTGAGCGGCGGCGATCCCCTCGGCGACACGCCGGACGCCGGCGCGGACGTTCTCCCGCGTCTCCCCGGAGACCGAGCGGATCGTCCCGAACAGGAACGCCGTCTCCGGGATGATGTTGTTCGTCGTGCCGGCGGTGATCTGGGCGATCGTGACCACGGCCGGATCGAAGACGTCGATCCGGCGGGTGACCATTGCCTGGAGGGCGAGGACGATCTCGGCGGCGACCACGATCGGGTCGACGGCGTCGTGCGGCGCCGAAGCGTGACCGCCGCGACCGCGAACCGTGATCCGGATCACGTCCGTCGCCGCCATCTGGGGACCCGGTCGGAGATGGATCTCGCCCGTCGGGTAGCGCGTCCCGATGTGGATCGCGAGGGCGCCGGTCGGTCGCACGCCGCCGCCCGCGGCCGCGTCCAGGAGTCCTTCCTCGATCATCGTCCTCGCCCCGGCGTAACCCTCCTCACCGGGCTGGAACATGAGGATGACCGTGCCCGGCAGCTCCGCCCGCCGCTCCTGGAGGAGCCGGGCCGCGCCGAGCAGCATCGCGACATGGGTGTCGTGGCCGCAGGCGTGCATCGCGCCATCGATCTCGGAGCCGAAGTCGAGCCCGGTGTCCTCGTGCACGGGCAGGGCGTCCATGTCGGCGCGGAGGAGGATCGTCGGGCCGGGCCGGCCGCCCGAGATCACCGCCACGACGGAGCTCAGCGCCGTCCCGCGCCGGCCTTCGAGGCCGATCTTCGCCAGCTCCTCGAGGACGACGGCCTGCGTCGCCGGCAGGTCGAGCCCGATCTCCGGCCGGCGGTGGATCCGGCGGCGGATCGCGACGACCTCGGGCTGGAGTGCCTCCGCCGCGTCGAGCAGGCCGCCGATCGCGGGCGCCGAAGCCGATGGCCTCGAGGAACGTTCGGTCGTCGTCATCGACCGAGGATAGCGTCAGGACGTCGAGGTCGAGCGCTCCTGGAGGGCGTCGAGATCGAGCCAGCCCTGGCGGCTCGCATAGGTGACGGCGTGGGTCCGATTCGGGACGCCGAGCTTGTGGAGGATCGTCGACAGGTGGTTCTTCACCGTCGACTCGGTGACGCCGAGGGCGTCGGCGATCTCGCGGTTCCGGAACCCTCGCGCGACATGGGCGAGCACGTCGAGCTCGCGGGGCGTGAGGGTCGAGGGTGGCCGCGCGTCGGCCAGGATCGACACCCGGATCTCGTCGACGATGCGTTCCAGGAGGTCGGGCCGGCCGATGAGCTCGTCCCGGAGCGGGTCCTCGCCGTCGGCGGCTCGACGGATCGTGGCGACGAGCTCGGCCGGCTCGGCCATCTCCGCGACGTGGGCGACCGCTCCGGCTTCGACCGCGCCGACGATGCTCGCGTCGTCGTCCTCGCGGCCGATGATGACGAGCGCCGAGTGCGGGGCCCCCTGGCGGAGCCGCCGGGTCGTGTCGTCCGGGCTCGATCCGTGGGGCGCCAAGTCGACGAGGAGGACGTCGGGCGCCGACTCGTCGATGATCGAGATGGCGTCGAGCGCCGAGTCGACGAACGCGACGACCTCGATGCCGGGGGCGTCCTCGAGGATCCGGCGGACGCCCAACCCGAAGATGGCCCGCGGCTCGACGACGACCAGACGGATCGGATAGCCGGAGGCGTGGACCGTCGGGTGGCGGTATCGAGCCAAACGGGGTTCCTCCTCGCTGCCTGACCAGCGCGCTGGAGAATCCTAGGCCTGCGCCGGTCGGCGCGCATCGCCCGATGGGAGGGCTCGGCCCTATCCAATCGTCCAGGGACGCTCGATCCTGCCGATGCTCCGCCCGACGGGGCGGATCGGTTTGAATTGAACCGACGCGTGACCCAGACTCCGCCCATGCTGATCGTCATCACGGGTCCGATCGCGAGCGGCAAGAGCGCGGTGGCCGGCGAGGTCGCGCGCGAGCTGGAGCGGTCCGGCGTTCGTGCGGCCGTCATCGACCTCGACCTCGTGTACGACGCCCTCGTCGGCGCGGCGGCGGGCTCCGGCGATGCGACATGGACGCGGGCGCGCGCCGAGGCGGCGACGCGGGCAAACGGGTTGCTGCGTGACGGAGTCGCCGTCGTCATCGCCGAGGGATCGTTCAACCGGCCCGCGGATCGGACGGCCTTCTCCGCGCACCTCGACCCGGATACCGGACCCGTCTACGTGACCCTGCAGGTCTCGTTCGCGGAGGCGCTGCGGCGCGCCCAGCGCGACCCGACGCGCGGGACGTCGCGCGATCCCGCGTTCCTCGGTGGGTATTTCGCCACGAACCGCCAGGCGTTCGCGGCGGTCCCATCGACAGATCTCGTGATCGACACGGAGCAGATGACGATGACGGCCGCCGCGGAGGCGATCGCTCGACTCGTCCTGCGGGACTAGGGGCTAGCCGGCGAACCGCTCCAGCATCGAGCGGCGCCACGACTCCGTCGCCTCGACGGCGTTGAACGTGTACAGGTGCAGCCCCGTGACGCGCGCGTCGGGGTCGGCGATCAACGGCGCGAGCGCCTCGACGAAGCCGGTCGGCTTGTAGAAGCCGCCGGAGCGGGCGAGGCCGGTCACGAACCGGACGTTCTTCACGAGGAAGCGCTTCGCGTCCTTGACGCCGATCCGGGCGGCGATCGAGAGAAGCTTTTGGGGATCGGCGACGCCCGGGACGCCGACGACGACGTCGGTGGCGAAGCCCTCGGCGCGCCGGGCGCGGACCCAGCGGGCGACGGCCCCCGTGTCGAAGTCCATCTGGGTCGTGACGTGGTCGACGAACGGGGCCTTGTCCCGGAGGGCCTGGGCGAGGGCCGTGTCCGGGATGTCGGGGTGGCCCTGGGGGTAGGCCGGGCAGCCGATCGTCGTGAACGGGTTCCCGAGCTCCCCTATCGCCCGGAGCAGGGACAGGCCGTCGAGGTACTCGCCCGGCTCATCGGCGTCGCCGCCGACGACGAACGCATGCGTCAGACCGGCGTCCCGGGCCCGGTCCAGCAGCCCGGCCAGGATCGCTCGCGACGCGATCATCCGGGCCGAGAGGTGGGGGATCGCCCGGAAGCCGTCGGCCTGGAGGCGGGCGGCCCAGTCGAGCGTCGCGTCGATGCCCTTCGCCGGCGATGCCGTGACCGACACCCGCGCCCCAGCGGGCAGGTGGGGCACCTGGTCGCCGATCGATTTCAGCGGCAGGAGCTCGAAGATCGGGTCGCCCAGCACCCCCCGGAGGGCCGCCCGCTCCGCCCCGCCGAGGGTGCCGCGCCCGAAGCCGGCGCGGAGCCGATCGACGAGCCCCGCCATCAGACCTCGGAGTCCGGCATCGACGCCTTCCGCTTGGCGATGAACTCCTGGAGTGCCGCGTCGATCCCCTCGTCGATCGGCGGCGCCTCGTACTCGCGGAGCATCCGCTTCCAGATCCGGTTCGCGCGCTGGGCGGCGTCGAGCGCGCCGTCCTCCTGCCACTGCTCGAAGCTGTTGTTGTCGGCGATCTCGGAGCGGTAGAACGCGGTCTCGAAGTTGGCGAGGGTGTGGGCCGTGCCGAGGAAATGCTGGCCGGGGCCGTTCTCGAGGATCGCGTCGACCGCCTGGCCGTTCTCCGAGAGATCGATGCCCTTCACGAAGACCGCGGCCATGCCGCACTGGTCGGCGTCCATGATGAACTTCTCGTAGCCGACGGCCAGCCCGCCCTCGAGCCAGCCGGCCGCGTGCAGGACGAAGTTCACGCCGGCGAGGATCGTCGGGATGAACGTCTGGGCCGACTCGTACGCCGCCTGGGCGTCGGGGATCTTCGAGGCGCAGAGGTTGCCGCCGGAGCGGAACGGCACTCCCAGGCGGCGGGCGAGGGCGGCCATCGCGTACAGGACGAGGGCCGGCTCCGGCGTCCCGAACGTCGGTGCGCCCGACTGCATCGACATCGAGCTCGCGAAGCTGCCCAGCACGACCGGCGCCCCGGGCCGGATCAGCTGGACGAACGTCATCCCGCCGAGCGCTTCGGCCAGGGTCTGGGCACAGACCGCGGCGGCGGTCACGGGCGCCATCGCGCCGGCCAGGATGAACGGGGTCAGGAGCGTCGCCTGGTTCGCCTCGGCGTAGGCCCGCGCCGCGCCGAGCATCGTCCCGTCCCAGACGAGCGGGCTGTTCGCGTTGATCAGGCTGAGGATCACCGCGTGGTCCTCGAGATAGTCGGCCCCGAACGTGATCCGGGCCATCTCGACCGTATCCCGGGCGCGTTCCGGCGCCGTGACCGAGCCCATGAACGGCTTGTCGCTGTAGCGGATGTGGGAATAGACCATGTCGAGGTGGCGCTTGTTGACGGGCACGTCGACCGGCTCGCAGACCGTGCCGCCGGAGTGGTGGAGGTGGGGGCTCAGGTAGGCGAGCTTCACGAGGTTCCGGAAGTCCTCGATCGTGCCGTACCGCCGGCCGTTGTCGAGGTCGCGGACGAAGGGCGACCCGTAGTTCGGGGCGAGCACGGTCGCCGTGCCCCCGATCTGGACGCTGTTCGCCTCGTTCCGCGCGTACTGGGTGAAGATCGAAGGCGCGGACGCCTGGACGATCTGGCGGCACATCCCGCGCGGGAAGCGAACCCGCTCCCCCTGGACGTCGGCACCGGCCTCGCGGAAGAGCCGGAGCGCGTCGGCGTCGCCCCGGAACTCGAGGCCGACCTGCTCGAGGATCGTGTCGGCGTTGTGCTCGATCGTCGCGAGGCCTTCCTCGTTGAGGACCTCGAAGGGCTGCAGCGTCCGGGTCAGGAACGGCTCACGGGCGATGTGATGGCTGGCCCGGGCCGCCTGGCGACCGGCCCGTCCGCCACTGCGCAGGCGCGGGGCTGTGTCGGTCATCGGTCCTCCTTCGCGGACGCGGCGACCACCCGTCGCCGCCGTCCGCCGCCTTCGGCGCGGCTGCTGCCAGAACCCGCCCGGCGGGCGGGCAGGTCCGTGACCGTCGAGAGATGGGGATACGTCGCGGTCCGATGAGGGAACGCCATCGCCTCCACGAAGTGCTCCTGGAAGCGCGGCTCGACCGCCGTCTCGATCTTCTCGACCCGGCGCACGACGCCCTCGATTTCGCGCCGAGCGGCCGCGCTCAGGAGCGCGATCAGTGCCCCGGTCCCGGCGGCGTTGCCCGCGGCCTTGACGTGGTCGAGAGGGGCGTCCGGGATCAGGCCGAGGACCATCGCGTGGAACGGGTCGATCTGGCTGCCGAACGCGCCCGCGAGCCGGATCTCGTCGACGGTCTCGATGCCGGCGTGATCCATGAGCAGCCGGACGCCCGCGTACAGGGCGGCCTTGGCAAGCTGGATCGCGCGGACGTCGTTCTGGGTGACGGCGATCCGGAGGCGCCCGGATCCCGTCCCATCGTGGAGCACGTAGCTGAACGTCCGACCGTCGGC